>NZ_CP051155.1:2400000-2749927 GCF_012277275.1 Gephyromycinifex aptenodytis | reverse complement strand
ACGCCGCTGCGACCGGCCCCTGGTCATGGGCATCGACACGCCCGCCGGGGAAAGCAATCTGACCGCCGTGGGATCGCATCGTGGGGGCGCGTTCGGTCAGCACCACATCCTCGCCTCCCCCCGGGCCGGAACCGAAGAGCAGGAGCACGGCGGAGTGCCGTCCGGCGCTGCTGTGCGGTGGGCGAATCCCGAAGGCTGTCTCCGGGGCGCGCTCCAGGCTGCTGGTCAGCCGGTCCAGCCACGGGGGGCGGCTTGGGGGCGGGGCCGGGCAACGGGGACCGGTCATGGTTGTTCTACTGGGATGGGGCCCTTCACGAGCTTGCGCGCGGCGCTCGGGTCGGTCTCTCCCTCACCGTAGGAGGGACACCAGCGCGCGACCCAGCAGGCGCCGCAGGCCGGACGTCGGGCATGGCAGGTACGCCGCCCGTGGAAGATCACCACATGGGAGAGCATCGTCCACTCACGCTTGGGGATGAGCTCAGCCACCGCGTATTCGACCCGCACCGGGTCGCTCTCCTGCGTCCAGCCGAAGCGGCGGGCCAAGCGTCCGACGTGGGTATCGACCGTGATCCCGGGCACGCCGAAGGCGTCACCGAGGACGACATTGGCCGTTTTGCGACCCACCCCGGGCAGGGCGACCAGGTCTTGCATGCGCTGCGGAACCTGACCGTCGTGGCGCTCCACGAGAGCTGCGCCCAGTTTGAGCAGCGAATCCGCCTTGGCCCGATAGAACCCGGTGGAGGCGATGATCGTCTCCAGCTCGGCACGGTCGGCGGCGGCGTAATCGGCGGCAGTTCGGTAGCGCTGGAACAGGACCGGGGTGACCAGGTTGACCCGGGCGTCGGTGGTCTGGGCGGACAGCACTGTGGCCACGAGCAACTCCAGCGCAGAGGTGAAGTTGAGTTCGCAATGCGCGTCCGGGTAGCGCTGGCACAGGACCCGGTACATCCGGCGGGCCCGGCGAGTGCGAGCCAACGGCGTTTCCTCACCTGCGGCGGCCCTGGCCGCGCCCGACCTGGGTGCCACCCCTGAGGCTTGACTCATCCCGTCAGCCTAGACGGTGCGCGGACCCTGCCCTGGGACCGTGGTGATCTCTGGCACACTGACCTTGTGGAGAACGACGCCGTGAGAAATGCCCCCCTGTTCGCCGCTCTCGAGGAAGAGGAGATGGCCGCGCTACAAGCGACCATGGCGAGCACCCATTTGGACCGGGGCGAAGTGCTCTTTCGAGAGGGCCAGCAGGGGGATCGTCTTTACGTCATCCAGTCCGGAAAGGTGAAACTCGGCCGCACCAGCACGGACGGTCGCGAGAACCTCGTCGCGATCCTCGGCCCGGGCGAGATGTTCGGCGAGTTGAGCCTGTTCGATCCCGGTCCCCGCAACGCGACCGCCACCGCCGTGGCCGACTCCGAACTGATCAGCCTGGGACACGACTCGCTGCGCGTTTTCCTCCATGACCGCCCCGCCGTCGCGCAGAGTCTGCTCGCCGCCCTGGCCCGCCGACTGCGTCGCACCAACGACTCGCTGGCCGATCTGGTCTTCACCGACGTCCCCGGCCGCGTCGCCAAGGCCCTGCTGGATCTGTCGCAGCGTTTCGGTCGCCCGGCTGAAGAGGGCATCCTCGTGGCCCACGACCTCACCCAAGAAGAGCTCGCCCAGCTCGTCGGGGCCTCCCGAGAAACCGTCAACAAGGCCTTGGCCGATTTCGCCACTCGTGGCTGGTTGCGTCTTGAAGCTCGCGCCGTAGTGCTGCTGGACGTCGAGCGCCTGCACCGACGCAGCCGCTGAACCAGGCTCGTTCCCGCCGAACTCGGCACCGCCGCTGGCTAGTTCGCTTTCGCGGCCTGTGTCGGCGGGCTAATGCCCTTCGCGCAGATAGGCCAGTTGGGCTTGCACGCTCATCGTGGCCGCGGGCCATAATTCGCGCGGCACATCCGCGTAGACGGTTTCCACCACGCTCTGGGCGTCCTGGGCACCGTCGCGCAGCGCGAGCCGCACTTGCTCCAGGCGTTCGCTGCGGTGTTCCAGGTAGTAGCGCACCGAGGCGTGCGCATCGCGGAGCACCGCGCCGTGGGCTGGCAGCAGGCGAGTGATGCGGCCGGTCCCGGTCAGCGCCGAAATCTGATCCAGGCTCGACAGGTAGGCGCCCAGTCGCCCGTCCGGCCAGGCCACCATGGTCGTTCCCCAACCCAGGATGGTGTCCCCGGTGATCAGCACCTCCTCATCGGCCAGCAGGAAGCACAGCGAATCGCTGGTGTGCCCAGGGGTGGCCAGCACCGCGATCTCCGCGCCGGCCATTTCCAGGACGTCGCCGTCCTGAAGTTCGTCCGCCCCGGGACCGTGTGCGCGTACCGGCACCCCGGCGATCTCGGCAAGGCGCGGCGCACCCTCCCTGTGGTCGGGGTGGCGGTGGGTCAGAAGCACCGCCTCGATCCGGCGTTGCCCGACCTCATCGAGAATGGCGCGCAGATGCTGGGGGTGGTCGGGCCCGGGGTCGATCACGACGCAACCCGGTGCGTCCGGCGCCCCGATGATCCAGGTGTTGGTGCCCTCCAGCGTCATCGGGGAGGGGTTGGGAGCCAGCACGCACACAGCCGAGCGCGAGCCGCTGCCGCCCCGCCAGCGCCCCGGCGGCACCGAGCTCGGCGGCGGCTCCGCACTCATGAGGGCACCTCGCAGGCCAGCACCGGCCCGCTGGGGGACTCCTCCAGTACCGGCATCACCCGGCGGACCTGCGGCGCCTGATCGAGTACCGCCGCCGCCGGGGAACGCTGCGCCAGTTGCTCCAGGCACACCCGGGTCGGGGGCAGCAGCATCGCGGCCCCGGTCTCGGCGTCGCGCAACAAGGCCGCGGGCGCCCACCAGCCCGCTTCATCGGCTTCGGTGGTGTCTCCATCTGGCGACTGCCCCTGCGGCAGCAACGCCGCGAAGAACCGGGTGTCGTAACGCCGCGGCTCGAACTCCGGGGTCACCCAATGCGCCCATGCTCGCAGCAGGTCGGTACGCAGCACCAGGTCCCGTTGCATGAGCACCTCGGCGAAGGACCATTCCCGCGCCAGGAGCGCGGCCCGGGTCTGGCGCCAGAGCGGACCCGAGGGGTCCTGCACCACATGGTTCTCGTCTCGACCGGCCAGCAGCACCCCGCATTCCTCGAACACCTCCCGGGCGGCAGCCACAACGAGTTCGCGGGCCAGGTCCTCATCCTCGGTGGCCAGGTCACGAGCCCAACTCGCCGGTGACGGGCCGCACCACGGTAGATCCCGGTCCGCATCTCGCGGGTCGACCCCACCGCCCGGAAAGACCATCATGCGCGGCGCGAACGCCATCGAGGCGGTGCGTCGCAGCATGAAGACCTCGATACCGGACTCGGCCTCGGGCGTGCCCCCGTGCGGCGATCGCTCACCTTCGGCGCCGATGTCTCGCACCAGCATGACCGTCGCCGCCGGACGAGGGGTGGCAACGCTCTGGCCGGCCTTCGCCGCGGATTCCCGCAGCGACTCCGGGACGGGGAACGTTCGTCGGACGGTGGACACGCCCTTCACCTCTTCGATTCAGTCGTCTGCGAGCGCGGCGATCAGTTCGACCTCCACCGAGGCGTTCAGCGGCAACACCGCGACCCCGACCGCGCTGCGGGCGTGCACGCCCTTGTCGCCGAAGGCGGCACCGAGCAGTTCCGAAGCACCGTTGATGACGCCGGGGACTGCGGTGAACGAGGGATCGGCGGCCACGAAGCCGACGACCTTGACGATTCGTTCGATCTTGTCCAGGTCACCGACGACACTCTTCAGCGCTGCGATGGCGTTCAGGGCGCAATAGCGGGCGAGCTCTTTGGCCTGCTCCGGGGAGACCATACCTTCGCCCTCGCCGACCTTGCCGGTGTACGGCATTGCCCCATCGATCATCGGAAGCTGGCCGGAGGTGTACACCCGGGCGCCATCCACCACGGCGGGAACATAGGCCGCGACCGGCGGCACCACCTCCGGCACCGTCAGACCCATGTCCTTCAACCGAGACTCAACTTGACCCATACTCATAGCGAACTCCGTTCCGCGCTCAGGCGATCGGACGTTTGAAGTAGGCCACGAGACCGCCCTCAGGCATCACCACGACCTGGACGAGCTCCCATCCGTCGGCGCCCCAGTTGTCCAGGATGGCCTTGGTGTTGTGGACGATCAACGGCGCAGTCACGTACTCCCATTTGGTCATGTCGTGAACTCTAGCCGCGCGTTCTGCCCGGCGATGTTCCTTGCCCAACCGCCGGAGCGAAGTTGGACGATTGTGGGCCGCCCGTTGAGCCCTTCCCTACACTTTCGTCATGGCGACCAATCTCCCACCCTCCTCGTGGGCCGACGCGCGACTGCATGTCGTCACGGGCAAGGGCGGGACCGGCAAGACCACCGTGGCGGCAGCGCTTGCTCTAACCCTGGCCAGTCTGGGCCGTCGAGTCCTCATCGCCGAGGTCGAGGGCCGCGGTGGCATCAGCCAGGCCTTCGATGTCCCGCCCCTGCCTGATCAGGAACGCCTCGTGCTGAAAGTGCACGGCGGCGGCGAAGTGTGGGGTTTGGCGGTGGAGGCCAAGGCTGCGCTGCTGGAATATCTGTCGATCTTCTACCGGCTCGGGCGTGCCGGAGCCGCGTTGGAGAAGATCGGCGCCATCGATTTCGCCACCACCATCGCCCCCGGGGTGCGTGACGTCCTGCTCATCGGCAAGGTCTACGAGGCGGTGGGTCGTCAGGTGGATCAGGGCCGCAGCTCGGGTGGGCCCGCCTCCGGCGCCCCCGAATGGGCCTACGACGCGGTCGTCCTGGATGCTCCGCCCACGGGCCGGGTGGCGCACTTCCTCAACGTCAACAGCGAGGTCGCAGACTTGGCGCGGGTCGGCCCGATCCGCAGCCAGGCTGACTCGATCACCCGGATGTTGCGTTCGGGGACCTGCGTCGTGCATCTGACGACCCTGCTGGAGGAGATGCCCGTTCAAGAGACCATCGACGCCGTCGCGGACCTTTCCGCGATCGGCGTACCGGTGGGGGCGCTCATCGTCAATCAAGCCCGCGAAGAAGTGTTCTCCCCGGCCACTGCTGCGGCGGTGCACACCGACCAGGTCGATCACGACGCCATCGCTGCGGTCCTGGAACGCCATCGCCTGCCCGCTGACGAGGCCGTGGTGTCGGGGCTACTCGCGCAGGGCCGCGGACACCTGGAGCGCATCGCTGTGGAGGACCGAGCTTTGGAATCGCTGACCCGATTGGGCCACCCGATCGTCGTCCTGCCCCACGTCTGGGGCGAACCCGATGAGGGCCTGGTGCGCGTCCTGGCGCAGCATCTGGCCGAGCAGGGGCTGTGGTCATGACCCCCACCAATGGGCGCCCCCGCGGGGCTGGCGCGCCGACCCCGGCGACCTCCGGTAACGCGACCTTGGGCCAGTCCGCTGCAGGTTCCGTCCTGGACATCGACGCCCTGCTCGACAACCCGGCCACCCGTATCGTCGTCTGCTGCGGCTCCGGCGGCGTGGGCAAGACGACCACGGCTGCGGCGCTGGCGCTGCGGGGCGCCGAACGCGGACGCCGGGTGGCGGTGCTGACCATCGACCCGGCGCGTCGGTTGGCACAGTCGCTGGGGTTGACCGAACTCGACAACACCCCCCGCGCCGTGGCGCAGGTGCAGGGCCAGGGCGGGGGTTCCCTGGACGCGATGATGCTGGACATGAAGCGCACCTTCGATGAGGTGGTGCAAGCGCACACCACCCCGGAAAAGGCCGCCCAGATCTTGGCGAACCCGTTCTACCAAGCGCTGTCGAGTTCCTTCGCCGGAACCCAGGAGTACATGGCGATGGAGAAACTGGGCCAGCTGTATGCGCGGCGCGGCCCCGGCGGCGAGCCCGCCTGGGATCTCATCGTGGTCGACACGCCACCTTCTCGCTCGGCCCTGGACTTCCTCGACGCCCCCGCCCGGCTGGGTTCATTCCTGGACGGGCGCTTCATCCGACTGCTGCTCGCACCGGCCAAGGCCGGCGGGCGCGCCTACGTCAAGGTGCTCTCGGTGGGGGTCTCCGCAGCCGCGCACGCGATGTCCAAGCTGCTCGGCACCCAGATGTTGCACGAAGTGCAGATGCTCGTCGCTGCGCTGGACACGATGTTCGGTGGGTTCCGGGAACGGGCCGATCAGACCTATGCCTTGCTGCAACAACCGGGCACGGCGTTCCTGGTCGTGGCCACTCCGGAGCGGGACGCGTTGCGCGAAGCGGGTTACTTCATCGATCGGCTCCGCGCCGATGACATGCCGCTGACCGGGGTCGTGGTCAACCGGGTGCATCTGTTGGCAACCGCCGGACTGACGGCCGCCAGCGCCGAGCAGGCCGCCGACGCCCTGCTGCAGGAACTGCCCGAGGATCCGACCGAGAGCGCCAGCGCCGAGGAGATCACCGAAGGGCTACTCCGTCTACACAGCGAACTGGCGACAACCGCTGCCCGGCATCGCAGCGTGACCGACCGATTCGGTCAGCGACACCCGGGCGTGCGGGTGGCCACGGTCCCAGCCGCGAGCCACGACATTCACGACGTGCAGGGACTACGCGAGATCGGCACCGCGCTAGCACGACAGAACCGACCCGCAGGCTAGTCGGCAGGTCGGTTCGCTTGTCGGGGGCGGGCCTGGTTCAGGCCGATGCGAGGTCCTCGCCGATCCCGGAACGGTCCTCTTCGACGAGGGCGCGTTCGAACATCTCCCGCCAGGACCGGACATGAGGGTGACGACGCAGCATCGCTCGACGCTCTCGCTCGGTCATGCCTCCCCAGACCCCGAACTCGGTGTGGTGATCCAGCGCGTCCGCCAAGCATTCGGCCACGACAGGGCACCGTTGACAGATCTTCTTCGCCTGCTGTTGCGCGGCCCCCTGAACAAAGAGGTCATCCGGTTCGCTGTTCCGACAGGCGGCCTGAGGGGTCCAGTCCTCAACCCAATCCGTCGGACGACGCTGCATCGGCACTGATGTAATCGTCATTCGCAGTCCTCGTTGTTGTCCGCTCGTGGCGGTCTTACCGGGGTCGGCTTGTGGCCGTTCCACGGCCCGTACCTGCGACGATAGGGAACAATGGCCCTCCGGGGCCATACCTCAACCGGATCATTCCTCCTGGCCCATAAGGACTAGTCATTTTGCGTTCCAGGGCGCACACCACGTGTCGAGATGCGTGACTTCAGCAAATTCGCTGGTCGGATGGCACGCCTGGCGGGCTAGGCCCTCGTCACGATGTCAGGCGACTGAGTCAGGGCGGGCAGGCAGCGGGGTGTCGGCGCGAACGAATTGTCGGCAGAGACGTTTACGCTGGTGGGTATGGACAGGCCAGAGCGCAGTGCGGCGAACCTCCCGGGATTGTTTGGGGCGTTCGTCGCGTCCTCTACGGTCATGGGGTTGCTAGCCGCCGGCATGTTGATGCCGGTGGTCGGGATCGCCGGTGTCGGCACCAAGCAGGTCGTCACTGCTTTCGACGCCCTCCCGGCACAGTTCACGGCCAACCCGATGGCCCAGCAGTCACGCATCCTGGCTTCCGACGGCACCCTCATCGCCACCTTGTACGAAGAGAACCGGGTGGTGGTCCCGATCGAGAAGATCGCCCCCGCGATGCGCCAGGCGCAGGTCGCCATCGAGGACGACCGCTTCTACGAGCATGGCGGCATCGACCCCCGCGGTCTGGCGCGAGCGCTGGTTTCCACGGCGCAGGGTGACAAGCAGGGCGCCTCCACCATCACCCAGCAGTACGTGCGCCAGATGCTGGTCGCCACCGCGGCACAGAACGAGGACAAGAACGCCATGGAGGCGGCAGTGGCCCGCTCGGGCATCCCGGGCTATGTCCGCAAGCTGCAGGAGATGAAGTACGCGATCTCGATGGAGCAGCGCCTGGGTAAGGACCAGATCCTGCAGGGCTACCTCAACCTCGTCTATTACGGGGCAGGCGCCTACGGCGTCGAGGCCGCCGCGCAGCGCTACTTCGGCATCTCCGCAGCGAAGCTGAGCCTGCCGCAGGCTGCGCTCATCGCCGGTCTGGCGCAGAACCCCGGTACAGCCGATCCCATCAACAACCCGGATCGCGCGCTGGCACGGCGCAATGACGTCCTCAAGCGCATGCACCAGTTGGGTCTGATCAGCTCCAAGACGCGCGGCGAGGCCCAGCGCACCCCCATCAAACTCAACGTCACCCCGAACAAGCCCTCCTGCCCAGCCTCGGCGGATCCGTACATCTGTGAGTACGTGCGCAAGTGGCTCCTGGAGCAGCCGTCGCTGGGCAAAACGGTCGAGGAACGCCGTAAGCGTCTCTACTACGGCGGACTCACCGTCAAGACAAGCTTCGACCTGAAGCTGACGAACAGCACCCGCAAACTGCTGGCGCAGCGCGTTCCGGTCGGCAACTCCCGAGACCGCGGTGCGGCGGCAGCCGTCGTCGAGCCCGGCACCGGGCGAGTGTTGGCCATCGGGCAGAACACCGAGTGGGCGCTGGAGCAGAAGCCCGGCAAGACCTCCCTCAACTGGGCCGTGGATCAGAAGTACGGCGGCTCCTCAGGCTTCCAGATCGGCTCGACCGCCAAGATGTACGGCGTGGTCACGGCCCTCGAAGAAGGCATGCGTCCGAGCTCCTACCTGTTCGCTCCCAAGGACGCCACCCGGTACTCGGCCAAACGCCTCGGCGGAGACAAGTGCGGCATGGTCGGCAGCTACGCGCCCTACAACGCTGAGGGCGAGGAGCACGGCGGCACCACACTGCGCGAGGCGACGGCACTCTCGATCAACACCGCCTTCCTGGAGCTGGCCGCCAAGGTGGGGGTCTGCAAGGAGAAAGAGACGATGGCCAAGATGGGCCTGGTCCGTGCCGACGGTAAGCCGTACGGGACCGGCGGTGGTCCCGGTCAGGGCCTGGCAGCCACCATCCTGGGCGCAGACAACGCTTCGCCCCTGACGTTGGCCGCCTCCTACGCGACTCTGGCCGCGAACGGCACCTACTGCGCCCCCAAGCCTGTGGACAGCGTCGTCGCCTTCGACGGCACCAACCTGCCGGTGGGAGAGAACAACTGCCGTCAAGCCATCGACCCGAAGATCGCCTACGGGACCACAGACATCCTCACCTCGGTCATGACCTCGGGAACGGGCAAGGCACTGGGACTGTCCGGGCGCCAGTCAGCCGGTAAGACGGGCACCGCCGACAACGGCGTGGAGACCTGGTTCGCCGGCTACACCCCGCAGCGTTCGACGGCGGTCTGGTACGGGACCCCGTACGACCAGCGACCGACCCACGCCTACGGCGCGACCATCGCCGGCCCGCTGTGGACCAAGATCATGAACCGCGCTCACGACGGATTGCCGGCCGAGCGTTTCACCCGCGGCAAGGGCTCGACGAAAACCAAGAGCGCGGACCTGGTGAAGGTACCCAATGTCGTCGGCCGCGGCCGCGGATCGGCGAAGCGCCGCCTGGAACGCGAGGGGTTCACGGTCCAGGTAACCGAGGACCGCGTCTCCTCCCCCGACGTGGAAGCCGGGAGGGTGGCCCAGACGTCACCCGAAGGCGGCCAGGAGGCAGAGAAGGGCGCCACCGTCACGTTGACCCTGTCTTCGGGTACGGACGGCTGAGAGACGCTGAGCGCACGTTGATCGAACCAGCAGCCCCGGAGCAACTGCTCCGGGGCTGCTGACACATTCGCCGCGTGTTGGTGACACAGCGCGGGCGACATGGGCACCGGTGATCGAACCGGACAGGGGGCTGCCCGCAGGTGGACTCGCGGACTCCTGCAGTGACCGGCCCGGGCACGCCATGCGGCCAGGACGAGCAGTTCGGGGTGTCTGAGAGACTGGCCGGGATGAATACCTTCACTACCGGCTTGCTCGGGTTGGGCGCCACGGGCGCCGCGACATTGGGCTACGCCGCTCTCATCGAACGCAACGCGTTCACCCTGCGACGCTTCACCGTCCCGGTACTTCCGGTGGGTGCCGAGCCGGTCACCGTGCTGCACCTGTCGGATCTGCACCTGATGCCCTCCCAGCATCGCAAGATCGCCTGGGTGCGGGCGCTGGCCCGGCTGCGGCCGGACGCGGTGCTGAACAGCGGCGACAACATCGCCCACCCGGAGTCGATAGCGCCGCTGATGCGCGCCTACGAGCCGTTCCTGGACCTGCCGGGCGCTTTCGTGCTGGGTTCGAATGACTACTTCGCTCCCGGCAAGCGAAACCCGTTCAATTACCTGGTGGGCAACCGACGCCCACCCACGACGCCCCGGCTGCCCACCGAGGAGTTGGTCGAGCGGTTTCACGCTGCCGGCTGGGCGGATCTGACGAATGCGCGGGGCCGGCTGGCTGTGCGCGACTTAGATATCGAGCTGGTGGGCGTCGACGACCCGCACCTGGGCTACGACCGGTACGAAGCGGTCGCGGGCCCTGCCGATCCGAACGCTGACCTCAAGGTCGGCGTCACGCACGCTCCCTACACCGCGATCCTCGATCGGATGAGCGCTGACGGCGCTGAACTGCTCATCGCCGGGCACACCCACGGCGGCCAGGTCGCGGTGCCGTTCTACGGGGCGCTGGTGACGAACTGCGACCTGGACACCGGCCGTGTGAAGGGCGTGTCCCGGTGGTGGCCGGGTGCATCTGGCGCGCCCAGCAGCGACGCTCCGGATGCCGCTGCGTGGATGCACGTCTCGGCTGGTCTGGGCACCTCTCCGTACGCTCCGGTGCGCTTCGCCTGCCGCCCGGAGGCCACCCTGTTGACCCTGATCGAGCGCCCCCGCCGAGCTGCGGATCGCCCCTGAGGACATTGCCGACCCGGCCTATGGAGTCCCGATTCGGCAGTCGGGCAGGACGTCGGCTATTGTGGGGCGTCGTCGCGCCTCGTCGCGACACAAGCCACGGGGTGTGGCGCAGCTTGGTAGCGCGCTTCGTTCGGGACGAAGAGGCCGCAGGTTCAAATCCTGTCACCCCGACCAGATGAGGACCGGCCCGCAACTGCGAGAGCAGTACCGGGCCGGTCCTTTTGTTATCTGTTCTGTCTTCCGCGTCGCAGCAGGGCGCGCTGCGGGCGAGGTCGGCTGCCGTTGCGGCCACGGTGCGCCACCGCGTGTAGCGACAACCAGTGGAGAGCGGACAGTGCGGGACACGGGCGCTCCGGCGGCAGGGGGTACGCCCAGAGCCGCTGGCGACCCCCCACGTGAGTAAGTGCGAGCGCGGTGGCAGACCACTACGGGCACCCCCGAGATCGACGGCCTCTCCCCCGGAGGAGATCGTCGCGAACCGGTGATGCCCGCAGGTGTGCGCCCAGCAGGCGTACAGGATGCTTCATCAGCACTGTCGGCGCCTGCGCCGAGAAACTGAGAGCTTGCCGGGTACAGATACGACAAGACATTCCTTGCCGCCACGGCCACGCACGGCAGCGGGCTAGGGCCTCAGACGAGTTCCTGGCACAGAGCCTCAGCGATCTGAGAGGTGTTGAGCGCGGCGCCCTTGCGTAGGTTGTCGCCGCAGACGAAGAAGTCCAGCGCGTTGGGGAAGTCCGTCGCCTGACGCAACCGCCCGACGAACATCGGGTCAGAGCCGACCACGTCCACCGGTGTCGGCCATTCGTCGTGGTTGATGTCGTCGAACAGGACCACGTTCGGTGCCTGCACCAGCGCTTCGCGGGCGTCCTCGACCGTGATCCGCTTGTGGAAGCGTGCATGCACACTCAGGGAGTGCGTCGTGACGACCGGGACCCGCACGCAGGTGGCCGATACCCGCAACGTGGGCAGCCCGAGAATCTTGCGTGACTCAGCGCGCACCTTCAGTTCCTCGCTGCTCCAGCCCTCTTCGCCGGCGTCGCCTACCCACGGCACGACGTTCATCGCCAGCGGCGCCGGGAACGGCGAGGACTGGTCCAGCTCGTTGTCGATCCGGCGGCGCACATCACCGATCTGCTGGCCCAACTGACGATCCCCGGCGACGACCTCGATCTCGTCGTAAAGCCGGTCCATGCCGGGCTGTCCCAGGCCGGAGGCGGCCTGGTAGGTGGAGACGACGATCTCCTCCAACTCCCATCCGGCGTGCAGAGCACCGAGGGTGTTCATCATGACCAAGGTGGTGCAGTTCGGGTTACTGATGATGCCGCGCGGCCGGTTGCGAATCTGGGCTGGGTTCACCTCAGCGACCACCAGCGGCACCTGCGGATCCATTCGGAACGCGCTGCTGTTGTCGATGACGACGGCTCCCTGCTGCACCGCTATCGGTGCCCATTCCAGGCTGACGTCCTTGGGAACGTCGAACATCGCCACGTCAACGCCGTCCAAGGCTTGCGCACTCAGTTCTTGGACGACGACGTCCTCGCCGCGTACCGACAACACTCGCCCGGCTGACCGCGCAGAAGCGATGAGGCGAATTTCGCCCCACACGTCCTCCCGCTCAGACAGCAGGGCCCGCATCACGGAACCGACCGCCCCAGTCGCACCCACTACGGCGAGCGTCGGACGACTCCGATCGCTCACCGAGTTCACCGTCCGGTGCCCCCGTATACGACGGCTTCGCCCTCGGCGGAGTCCAGCCCGAAGGCGGTGTGCACGGCCTTGACTGCGGCGTCGAGCTGGTCGGCGCGCGTCACCACCGAGATACGGATCTCAGAGGTGGAGATCATCTCGATGTTGACCCCCGCGCGGGACAGCGCACCGAAGAAGGTGGCGCTCACTCCGGGGTTGGAACGCATCCCGGCGCCCACCAGTGACAGTTTGCCGATCTGGTCGTCATAACGCAGCGACTCGAAACCGACCTCTGAGCGGATCCGATCCAGCGCCTGAACGGCCTTCTGCCCGTGCGACATCGGCAGCGTGAACGAGATGTCGGTGCGACCGGTCTCGGCCGCCGAGACGTTCTGCACGATCATGTCGAGGTTGGCTTCGGATTCGGCGACGACACGGAAGATGTCGGCGGCCTTACCCGGCAGGTCGGGAACGCCCACGACGGTGATCTTGGCTTCGCCTCGGTCGTGCGCGACGCCGGAGATGATGGGAGCCTCCACGGCTACTCCTTCGATGGGCTTGTCGGTGATGATCGTGCCGTGCTTGGTCGAGAACGAGGACCGGACGTGGATGGGGATGCCATACCGTCGGGCGTACTCTACGCAGCGCAGATGCAGGATCTTGGCGCCGTTGGCAGCCATCTCCAGCATTTCCTCGGTGGTGATGTATTTCAGTTGCCGCGCGGTGGAGACGATCCGGGGGTCGGCGGTGAACACTCCGTCGACGTCGGTGTAGATCTCGCAGACGTCGGCTTCCAGCGCCGCCGCCAGGGCGACCGCGGTGGTGTCGGAGCCTCCACGACCCAGAGTCGTGATGTTCTTCGTCGTCTGGCTGACGCCCTGGAACCCGGCAACGATGGCGATGTTGCCCTCCCGCAGCGCACCTTGGATCCGGCCCGGGGTCACGTCGATGATGCGAGCCTGACCATGCACCTCGTCAGTGATCACTCCGGCCTGGGAGCCGGTGAAGGATTGGGCGGTGTGTCCCAGCGTGGCGATCGACATCGCGACCAATGCCATGGACATCCGCTCCCCGGCGGTCAGGAGCATGTCCAGTTCGCGCGCCGGGGGCAACGGGCTGACCTGCTCGGCCAGGTCCAAGAGCTCGTCGGTGGTGTCCCCCATCGCCGAGACGACGACACAGACGTCGTTGCCGGCTCGACGGGTTTCGACAATGCGGCGGGCGACCCGCTTGATGCTTTCGGCATCGGAAAGCGAGGAGCCACCATATTTCTGCACGACAAGACTCACGGGTGTCTCCACTGCTGGGCAACGATCGGACAGTACTGGATTTTAGCGTTCTCGCTCCTCGAACCGCCATCGGCTCGGATGCCGAGATCAGCCGGGATGGCCGTCGGCGGGCGAGACCAGGCCCCACGGTAGGCGTGGGACCACGCTATCTGCCCTCGGGGCGCGAATACTGATCGAACACAACCGTTTACCGCCCTGGCGGGTTTGGCGTTGGGGAAGGGGGCGCAGATGGCTGCGAGCCCGGTTCAGGACACCGGCATCCGCGTCGAGGCAGTGACGCGCCGCTTTGGCGACATCACCGCCGTGGACCGGCTGGAGCTCGCCGTTGCCCCCGGGGAGATCACTGCGCTGGTCGGCGCCGACGGCGCCGGGAAGAGCACCCTGCTGCTCATGCTGGCGACCCTGCTTGCTCCGGACAGCGGCACGCTGCGAGTAGGGGGTTTCGACCCGGTCACCGCCCCCCACCGGGTGCGCCGGGTGATGGGGTGGGTGCCGGACGGGTTCGGCACCTGGGACTCCTTAAGCGCTACCGAGGTGCTGTTGACGATCGCCGCAGCCTTCCGGATGCCGCCGGCCCGCGCGCGCGCCCGCAGCATCGAGTTGCTGCGTCTGGTAGGGCTGGAAGAGATGAGCGATCGTCCGGTGCGGATGCTCTCGCGTGGCCAATCGCAACGCCTCGCGCTGGCCCGCGCGCTGGTCCACGAACCCTCGGTGCTGTTGCTGGATGAGCCGGTCGCGGGGGTGGACCCGCACAGCCGAGCCGACCTGTGCGACACCATCCGCGGCCTGGCCGATGCCGGTGCCGCCGTGCTGGTCTCCAGCCAGGTCCTCACCGACCTGGAAGACATGGCCGACCGGGCCGTCCTCATCGAGGCCGGACGCGCAGTCGCCGCCCACGACCTTCGCCGCGCCCCGCGCCAGATTCGGTGGCGTATCGACTCCCTGGACGCTGCGGCGCTGGCTGCCGCGTTGGGCGACGGCATCGAATACGAGTGGCTCGAGGGCCCCGGCGGCCAGCGGGACTCACGAGGAGCCGTCGAGGTGCCCGTGCCTGATGAGCTGGACGCCGCGGCACTGCTGCGCCACCTCATCGAGCATGACGTGCCGGTGGTCGGATTCGCCCCGCGCGGTTCAGCCCTGGAGACCGCCTACCTCGCGGCGACGAGGGAGAGCTGATGCGCGAGCGTCTACCAAGCCGTCAGGCCGTGGCCGCGGTGCTGGGTCTGGAACTGCGGCAACGCATCCGGAATCCTCGCTGGCTCATCATCTCGGGGGTCTGGCTGGTCACCGTGTACGGGATCGTCGCCCTGTTGTGGCTGGCTACCGGGCGACTGGCCCCGCAGGTGCGGGGCGGGGTCTTCTACGGCACGACGGTGTTCCTCGTGCTCGGCTTGGGGTTGCTCGTGGTTCCCGCGCTCACCGCTGGATCGATCAACGGCGACCGCGAGCGCGGAGTGCTGGCGACTTTGCAGACAACCCTGCTGCGACCCAGCGAGATAGTCCTGGGAAAACTGCTTGCGGCCTGGGCCGTGGCCGGGGTGGCGCTGCTGAGCGCCGTCCCCGTTCTGGCGTTCGCCGTCCTCACCGGCGGGATCTCCCCTGCCTCCCTGGCGTTGGCCTTCACCGCTCTGGCCGTCGTGCTGGGCACGACTTGCGCCCTCGGACTGGCGTTCTCCGCGGCGACGGCCCGCCCGGCCGCCTCGGTGGTGTTGACCTATGTGTGTGTGGGGGCGCTCAGCGTCGGAACCCTGGTGCTGTACGCCGTAGCCACCCCGCTGACCGGGCGCAGCGAACCGGTACAGATCAAGACCTGGGGCCCGGAACCGGGAGGTGGCTCCCCCGCGGGCGACCTTGCCTGCATCGAGGTCACCCAGACCCGCGAGCAGTTCCACACCGAACGCATCTGGCCCTTGCTGGCCGTCAACCCCTTCGTCGTCGTCGCGGACGCAGCCCCCGGTCCGGTCGGGGCGTTGAGCACCTTCGAACCGCTCGGCGCAATCAGTGACGGGGCCCGAAGCGCCCGCCGCGGCGTCAGCGGGGAGCCCGTGAACGAATGCGAGGACTCGCGGGCAGCGCAGGTTCGTGAGCAGAACCGGTCGCAATTGCGCGGTTACGCGCTGTGGCCGGTCGGGCTCGGGGCCTACCTGCTGGCAGGACTGCTCGCGGTGCTGGTCTCGATCAGGGGCGTGCGCACGCCGGCCAGGTCGGCGCCCCGGGGTGTACGCGTCGCGTGATCAGCGGTGCAGAGCGTCGAATTGGGCCTCGGCAACCGTGTCTTCGTCGGCGTCGAGGCGGATGTGCATGAGGATCGACTGCAAGGCGCGCAGGGCACTGGCCGCACGGGCACCCCACGAGGACAGGTAGCTGAACTGCCACCACCACAGGGCTTCGCTGATCTCGCCCTCGGCGTGATGGCGCAGGCCGTGCATGAGGGAGCTGGCGATCTCGGCGAGGTCGCCGGAGATTTGACCGGCGCTGACCTCGGTGGTCGTCAACGGGTCGACGACCTCCACGTAGTCGTCCAGACCGTGTAGTAGCTGCGCGAGCTGTACCCGCAACGCCTCCACGTCCTCATCGCTTCCCAGGTCAGGTTCGAACTGGCGCGCAGGCACGATGTCGGTGATCGCCCCCAGCCTGGTCCCGGTGACCAGCACCTGAGAGACCGCCAGCAGCAGCAGCGGAATCGCGTTGTCGGGCGAGACGCCTTCGGCGACCTGCCGCACGATCGTGAGGAAGGCTCGGGCTTCGGTGGCGGTCTCTTTGCCAAGCACCTCTAGGTCACTGGCGAGCTTTTCGCTGTCCTGGTTTTCAGGCATGAAGCAATCGTCTCCCTTCAAAGGCGCGCCCGAGAGTGATCTCGTCGGCGTATTCGAGGTCCCCACCTACCGGTAGACCGGAGGCAAGGCGGGTGACCCGGATCTCCAGGGGGCGCAGCAGCCGTGCCAGGTAGGTGGCGGTCGCCTCACCTTCGAGGTTCGGGTCGGTGGCGATGATGACCTCGGTAACGACACCGTCGGCCAGGCGGGTGAGCAGTTCCTTGACCCGCAGGTCGTCGGGGCCGACACCCTCGATCGGGCTGATCGCACCGCCGAGGACGTGGTAGCGGCCGCGGAACTCGCGGGTGCGTTCGATCGCGACGACGTCCTTAGGCTCCTCCACCACGCACACGCAGGTGAGGTCACGCCGGTCGTCGTTGCAGATGCGGCACTGCTGCGACTCGGCGATGTTGCCGCACACGACGCAGAACCGCACGGTGGCTTTGACCTGTTGCAGGGCCTGCACGAGGCGTTCGACATCGCCTTCGTCGGCTTGGAGGATGTGGAACGCGATGCGCTGCGCGCTCTTGGGGCCGACTCCGGGCAGCCGCCCGAGTTCGTCGATGAGGTCCTGCACTGCGCCTTCGTACACGTCATCACCCTACGACGGATGACCGACACAACCTATCTGCCCGGGCCCAAGCTCAGCTCTTCGCAGGCCGCTGGCAGTAGTCGCCGCTGCGCTCCTGGCCCGACATCGCGCCGATGGCGTCCATGATCTCGTCAGTGATGACGCGCCGCGCTTTCCCGGTGGGAACACCCTCGAAACGCCCGGTGAAGTCCATCGGCGCCCCGAACTCGATCCGCACCTTGGTGGGGCGCACGAACCGCGAACCCACGGGCTGGATCTTCTCGGTGCCTTGCAGAGCTACGGGCACCACCGGCGCCCCGGATTCCAGCACGAGGTGCCCGACGCCGGTGTGCCCGCGGTGCAGACGCAGGTCGCGCGAGCGGGTCCCCTCGGGGTAGATGCCGAACGCCCGACCTTCGGAGAGCACTTCCAGCGCGAGTTCCAGCGAGCGCTGCGCGGCGCGGGCCTCGTCACGGTCCACCGGAATCATCCCGGTGGAGGTGAAGAAGATCCGGTTGAGCGCCCCCGACAGGCCCCGGCCGTTGAAGTACTCGGCCTTGGCAAGGAAGGCGATCTGGCGCGGGGAGGCTACCGGCAGCACGATGCTGTCGAAGAACGACAGGTGGTTGCTGGCGATGATGAGAGGCCCACTCAGGGGGATGTTCTCGACACCGACGACACTGGGACGAAGCACGGCCCGAAGCGCCGGTCCGATGACAGCGTGGGCGAGGCGGTAGAGCACGGGTTCCTCCAGTGGCAGCGCAGACTGCGTGCACTCTAGCGGTCCACCACCGCGCTGACGCTCGCCTTGGCCACCGTGAAACGGCGCGGGCTGAGGATGGGTGAATCTGAGCCGCACCCGGCTCGCCTACTCCTCGCGTTCGTCGATGACCACACCGCCGAGCACGCGGGCGATGACGGGCTGGCCCACCGCACCGGCGTCGGGGATGTCCTCGTCGTCCACGCTCGCCTCGTCATCTGAGGCGCGGGGCTGTCCCCGTCCCGGCCGCTGTCGCGCCCCGGGCGAGGCGTAACCAGAGCGGCGAGCGGCCAGGAACGCAGCCTTGCCACCGCGGGGTTCGTCCTCCGGCGGCGGAACATCCTCTGGTGGCGGGGCGTCCTCGTCGCCGGGAGGGGGGACCTCGTCCCAGCCTCCCGGGGACGGCACCGCGGGCTCACCCAACGGGGGCGACGGCTGCGGACGCGGTTCGGACTCACGCGGGTCGGCGCCGCGCGCATCGACACTGCCCGCTGCTGGATTCTGCTGCTGCGACGGCCGCTGCTGGCTGTACCCGCCAGCTGGTGGACGATTCGGGTTCGACTGGGCGGGCGCTCGGCTGTCCTGGCCAGGCGCTCGGCTGTCCGGGCCAGGCGCCCAGCGGCTCGAGGCTGACGGCTCTGGCTGGGCTGGCTGCTGCTGGGACCGCGGCTCTGGCTGGGCTGGCCGCTGCGGCGGAGCGCTGGGCGCTGCTTGCTCAGCGACGGGCGCTCCGGCGGCGCTTTCTGCGGGGCGGGCAAACGCCGCAGGCGCATCGGAGGCGGGGATGCCCTCGACGCGGGTGTCGACCCCGAGTTGCTCGGATAGCGCTTGGCGCACCACTTCGGCGTGCGGCCCGTTGCGGAAGGTCGTGGCCAGCCCCTTGGTCGACAACCCCAGCAGCAACCGAGTTCCGTCGTAATCGAGCACCTGTGCGTGCTCGGACAAGAAGGTCCAGGTGACGCGGCGAATCCCGAAGATACGCTGCAGCACCTCGGTCCAGTTGCGGCGGATCATCTCGGTATCGACGCCACCTCGAGGCCCCGAACCGGGTGGGCGCGGCCGTTGCGCCGCTTGGGACTCGGCAGCGGCCGGGGCTTGGGCGGCGGGCTCCTGCTGCGATCCGCCCTGTTGCCGGGTGCGACGTTCCGGGCCGCCCGCAGGGGCGTGCGTGGCCGGGGATTCCTGCGGCTGTGAGCCGCGCGCACCAGCGGCATCCGCACGCCCCCCGTGAGCTGGCGCGCCGGGGTCCGCCGCGCCCCGCTGTGGCGCAGCACCGGGCGTCGGCGCCGGCGCGCTGGGGGCGGCGTGGGGTTGGCTGTGGGGTTGGCTGTGGGGCGCGGCGGTGCGCTGCTCGTTGGGGCGCGCCGGCGGGGTAGGCACGCCGTCGACACCGACGCGCCGTTCCAACCGGTCCAGCCGGGCCGCGTAGCCGTGCTCGCCCGCGCCTGTCGGCAGTAGCAGTCGGGCGCAGAGGAGTTCGAGCTGTAGCCGCGGCGAGGTGGCGCCGGTCATCTCGGTCAGGCCGGCGTTGACGATGTCGGCAGCGTAGGAGAGCTGGCCGGGGCCGAAGCTGGCGGCCTGCTGACGCATCCGGTCCAGCTGATCTTCGGGCACGCCACGCAACACCGCGGACAAGGCGACGTCGCCGCCGGCGCCTACCGCCGCCACCACGATGAGATCCCGGAAGCGCTCCAGCAGGTCCTCGACGAACCGGCGCGGGTCCTGACCGGTCTCCACGACCCGGTCCACCTGGCGGAACACCCCTGCAGCGTCGCCGGCCGCGAGCGCGGCGATGGTGGCGTCGAGCAGTTCCCCCTCGGTGAAGCCGAGTAGTGCGGCAGCTCCGGCGTAGGTCAGTCCCGCTTCATCCGATCCGGAGATGAGTTGGTCCAGCACCGAGAGCGAGTCACGCACCGATCCGCCACCGGCACGCACGACGAACGACAACACCCCCGGCTCGACCTGCACACCTTCCTGGGTGCACAGGTGCTCCAGGTATTCCTGTAACCGCGCGGGCGGGACCAGCCGGAACGGGTAGTGGTGGGTCCGCGAACGGATGGTGCCGATGACCTTTTCCGGTTCGGTCGTCGCGAAGACGAATTTCACATGTTCCGGCGGCTCTTCGACGATCTTGAGCAAGGCGTTGAAGCCTTGCGGGGTGACCATGTGCGCCTCGTCGATGATGTAGACCTTGTAGCGCGATTGGGCCGGTCCGTAGGCGGCCTTCTCCCGTAGGTCGCGGGCGTCTTCCACGCCGCCGTGGCTGGCCGCGTCGATCTCGATGACATCCACCGAGCCGGTGCCACCGGCCGCGAGCGCCACGCAGGATTCGCAGTGACCGCACGGGGTGGGCGTCGGCCCTTCTTCGCAGTTCAGGCAGCGGGCCAAAATCCGGGCGCTGGTGGTCTTGCCGCAGCCGCGCGGGCCGCTGAACAGGTAGGCGTGCCCGACCCGCCCGGAGCGCAGCGCCTGCATCAGAGGCTCGGTGACGTGCTCCTGCCCGATAACGTCAGCAAAGTCCGCGGGTCGGTAGCGGCGGTAGAGCGCAGTGGTCACCCCACGAATCTAACCAACAGCCACCCGTGCGCCTATCCCGTCCACCGAACGGGAGCCGCCCCAGCGGATCGCGCCGCGCATCGTGGGGGTGAGGCGAGCCGCAACCGGGTCGAGTGGTCCGCCTGCCCTGCCGGGCGCTACGCGCCTGCGTCACGCTGCGGCGCTGCTCGCGAAATGCGGGCGCGGGGGCATGAGGGACCCCCCGCGTACCTGGAAGAGCTCGCCTACCCTTGCTGCATTCCTGCCCTGGGGGAGTTCGGTGAGGTACCACCACGCGGGGGGCCTGCGCCCACTGTAGTCCAGACCCCGCCCGCGCAGGAAAATCGCCCCGACCACATTGCCCGCGGCACCTTGCCGCCGCTGCGGCCGACGTCTGACCCGTCCCGGCCGGGGGACACCGCAGTGCCGCAGGCTGTCCCTGCACGACAGCGATTTAGTCGCAGCGGCCCCGCTCAGGTAGGCTCTCCGGCGGAGGATTCGCATAGTGGCCTAGTGCGCACGATTGGAAATCGTGTTGGGTTAATCACCCTCAGGGGTTCAAATCCCCTATCCTCCGCCGCGAAGCGGGTGAGGCGCTTGCCGCCTCACCCGCTTCTTGTCTGTCCGGACACGAAGGATCCCTGGTCAGGGCGCTGCCGCAGCTCCTGCACCAAGAGCAGCACCCCCGCCACCCGGGGCAGGCTGGCCCGCGACAGATGACCGGCGCACGGCCGGCCAGGCCGTGGCTGGCGGGGCTTCACCTCAGTTCGGGACACCCTGCCGGGGTGTTGATAACCCCGCGCGGGCGGCGGTTCCGAGCCGCCCTTTGCCGACCTACCCTCATCGCAGACGAGAACTTTCTGATCCGTTGAGCACGCCCCGACAGTTTCCGCAGGCGCCGAGCGCGGCGGGCCGACTCAGGCGCTCCTCAGCGCAGCTTGACCCTCGACGTGGATGAAGGGCGGGCTGTGTCGCACGGCGCCGCCGCCTGCCACATGGGTCGCGAGGATCTGCGCTCCGGCCAGGGAGTCCCCCAGGGCGGGAAGCAGGATGATGCGTCGTTTGCCCAGCGCTGCCGCGAAGGACACCTTGACGGCGTCGATGAGTAGCAGCGCGCCGGTGGCGGTCAGTGGCTTACCGGGCAGCAGTTTGGCCCCGGCGCACATGGCGTCGGCCAGGTGCTCACCGGCCAGACGGCAGATCGCCTCGGCCACCGGGTCGCGACGGGCGATCTCTCCTACCACCGGGGCGAAGTCGGCCAGCAGCGCCGCGGCCGGAAGCCGTTCCAGCAGTTCGGTCCAGGTGCGTTCGTCGCCGAAGGCTCGCCTGCCGGCGTCCAGCAGAGCCGCCGAACCACCCGGCACCCCATCGCGGTGCCGCAGGCCTGCGGCCAAGCCCTGGGCGCCCAGCCAGGCCGCTGAACCGCGGTCGCCGAGGATGGGCCCCCAGCCGTCGATCCGGTGCCAGACCTGGTCGAAGTCGGTGGCAAGAGCGCTGACCCCGGTCCCCAGCTCAAGCACCACTCCCGCAGCCACCTCACCGAGTGCCCCCACGAGGGTGGCGACTGCGCCGTCGACGACGACTGCGGCTGGGGCGCGGCTGTGGGCCTGGCTGCGCGAGAGCAGCTCGGGCGCGGCTATCTGAGATCCTTCGCGGATGGCCCAGACACAGACGACAGGCGGCGGGTCGGTCTCGGGCAGCAGCGGCGCCACCGCGCTGACAAGGTCAGCTGCGCCGGCGCCAGGGGCCAGGCTGGGCGCGTCGACCCGTAGGACTTCCTCGCGCCTGTAGCGGCGGGCGCGCAGCCCCAAGTGCCCCACATCGACCACGAAAACATCTAGTGGCGCAACGTTTTTCACTCATCCACCCCGTCTGTCGGAACCCCACCATGAGTCTACGGAACTCCCCGTGGCCGACGGCTCACCGGTTCAAGGAGCACCACTCGCGGGCCGCTCGCTGGCGCACTCCGCGCGCTGCAGGGCCAGGGTGCAGGTGGCCAGGACAGAAACGTCGACGACCATCGCGTCGAGCCCGTCGAGCCCGTCGGCGTCTCGGCAGGGCGCGACAGATCGAACGTCGAACCTGCAACGGCTGACGCACCGGCAGAGGTCTACCGGTCGACGCTCATCCGGTGCTGGCGCCGGCCCGCTCCTGCGCGCCCAGGAGATGCTCGGCCAGGCTCGGCCCGGGCTGGGGCATCTTCTGGAACGCCTGCGCGAGCTGGTGGGCATCGCTGGAGGGCGCCGCCAACAACCGGTCGGCGAGAGCGCCCGGGGAACGCACCCCCCACAACTTCAGCAACAGCCTGCCGTAGCGCAGCACGAGCCCGTGCGTCGTGCACAGCTCGATGCAGCACTCCAGCGCCCGGTCGTAATCGTGGATGCGTGCCGCCAGGATCATCGTCTCGGTAAGAATCTCCGGGGTGGTGATGGCTTGACCGTCGGCGCGGGTCGCCTGCGCGATCCCGGCCAGGATGCGCAACGCGTCGGTGGCCTGACCCTGGGCTGCATGCACCTGAGCCTGCAACCAGTCCGAGTACCCTTCGTCGGCCCCGGAGGTACGCAGTTCCCGGATGAGGGTCTCGGCCCCGGTCAGGTGCCGGTGCTCGATGAGCAGCGCCGCCAACTCCTCTCGGGCCTGCCAGCGGTAGCGCTCCGAGGCAGGTTCGCGCCGGGCGCGATTGAGGTCGGCCAGCGCCCCGTTGGCATCCCCCAAACCGCGGCGGGCACGGGCCCGCTCGATCAGTGCTCCCACCAGGTCATCCCCGCCGACGCGCTGGGCGTCCAAGGACTCCAACACCCGCCGGGCCCGCGCTTCGCGGCGCCGCCACCGGGTCGGTTCGTCCGCCGACTCGGCTGCGGCGACAAGGGCCAGCACGTCAGCCCCCGGAGTGAGTCGCCGCAGTTCCCGCACGGCACCCCGCGAAACCAGGCGCGGGGTCAATCGGCCCGTGAAGCGGGCCGTCTCGGGACGGAAAAGTCGAGCTTCGCGCTCTTCGCGCTCTCCGTTCCGGCAGACGAGCTCGAGGGCATCGGGGCGAATGGCTGCGCCCGGGGTGGTGTCCAGCAGGCGGGCGAGCCGGTCGGCGTCGCCGCTGACCCGCTCGTCGCCGTTGAGCAGCAGCACCCAGGGCGCCTGCGCCACTTCGGTGATGTGGTTCCAGGCGGCTGCGACGTCGCCGTCGTCCGGGATGCTCTCGACCTGCGCCCCAGATCGGCGCGCGAACTCCATCAGCGGCTCATCAGCGTCAACGGCCAGGACCCGAACCTCGGAGACGATCGGTCCCAGCGTCTTCACCGACGACAGGGTCGTGAACAAGTCGCGGGTTTCGCATGTGGCAACAACACACACTGCGATGCAGGGATGGTCCATACCGTGCCCATCGACCCCTCGGGCAGACTTTCAAGCATCGAAAGCCCGTGGAGCGTAAAGGTTTTCCTAGTTTTGACTAGCCCAGCAGGCGGGGGCCTCCCTGCCGGACCGCGTCCAGGCGCAATTGTCCCGCCCGCTCCCACCAGACCTGCGCTTCGCTTTCCTCCCCCACGGTCAACGCCAGGACGTAGAGATTTTGGGCGGCGAGGAAGCTTCCCCGGCCGTGCACCGAGCCGGCCAAGTCCGAGCGATCCCCCAGCTCCAGGCAACGTCGCCAACTGGTGGCGATGAGCGGCGCCAACTGGTCAGCCAGCGCCGGGGTCGCCAGCAGGAGCTCGAAAAACAGATCGCCCAAGAGAAAGTTGAAGTCCGGCGAATGCTGCCAGGTGGGCATCTCGGCGTCAGTGAGAGCTACTGCTTCCCGGAAACGGCCCGCGGCGGTGAAGGCCTCCAGCGCGCCGGTGACCACGGCGTGCCGCCCGGGCGCCGCCAGCGGGGTGAGCGCCAGCGCCTTTGCGTAGGTATCGGCGGCGTCCTCGACTCGCCCGGCCAGCCGCTGATCCGCCGCCAGCTGATGCAACATCCCAGGGTCGTCGGGACGCACCGCCAAGCCCTGTAGCAGCGCAGCTTCGAGCAGCGCCCGATCTTGGCGCCACCGGCCGGTCTGGGCGTTGTCGGCGCCGATGACCAACTCGGTCTGCAGCCGTGGCAGGTCCGAGTCGACCTCATCGGTGATTGCGCCGCTGAACTGCACGCCCCGCGGGACCAACCGAGCCGACAGCGCAACGGGCACCCGGACTTGGTCGAGGTCGTGCACGATCTGGGCGAGCCCGATGTGCTCGCCGGGCAAGGCAGCCAACCGCGCCAGTTGCGCGCCACCGGCTTCCAGCCACTCCTCGGCTTCGAGGATGAGATTCCAGTCCGCCCCCGAAGCTGCCAAGGCGGCATTACGTACCGTGCCCGCATCGCTGCACCAGGTGCCTTCGACCAGCCGGGCGCCCGATGAGCGCAGCCGGTCGGCCTCCCGTGGGTCCAGGCCCACGTCCAGGACGAGGACCTCATCGACGTACTCGAGCACCGAACCGATCGCCCGCTGCGCCGAGGGGGCATCGGCGCGCACCACCATGACCACGGCAACGCTCACTCGTTCTCCTCCCACCGCCTGGGGGGGCCGCTGCGCAGCCCAGCCCTCGTATCGCTCCCATCGGCAGGGGGCGTCCGGCTCTTCGCTATCGGCCGCCCCCATTCCTGAACAAGCAGTCCCCGAACGGGCAGCCCGCCGTGGCGAGGCGCAACTGGCTTGGGCCGACCTGTGCTGGTCTGGGGTGGTGTTGACCTGACCCGGCCTGCTCCGGCGTGACCTGGCGTGGAGCCCCGAGTGGGCCTACTTCTAGTTCGGGTCAGCCTGCGATGTGGGAGGTGGTGGGCACCTCGGTGACACCCGCAGGCAACGTCAACCGATCCCGATACGAGGAACGCGCCGCGATCTGAGCGTAATAAGCCGCCTTCCGACGAGCCACCGCCCCACCAGCATTCACCGGCTCCTCCACCAACTCCGGAGCCAACTGCGCATTCATCCCATCCCGCAACAACTTCAACGCCTCAGCCCGCATCTGAGAGATCCGAGACTCCGTCACCCCCAACTCCTCGGCCAACTCCCGCATCGGACGATCGTCGAAGAAACACCCACGAACCACCACCTGCAACCGCTGCGGCAACACCTCAATCGCATCCCGCAGATACGCCGCACGCTCCCGCGCAACCAACGCCACCTCAGGAGTGTCCGCAGTACTGGGCAACACCGAATCAGCACCCACCGAATCGGTAATCACATCCAACCGCAACACCACCGACGAATGCAGATCAGCATCCAGCCGCTCCAACTCAGCAACCGAACACCCCAACGCCTCCGCCGTCTCAGCATCACTGGGACGCCGACCCAACTGCGCAGCCAACCCATCATGAACAACATCCCGACGACGCACCTTCGCCCGCAAGCTACGCGTCGCCCAATCCGCACTACGCAACTCATCCAACAACGCACCACGAATCCGCCGCACCGCATACCGACCAAACGGCACACCCAACGACGCATCAAAACTCTTCGCAGCCATCGCCAACGCCGCCATCCCCGCACTCACCAAATCATCAGTGAACACATGCCCAGGCAAACGAGCCGAAATCGCACGAACCTCAAAATGCACCAACGGAAGATGAGCACGACACAACTCATCCATATCCGGGCGCACAGCACCAGAAGAATCAACAGAAGCGGTCACACCCCAAAGCTAGAAAGCGCCTTAAGCCTTCGCCGCCTAATGGCCACATCGTGAGACTCTGCAGGTCATGCGGTTGTTATTTACCTGCGCCTTACCTTTCTGACCATCTCCTTAGATGCATGAGGGTGTCCGCACAACGCTATTGCGCAAGAGTGAAACACAACGAGCCGCAGTGGGATTTCCATGCCTAGGCAAGTGAAACGGACGACCGTTTTGAACGGTGGTATATATGTATTCTCCTGCCCTACATTTGACCATCCGTTAATACGGCACGGGGTCGAAGTCACGCCACGGCGTAGCCCAGTCCGCGCAGCACCCGCAGCGCAGTCTCGTTGTAGGGCGTAGCAATTCCGTGCCGGGCGCCGAGTTCAACGACGCGACCGGCGAAGATGTCGACCTCACTCGGGCGCCCCGCCACGACGTCCTGCAGCATCGAGGTCCAGCCTTCGGCGGGCTGTGCGGATAAGACCGACTCCCACGTATCCAGGTCCGATCGGCCCAACTCGACCTCTTCGGCGCGCGCCACTGCCACCACCTCGCTCATCAGCGACTCCATGAGCTCGCGGCAGGGCCCAGCGGGGACGAACGCACCGTACGGGGTCCGGGTCAGTGCCGAGGCTTGGTTGACACCGACGTTGACCATGAACTTCCACCACATCATGTGCCGCATATCCTCCGGCGCCTGCCAGGCCAGCCCGGCCCGGTCCAGCGCGCAGGTCAGCTCACGGAGCCGCTGCCCCTGCCCGCCCGGGGTTGCCGACCCCAGCGCCAGCCGACCTGATTGCCGGTAGCTGACGCGATTGCCCTCGCGGCGGGCGTCCATGGCCAGCGCCACGCACAACAACACCTGGTCAGGATCGAACTTCTGGGCGATCCGGGCCTCACTGTCGAGTCCGTTGAGTACCGAGATGAACGTGGTGTGTGCAGCCACGAGCGGGCGAACATCGGCAATCGCCGCGTTCAATTGGGAGTTCTTCACCGCAATGATGACCAGGTCGGCCGTCGCCTGCTCTGCGGCCCCCGGCGACTCAGCATCGAAGACCTCCGCCCGTAACGGCTCACCGTTGATCGTGAGGCCGTTCCGGCGCAACCGTTGCGCCCGCTCACCGCCGGCAACGAGAGTTACCGGCATTCCCGCAGCTGCGAAATGCGCCGCATACATCGCGCCCATCGCGCCGGCACCGACGATGGCCACGTTCTCGATCTGTTGACTGCTCACCCCGCGATCGTAGGCAGCCACGCACCACACCAGGCACCTGAGAGCCCTGGGCATGCTGAGGGTGCCCAAGACAGTCCGGCTGGAGCATCGTTTCCAGGTTCACCCGGCGATACCGCACGCAGGCACGGCACGGCGCAGCCATCATGGCGAGGACGCGACACACTCGCGCCACAACAGACATGTAGAGGTATGAACGCTTCACCTGAGGACCTCCGGCGAGGTTTCGAATCGCTCTATGAGGCGGTCTATGACGACCTCCTGCGATTCGTCCAGCGCCGCTGTGATCCGCACCGGGCCGAGGACGTCGTCGCCGAGGCCATGCTCGTGGCCTGGCGGCGGGTCGATCAGCTACCGACCGAGCTCGACCAGGCCCGCGCGTGGACCTTCGGCATCGCCCGAAACTGTCTGCTGGCCGAGAACCGCGTCGCGCGTCGACAAGATGCCCTGTCGGTGCGTCTGGCGCAGACACCGCCGATCCACGGCGGCCTGCACGACGGGGGCGATCTCATCGCCCGCCGCCTCGACCTGGCACGGGCCTGGGATGGCCTGCGGGCCGGCGAGCAAGAGGTCATCGCCTTGAACGTCCTGGACGGACTGGACTCCCGTGCTGCCGGCGCTGTCCTGGGGATCAGCGCCGATGCCTACCGCCTACGGCTTTCCCGCGCACGTCGGGTCCTGCGACGCCGCCTCGAGGGCGCCGCGACCGACGACGCCCCCGACTACGAGGAGGCTTCCTCATGAATGATGCACTGCACTACCCCGATGCGGCACTTGACGCAGACCTGCGGGCAATGGACCCGGCCGACGCCGACCTGAGCCAGAGGCAACTGGCCCACAAGGCACAGTTGCGGGCCAGGTTGCTCGCCTGCGATCCCCCCGCCCGGCAACGGGCCGGCCATGCCGCGACCGCTGCCGCACCTGTCCGGCTCGAACCCACGCGGCGGCGTCGAGCCCGGTTCGCCCAGGTGCGCTGGGCGCTACCTGCGGCCGCCGCGGTCGGGCTGGGAACCGCCATCGTTCTCACCGGCGGCCCCACCCCATCCCCCGCCTACGCGTCGTGGACCCCGACGCCGGCCCCTGTCACCGGAGCATCCTTGGCCACCGCCGAGCAGGCGTGCCGCGAGAACCTCGCCGAGACGCTCCGCGCGAGCCGGGATGCGCCCGCCGAAGAACGACCGACGACCGATCCGATGAGCGCCCGCACGGTCGTGGCCGAACAGCGCGGACAGTTCGTCTTCCTTGCCATGTCGACCGCCGATTCCTCGGACACACAGTGCTTCTTCGAAGCCTCCGACCTCACCAAAGTGCAGGGCAGCACCGGGGGGCTGGCCACGGCATCAACCCCGCCGCCGGTCCCGCTCAAGACCGGCCAGGTCGAAGCCGGCAGCCCGGGCATGTCCAGCGGACCCGAAGGCAGCTATGCCTTCGTGGTCGGTCGAGTGGCCCGGGGCACCACAGCGGTCACAGTTAGGGCCGGTGGTGAACGGATCACCGCCACCGTCATGAACGATCACTTCGCGGCGTGGTGGCCCGTGCCTGCCGAGACCACCGGACCTGACCTGGACCACCTCAGTCCCGCCTACGACGTCACCACCGCTGATGGACGCCTCATCCCCGACGCCACCGACGTGATGGGCGCGAAAGACACCCTCGAACCCGGCCCGGACCAGATCGGGCGGATCTCGGTTGGTGGAGGGGCCAGCGAAAATGGCTTCGTAGCAACGCTTGAGGGGCACGCCGGTGAGAACGTCACCTCGGTGACCATCCACGCAGGCAGCACCCACCTGAGCGTGCCGGTCAGCAAGGGCACCTTCGCGGCGGAATGGCCCTCGACCGAGCCGACCGGCCCCGGGGAGGTCACCTTCGACCTGCACCTGCGGGACGGATCGGTGCGCACCGGCGTAGAACCCGCCGGCGGATTGGGATCCTGATCGCTATCGGGCGCCGGTGGCGGGCCCGGCGCCCGCCCAACGCGCCGCCCGGTGTCGTACCGTGCTGGGCGGCGCGCAGCGACGTCGACGTGCGGTTTCAATCATTGTCGCCGTTGCGCAGCCGATCAGGACACCTGATATTCGGCGTAGGAGAACGGGAGAAGGATGTTCGTCTTCGGGGTGTGCATCGACTCACCCGATCTGTTCGACCGCCACTGTCTACCGGCTATCGCCGCCTACGGCGGCGCCGACGCCACCCTCATCACCTCACCTGATCTGCCGGTGGCCACCACCTATAACGACATCCTCGCCTCGACCCTGGATTTGGAGGGCGTCGAAGCCGTCGTGCTACTGCGCGACGATGTCGAGATCACCGACCCGCACTTCCGCAGCAAGGTGCGGGCCGCCTTCGCCGAGGACCCTCACCTGGCCGTGCTCGGCCCCGGCGGCCAAACCCACTGGTGGCAGGAGCGCGCGGGTTCATCCAGTGCCGCCCACGCCCCGACTGACTCCTCGTTGCCCTCGCCGTTGCGGGAGGTGGACTATGTGGACGGCTCCTGCCTGGTGTTACGCCCCAGCGTGGCCGCGAAACTGCGCTTCGACGATCACGCCTTCCCCGGTCCCACCGGGTTCGACATCGACTTCTGCGCTCGAGCGCGTGCTGCCGGCCTGAAGGTGGCGCTGGCGCCCCTGGACGTCGAGCACCACGCCGAACCGGGCGGGGAAGAGGGATACCGGGCCGCCGCGGCCGTCTGGCAAGGGCGGCGCGCCAAGAACGTCGGCCGGGACACCCTGGAGCGAGCGTTGGCAGCGATCGAGGGCACGCATGTCGGCCCCGAACGCTACGGCGAACTGCCGGCTGTGGCGGGCCCGCCCGAGGGATACTACGAATTCCGGCATCCCACGGTGGTGGAGAGCCTTCCGCCCACCACCTCACGGGTGCTTCAGCTCGGTTGCGGCGCCGGCACCCTGGGCGCGGAGATCACCCGAGCCATCGGCGCGCGCGTCACCGGCCTGGACTCCGACATGGCGCCGCTGCACCATGCCCGCCGCCAACTCGACCGTGTCATCGAGATCGACCTCAACCGGATCGCTGACCTGCCGTGCGAGCAGGGCAGCTTCGATGCCATCGTGGCCGCTGACATTCTCGACCGGCTCGTCGACCCGGAGAAGACGCTGCGAGCCGTGCTGCCGTACTTGTCGGCAGAAGGCGTGCTGGTCGCCACCATCCCCAACATCAAGCACTGGTCGGTCGTGCTGCCCCTGCTGGTGCAGGACCGGTTCGAGTACAGCGACGCCGGGATCCTGCATCGCGGAGCGCTGCGCTTCTTCACGATGGTCGAAACGCTGGCCATGCTCGGCCGGTTGGGGATGGCCCGCATCGAGGTGTGTGGCGCTGAAGAGATGCCGTTGAGCCAACCGGATCGGATCGAGCCGCTGGTGGCCTGCATCGCCACCTACGGCACCGACCCGAACGAGGCCCGGACCATGCTCAACGCCTACGAATACGTGGTGCTGGCCCGCCGGTCTTGACGGCCGCGGCGGCCCATCCGGTGCGGCCCGGGTGCAGTCAGCTGCGGCCCACGTGCACACCTTGCGATACCCGGGACCATCCGACGCGCTTAGCGCGGCCCGGTTTGACTAAGGGACTTCTGGGTGGGGTCTGCCACGCTTTCATGGGCGGATCCGACGCTCTTGGGCGGCACCTCATCTGTTGCGCTCGACAATGCCTGCGCCGCACTCGGCCATGACAAAGGCCCCTGCGGGGCGTTGGGGGCGCGCCCGCAGGGGCCTTCGAACCGGCTGGGGAACCGGTGTGACGGGCCGGAGCCGGATGGGGGAACCGCTCCAGTGCCCGGGCCGTGGGCGATCGGGGATATCGCCCTCGGCCCTGTCGACGACATCGATGATGTCGTCGTTCGCGAGAAGCCCTGCCGGTCAGAAGGCTTCAGGGTTTTCTGGATAGCTTGCAGTGACTACTTCTAGTTCGGGTCAGCCGGCGATGTGGGAGGTGGTGGGCACCTCGGTGACACCCGCAGGCAACGTCAACCGATCCCGATACGAGGAACGCGCCGCGATCTGAGCGTAATAAGCCGCCTTCCGACGAGCCACCGCCCCACCAGCATTCACCGGCTCCTCCACCAACTCCGGAGCCAACTGCGCATTCATCCCATCCCGCAACAACTTCAACGCCTCAGCCCGCATCTGAGAGATCCGAGACTCCGTCACCCCCAACTCCTCGGCCAACTCCCGCATCGGACGATCGTCGAAGAAACACCCACGAACCACCACCTGCAACCGCTGCGGCAACACCTCAATCGCATCCCGCAGATACGCCGCACGCTCCCGCGCAACCAACGCCACCTCAGGAGTGTCCGCAGTACTGGGCAACACCGAATCAGCACCCACCGAATCGGTAATCACATCCAACCGCAACACCACCGACGAATGCAGATCAGCATCCAGCCGCTCCAACTCAGCAACCGAACACCCCAACGCCTCCGCCGTCTCAGCATCACTGGGACGCCGACCCAACTGCGCAGCCAACCCATCATGAACAACATCCCGACGACGCACCTTCGCCCGCAAGCTACGCGTCGCCCAATCCGCACTACGCAACTCATCCAACAACGCACCACGAATCCGCCGCACCGCATACCGACCAAACGGCACACCCAACGACGCATCAAAACTCTTCGCAGCCATCGCCAACGCCGCCATCCCCGCACTCACCAAATCATCAGTGAACACATGCCCAGGCAAACGAGCCGAAATCGCACGAACCTCAAAATGCACCAACGGAAGATGAGCACGACACAACTCATCCATATCCGGGCGCACAGCACCAGAAGAATCAACAGAAGCGGTCACACCCCAAAGCTAGAAAGCGCGGGGCGGGAAAGCAAAACCATTGTGCTCATGATGCATCCCTGCAGGTCAGACCGTTCACAACTGCAAACTTGAGATAAACTGGACGTCCGCATGGATGCATTGAACATTCGTCCAACGGCGTTTTATTCGCACATTCCATCGAACGTTCAATACAAGCGTCCGACTTATTCGACCGCTTCCCAACTCGTTCAAGAATGCGCCAAATCTCTTGGCCGTGGCGGAGTTTGAACGATGAGGCGCCCCTGCCCGCGGGCCCGCTGCGTGACACCGCGCGGCGCCGGCCCTGCCACCTATCGCAGCGCGCTACGCCCGCGCGCTGCGATGCACCGCGCGATGCCGCCCGCTGCGGGCCGCTCGTTGGGCCCACCCCGGCGGCCCACCGCTGCCTGCGAGCCGTGAGGCCGCTTGGCCCGAGGGGGACATACCGCCGGAGCTGTTGATAGCAGGAGCGAAGGGGGTCATCTGGGGCATGCCTTTCCCAGGCCAGTTTGGAACGCTGTGACGGTGCAGACCTCTGGCACCGACGCTGGCGCCCCCGAATTTCTCGCCCCAGCGATACGAACCACTCAGTTTGGCAGGGTGAGTGACGATCAGGGCATCGTGCATGAGCTGAGGCGCCCATGAACGCGCCACCTTCCGACGCTGCCCTTGAAGGGCTTTCAAACCTGTCCGCAGGTCTGTGGCGGATCCAGGAACTTCTGGAGCTGCTGACCTACAAACTCGAGGTGCAGCACGTTCTCATCGAGAGCGGGCGATCCCGCTGGATGGGTCGTTCCACTCATGAGATCGAAGCCGTCCTCGCCGAAATGCGCGAGGCGGAACTCATGCGCGCCGTCGATGCCGGCCCGGTGTGTGCCGCGCTCGGCCTCGACCAGGACACCCCTCTCTCCGAGATCGCTGCGGCTGCCCCGGCACCCTGGGATCACGTCCTCGACGAGCATCGGGCGGCGCTGACCAAGGCCACCCACGAGCTGTCGACCTTGAGTAGGTCGAACAGCGAGATGCTCGAAGCCAGTTACAAAGCGGTTCAGGAAACCCTCGACCGCTTCAACCACGGCTCCGAAGGGTCCACCTACACCGCCACAGGGGCGCGTGAGGGTGGCCGGGGCCGATACCTCTTCGATCAGAAGACCTAATGGGGAGACCACACATGACTGCGACCACGGACACGACGACGAGCGTCGAGCTCAACTTGCCCCACGGCCTCGTGGGATTCCCGCTGGCCCAGCGGTTCCGCCTGAGCGAGTCGGAGGGCGGGCTGTATGACATGCAGTGCGTCGACATCCCCGACATGGCCTTCGTCGTTATTGCGCCAAGCCCCTTTTTCCCTGACTACTCACCGGTGATCGACCCCGAGACCGCTGAGCGCTTGGAGTTGTCCTCGCCGGAGGACGCGCTCGTGCTGCTCCTGGTGAACCTGGGCAGCGACACCGAGGAGCCGGGCGCGAATCTTCTTGCGCCAGTAGTGGTTAACCGCCACACAAAGCAGGCCGTTCAGGTCGTGCTGGTCGACCAGGACCTGCCGCTTCGAGCCACCCTTCCCGTCGACTGAGCGGTAGCCTGGTCAGCAAAGACGTTCCTCCCCTCCACTGATAGGAACCACCGTGCTCGTCCTATCCCGCCGCCCGCAGCAGAGCCTGCTTATCGGCCATGACGTTGTTGTCACTGTTCTCGAGGTCAACGGCGACACGGTGCGTATCGGCATCAAAGCTCCCGCCGACGTCGACATTCACCGCGAAGAGATCTATCGCGATCTTCAGCGGGCCAACCAGGATTCGTCCACGGCCCGACCCGGATCGGCCGCGGCACTTGCTCGCCGGATGCAATCCGGCGGGAAAGCGTCGCAGGACAGCGACTCCTGAATAATCCCAGTACCTGGCGAAGTGGGGCTCGCGCCGAGCGGCGCGGGCCCTTCTTCCGTTTCCGGGATCAGAGCGGCTCAGGTGCGGCCTCGCGGGCGGGTGCGCCCTGGCCTCCAGCCTCAGCCAGTAGGGCGTAGACCTCAGCAGCGCGATATCTGCGATGCCCACCCAGAGTGCGCAGCGAGGCGAGCTTGCCGGCTACCGCCCATCGAGTCACCGTCTTGGGGTCCACCCTGAACAGCGCTGCCACTTCGGCAGGGGTCAACAGAGCTTCACTGGATTCGGGCTGTTCGGTTAGCCGCATCGTATGGCCTCTCACGCATTGGTCTCAGCGCAGAACGACCGAGACGCGGCGCGCGAGCGCGGGACGCCTCGGCAAGGAAGTCCTCCCAGGCTACCCAAGGATGGATTCCGATCGGCCCGAACGAGGTGACCGCACGATTGCGGGCGCCCCCTCTCCAGAGCGGCGACACCCGCAACCCGCTGCCGACAGCGACTCACGGGGCCTTCAGCCGGTAGCGTCGAGCCGTCCGATGCAGGCCGAAAAGCCCCGCCTACAGGGCTTACCGGGCCCAATCCACGGAACCCATCCATAGCCGGTTCCGCCAATTTGCCCCGGCCATGTACCGTAGTCAGCACGAAGATACGAGATTCCCGGAGCCGCTCCGTGACGGCCAGGCACCCGCTGCGTGTAAGGTGCGTGGCCGTTGTGATGCCGCCCCGGCAGACGCGTTAGGGGGTCGACGCCATGGGGCGCGGCCGAGCTAAAGCCAAGCAGACCAAGGTCGCCCGGGAGCTGAAATACTTCAGCCCGGACACCGACCTGCGCGCGCTTGAGCGCGAGCTGCACGGATCCCAGCCGAAGGGTTGGCAGCGCGAGTCGGAGCACGACGAACGCAGCGACGACCCTTACGACGACTGGGCCACCGGCAACCGCTGACGTCGGCCGGCCGAATGCGGCCGGTTCTCTTCATCCTCGCGTCCGGACTTCGACAGCAACGCGTGTCGAGTCGGCGCTGGGTGTTACCTCCAGGCCCTCCCTCATCGGGGAGCCTGCTTGTGCCGGTGGTCATTCACGATCACCGGCACAAGGTCAGCACCTCTTCAGCACGGACCGGGCAGGGTGGGTCGGCGCCCCACACGCAGGCGCCGCCCACCTTGCCCGCTCGTTCAGCTCCGATGAGCCCCCACGAGTTGCACCGCACCGCCGTCGACACCCTTGGCCCCTGCCACCACCGGCGCGTCAGGGTCCGGATCGGTGGCGCCGTCCACGACCTCGCCGAGGATCCACGCCGGCAGGTCCAGCGCGGCGGCGCGGCGCACCGCGGCATCGGCCTGCTCCGCCGGAAGCACCGCAACGAAGCCGACCCCCATGTTCAGGGTGCGCTCCAGGTCAGGCACGGGCACGTTACCCACGTCGCGGACCAGATCGAAGATCGCCGGCGGGGCCCATGTGCCACGATCCAACCGGGCCCGCACCCCCTGCGGCAACACCCGCGCCAGGTTGGCAGCCAACCCGCCGCCGGTCACGTGCGACAGCGCGTGTATATCGATGCCGTCTGTACGGATGAGCGCCAAGAGGTCCTTGGCATAGACCCGGGTCGGGGTGAGTAGTTCCTCCCCGAGCAGGCAACCCAGCTCGGCCACCGGGCGCTCGTAGTCCCACCCGGCAGCGGAGAACACCGCGCGCACCAGTGAGTAGCCGTTGGAATGCAGCCCACTGGAGGCCAGCGCCACCACTGCATCGCCGACCTGGACCCGCGCCGGGGTCAGTACCTCGTCGTGCTCAACCACACCGGTGGCTGCCCCCGCGCAGTCGTACTCCGACTCCCCCAACAATCCGGGGTGCTCGGCGGTCTCGCCACCGATCAGCGCGACGCCGGCCTGTGCACAGGCCGCCGCGATCCCGGACACGATGGCCGCGATGCGCTCTGGCACCACCTTGCCGCAGGCGATGTAGTCGGTCATGAACAACGGCTCGGCCCCGCACACGACGATGTCATCGACCACCATGCCGACCAGATCGAAGCCGATCGTGTCGTGGCGGTCCATCGCCTGTGCGATCGCGACCTTGGTGCCGACCCCGTCGGTGCTGGTCGCCAGGACCGGGTGGCGCATCCCGCGCAGCGCTGCTGCATCGAACATCCCGGCGAAGCCGCCGAGACCGCCTAGGACCTCCGGACGTTGGGCACGCCGGACGGAGGCTTTCATCAACTCGACAGCACGATCACCGGCCTCGACGTCCACGCCTGCAGATGCATAAGTGATGGGCTCGGGCACGGTCATTCCTTCGCGTCAGTGGGCTCGTCCAGGGCCCGGTCCAGCGCGCCGGAGGGCGCAGCCACGATCGAGGCGTCAGGGTTACCGGGCAGCAGCGGCGTGCCCCCGGGTTCGAGGATGTGTTTGCCGAGAGTCGCGTGATCCGGTAGCGCCATCGGGTATTCGCCGGTGAAACAGGCTGTGCACAAACGTTCCCGCGGTTGCAGCGTCGACTCGATCATCCCCTCTTGGGAGATGTAGCCCAGGCTGTCGGCGCCGATGCTGCGGCACACCTCCTCAACGCCCAGACCGGTGGCGATGAGTTCGGCTCGGGAAGCGAAATCGATTCCGAAGAAGCACGGCCAGGTGACCGGCGGGGAGGAGATGCGCACGTGGACCTCCGCCGCGCCCGCCTCGCGCAGCATTCGCACCAGCGCCCGCTGGGTGTTGCCGCGCACGATGGAGTCGTCGACGACGATCAGCCGCCGACCGCGGATGACATCCCGCAACGGGTTGAGCTTGAGCCGGATGCCGAGCTGACGGATTGTCTGGCTGGGAGAGATGAAGGTGCGGCCCACGTAAGCGTTCTTGACCAGGCCCTGGCCGTAGGGGATGCCGGAGGCTTCGGCATAACCGATCGCCGACGGGATCCCCGAATCGGGAGTAGGCATGACCATGTCTGCCTCGACCGGGTGCTCACGGGCAAGCTTGCGGCCCATCTCCACCCGCGATTCGTACACCCCGCGGTCGTTGATCGTGGTGTCGGGGCGAGCCAGATAGACGTACTCGAAGACGCAGCCACGTGGATTGGCCTCAGCGAACCGGCGGCTGCGCAGCCCCTGCTCATCGATGATGATCAGCTCACCCGGCTCCACCTCGCGCACATAGCTGGCGCCCACGATGTCCAGCGCCGCGGTCTCGCTGGCGACCACCCAGCCGCGCTCCAAGCGCCCCAGGACCAACGGACGGATGCCTTGGGGGTCCCGTGCCGCGTACAGCGTGTGCTCGTCCATGAAGACGAAACAGAAGGCACCCTTGACTACAGGCAGGATCTTGGCCGCGCGTGCTTCCAGGTCCGGTTGGGCGCTGCTGGCGAGCAGGGCCGTCACGATCGCGGTGTCCGTGGTGTTGCCCCTGCGCAGCGAACCAGCGGCCTCGGGCGAAACCGCGCCGCCGGAAAGCATGTCTCGCAGCTCTGGCGCATTGACCAGGTTGCCGTTGTGGACCAGAGCGACGGTGTGCTCGTCGGTGCTGCACAGCGTGGGTTGGGCGTTCTCCCAGGTGCTGCCGCCGGTGGTGGAGTAACGGGTGTGGCCCAGGCCTACATAGCCGGTGAGCTGCGCCAGGCTTGTCTCGTCGAAGACCTGACTGACCAGGCCCATGTCCTTGTAGACAAGCACCCGGTGACCGTCGCTGGCGGCGATGCCTGCCGATTCCTGGCCGCGGTGCTGCAAGGCATACAGGCCGAAGTAAGTGAGCTTGGCGACGTCCTCCCCGGGTGCCCACACCCCGAAGACGCCACAAGCGTCCTGCGGGCCCTTCTCGTCTGGAAGCAGGTCATGAGAGAGCCGTCCGTCGCCACGTACCACGCGGACAGTCTTCCACACCGGCAGCAGACCCTGGTCCGCTCTCCTGCTCAGCGGCGCCGTTCGGCCATGACATCCAGCGCCGAACCAAGGAGTCCGCCGGCCAGAGCGCCGATCAGAGCCCCGACAGCCGCCAGGAAAGCCAACGAGGACGCGTTGTTGTAAGTCGGTGCGGCGGGCCCCAACAGATCGACGATCCCGCCGCCGATCACACCCAGCACGACACCGGTGCAGATGAACGCGACGATGTTCACCGAGCGGCGCGGGGCCGGCCGGGGCTCGTCAGGGGTCACACGGGTCGGACTCATTACCTCACCGTATTACGCCGCCGCGGCTGCGGCTCGCCAGAATGGGCGGGTGCAGGCGGACACGCTAGGCGGGGCCGCCTGGCGCCAGGGGTTGAGTGAAGATCGGCAGCTGCCCACGCAGGTCGGCCCGGCCGCCGCTGGCGCGCAGGGAACCCGCCTCGTAGGCCTGGTCCCAGGACAGCCGCCCGCAAGCCAGGGACAGCCAGGTGTCGGCGTCGGTCTCAATGACGTTCGGCGGCGTGCCGCGGGTGTGCCGCGGCCCCTGCAGGCACTGCACCGCGCCGAAGGGTGGGACGCGAACCTCCACGGACCGGCCGGGGGCGCGGGTGCCCAGTTCCTCCAGGGTGAAACGCACCGCGGTGGCGATGGTGCTTCGCTGGCTGTGCGGTTCCTGCTGCCAGGAGGCCAACGCCGCCAGGCCCTGGGCGGGATCGATCCGTCGACGCATGGAGCCATCCTCCCCTACCGACTCCGGCAGCCACCACGCAGCCGAGGGCCGGCGCGACCACTGCGGGTGCGACACCAGGGCGGCAAACAAATCGGCGACCGCGCGGCAGCGCCGCAGTCGCCACTGCGGGCTCACAGACCCAGGGCGCTGAGAGCGGCGTGCGAAAGTGGTGACCTGGCCGGGCGGCGCAGTGGCAAGGGGAGGGTCTGACTATGGCGTGGTTGGTGCTCATCATCTCGGGACTGTTCGAGACTGTCTGGGCGAGCGCCCTCGCAGCCTCGGACGGGTTCCGGCGACTAGGACCGGTGCTCGTCTTCATCCTCGGCTGCACGATCTCCATGGGCGGCCTGGCGTTCGCGTTGCGGGTGATCCCGGTCGGTACCGGATATGCCGTCTGGACCGGGGTCGGTGCCATCGGCACCGCCGTGTACGGGATGGCAGCCCTGGGCGAACCGGCGACCCTTGCGCGGATCGCCTGCCTGGGGCTCATCGTCTCCGGGATCATCGGGCTGAAACTCATCTCGTGAACCCCGCTGTGAGCCTGACCGGCAACGCTCGCCGCTGCGGTGCGAGAGCATGAACCCATGAGCGCGAGCAGCCCCGGCGGCGTCCCCGAGCATGGGCGCCCCCACGCCACACATTGGGGCAGTTTCCGCGCCCGCACCGACGGCAGCGAAATCAACCAGGTCACCCCGTGGGACGGGGACAGCGCGCCTTCGCCGCTGCTGGACAACATCCCCGGCTCGGTGACCCACCGGTCCCGGGTGGCCCGGCCGGCAGTCCGACGCGGCTGGTGGGAACACGGCCCCGGACCCACCCACCCCCAGTCCGGACTCCGCGGCAGCGACGACTTCCTACGCCCACCCTGGGATGAGGTTCTGGACGCTCTGGCCCAGGAGCTGAGGCGGGTCATCGACAGCTACGGCAACGCGGCGATCTTCGGCGGTTCCTACGGTTGGGCCAGCGCCGGGCGATTCCATCACGCGCAATCCCAACTTCACCGGTTCCTGAACTTACTCGGCGGCTACACCGCCTCGGTGAACAGTTATTCCACCGGCGCTGCAGAGGTCATCCTGCCGCGGGTGGCCGCCCCCGAATCGGTCTTCGCCGGAGCCGGCACCACCTGGGATGTCATCGCCGCCCACACCGGTCTCCTGGTCGCCTTCGGTGGCCTCCCGCTGCGCAACAGCGGCACCAACAGCGGCGGCGTGGGCGATCACCCCGCCGCCGAGGCGTTGCGCAGCCTCACCGCACGCGGCGGACGCATCGTTTCGATCAGTCCGCTGGCGGACGACACCGCTGAGCTGCCGGGTGTGCAGCGGATCGCGCCGCGCCCAGGGACCGACGTCGCGCTCATGCTCGCGCTGGCCTACACCCTGCTCGAGGAGGGGTTGGCCGATGTGGAGTTCGCCCGCAGCCACTGCGTCGGGTTCGAGGAGTTCGCGGCTTACCTGCGCGGTCGTGACGGGCAGGTCAAGACTCCCGCATGGGCCGCGCAGATCTGCGACCTGCCGGCAGAGGTCATCGTCGAACTCGCCCGATCGATGGCCGGGGGCCGCACCCTGATCACGGTGGCCTGGTCCCTGCAACGCACCCAACACGGCGAGCAGGCGCCCTGGGCGGGCCTTGCTCTGGCTGCCTTGCTGGGCCAGATCGGGCTGCCCGGCGGCGGCTTCGGGCACGGCTACGCCTCGATGAACAAGCCGGGTCTGTCCCCCAGCACCTGCACGCTGCCGCGACTGCCGCAGGGTCACAACCCGGTCACCGAGATCGTCCCGGTCGCCGCGCTGTCGGAGCTGTTGCTGAATCCCGGCGCGAAGATGCCCTACGACGGGCGCACGCTGCGCCTGCCCGACATCCGGCTCGTGCACTGGGCCGGCGGCAACCCCTTCCACCATGCCCAAGACCTCGGCCGCCTCCGTCGAGCCTTGCAACGCCCCGACACCGTCGTGGTGCACGACCCGTACTGGACGCCGATGGCCCGCCATGCCGACATCGTGTTGCCCTCCACGACCAGCTATGAACGCCAGGACATCACTGGCAGCCGCAATGGTGCCCTCCTAGTGGCGATGCATGCCCTGACCCCGGCGCACGAGCAATCCCGGGACGACTACGACGTCCTTGCCGATCTGGCGCGGCGCCTGGGCGTGTACGACGCGTTCACTCAGGGACGGACCGCTACGCAGTGGGTGGAGCATCTCTACGAGAGCTGGCGACAGGATCTTGCGGCAGGACGGCTGACCCCGCCCGGGACGCCCCGCCCTGAGGCCCCACCGTTCGCCCAGTTCTGGGAGCAGGGCTTCCTGAGACTGCCCACCGTGGGCCCGCTGACCTTGTTCGAACAGTTCCGGGCCGATCCGGTGGCGCACCCGCTGCCAACCCCCAGCGGGCGCCTCGAGCTGTTCTCCGCCGCAATCGCCGCCCTGGAACTCCCGGACTGCCCCGGGCACCCCACCTGGTTGGAACCCGCCGAGTGGCTCGGCTCCCCCCTGGCGCAGCGCTACCCGCTGCACTTGATCGCGAACCAGCCCGCGCATCGACTACACAGCCAACTCGACCACGGAGCGCTGAGCCGAGCGAGCAAGATCGCCGGCCGGGAACCGGCACGGCTGAACCCAGGCGACGCCCATGCCCGCGACATCAGTGACGGTGATGTGATCCGGGTATTCAACGACCGCGGCGCCTGCCTGGCCGGAGCTCACCTGGATGCGCGGGTTCGCCCCGGCGTGGTCCAACTCTCGACCGGCGCCTGGTTCGACCCGCTTGAGCCCGCCGACCTGGAGAACCCGCCGCTGTGCGTGCACGGCAACCCGAACGTTCTCACCTCGGATCGGCGCAGTTCCGACCTGGCCCAGGCCAGCACCGGGCAGCACGCCCTGGTCCAGGTGGAACGCTGGCAGGGGCAACTGCCGCCGGTGCGCGTCTTCGATCCCCCGCCTGAGCCCTCCGCGGATCATCCTTCTGGCACTCGCAGTGTCCCCGCAGCATCCGGGGAACCGCCCGCACCCGCGGCGGGTCTCGACTTTCCCGGGGGCAGACGGTGAGCGCGCCGCAGTCGGCGGCGCGCATCGAACTGCATACCGACGAGCACGGCGGTGTCAGCGTCGTCGTCGACGACCAGCCACAGTCTTACGTGCTTCCCAGCGACCCGGGGATGCTCGGATTCGAATATGTGCAGCACATGGCTGCTGTGCTGGATCTGTTGCCGCCGGGTCGGCTGGGGGTGACTCACGTGGGCGGGGCCGGTCTCACCCTGGCCCGGTATGTGCAGCACACCCGCCCAGGCTCGCCACAGATCGTCCTGGAACCCGATGAAGCCCTGACGGCTGAGGTCCGCAGAGTTCTCCCGCTGCCCCGGGGGCACCGCGTCAGGGTGCGGCCAGTCACCGGTGAAGAGGGGATCCTGGCTCTGCATAGTGCGGCGGCCGATGCTCTGGTGCTCGACGCGTTCGCAGGTGGCAGCGTCCCCGCCGCCCTGACCACGCTGGAGTTCCTCACCCAAGTCCGACGGGTGCTACGTCCGAGCGGGGTGTTTCTGGCCAACCTGCCCGACGAACCCGGGATGCGGTTCGTGGCTCGGGTGGCCGCTGCCGCCGGGGAGGCCGGCTTGACTCACCGCGTGTTGGTCGCCACCCACGACGTCCTCAAAGGTCGCCGCTTCGGCAATGTCGTTCTCGTGGCGAGCCCGGAACCGATCGACGTCGCCGAGCTACGTCGCGCGCTGACCCGATCCCCCTTCCCCACTGGGGTGCGTGCAGACGTCGGCAGCTGGTGCAGCGCAGTCAAACCCTCCACGGCCGCCGAGCCGGCACTCTCGCCGACGGCGCCGACCGCGAAAGGCTGGCGGGTGCGCTGAGGATCAGACGGCTGGAGACAACGCAGCCGGAGCGTACGGATCGTCAGCGACCCCGTAACCGTCAGGCTCTGTGCGGCGCAGCGCGTCGTAGCTGAACAACGCGAAGCCGATGGCGAGGATGAGCTCGATGAGTTCCTGGAAGCGCGCCGGTCCCAGCGCCCACTTCTGGAACCAGGGGCCGGTCAGGCTCAGCAGCGCCGGGCCCAGGTAGTCGACATAGAGGTAGTACGCAGTCACCGGGATGAACCAGGTGAATCGCACCCTGCGTGGGGCGTACAACCACGTGGGGCGAGCAGCGGGAATGAGGCGGGCTATTACCCGGCCGAGGCCGAGACCCCACAGACCCACCGCGATGTATGCCATGTGCAGGGCGTACCGGCCCAGCAGATTGTGCAGGTTGGCCTCACCCTGGATATTTCGCTCCACCAGCTCCGGCGGGCCGGCGAACCCGAGCTGACGTTGACCCCAGGACACTTCTTCACCTGCGATGAGGAGGAAACCGACGGCGAGCACCGCAAGAGCCAGCGCACCGAGCCGGTCCCCTCGGCGTGAGCGCCGCCAGGCCACCAGGGCCGCGACTGGGCATAGGAGTAGATACACCGCTGCCGTCGCCCACTCGACCGGGCCGTCCTCGGCCACGCTGGCGTGATACGCCGGCTCAGCCACGAAAAACAGCGCCGCACCGGCTGCAACTGCCACCAAGGGCAGGACAGCGACCACTATGGAAACGGCGCGGGTTCGTCGCGAACCGAACCGGTCTAGGACCACCTCTGGGTGAACGATTCGTGAACGCGAAGCAATCGGCATGGGTTGCACGATATGGACCTTCGTCCAGAAACGGAACTTTCACCCTCCCGTGGCGAGCATCTGGCTGCCGCTAGGGCCCCCCGGCCGACCTGCCGGCATGAGAAGCACCGCAGGCCACAGCCCCACCGGGGCGGGGTCTACTTGACGTCTTCGGCGCGTCCGTAATATGAACCGGACTCCACATGACCGAGCATCGACTCATCGATCTTGGGGTGACGGGGCATCGGGCGAGGTTGGTACTCGCCAGCCTCGGAGGGCACGGTGTCCACGCCGCCCCAATGCTCCGGCATGTCGTCCCAGTCCGTCGTCACGTCATCGTCGAGGTCGGTGGCATCTCCGGCAGCACGTACCGAGACGACTTCTTCGGTCTGGGAGTCCGAGAGCACTGTGCGGGCGGCATGTTCGGCTTCGACCAGGATCGCTGGAGTGACCTCGCCGGCCACACTCAAAACGACCCGCCGCCCCTGGCGGACCTCGGTGAAACGGCTCACCCCGGCCTGAGACAGCGCGGCCGCCGCAGTCTGCCCATCTGGATCGGGGGTCTCGGACTTCGGCATGATGTCGACGACAACGGTTCCCATAGCGCGCTCTCCTGAACAGCTGGCCTGCGGAAGGCTGACCCAGCCAGCCTATCGGCCCCAGCGCTACCAGACCGGCTTCGGCTCAGACGAAGTCCTTGCCCGTCAGCGCCTCGTAGGCCTCGATGTAGGTCGCGCGGGTGGCCGCCACGACATCCGCCGGTAGGGGCGGTGGAGGCCCGCCGGCGTGGCGATCCCAGCCGGACTCCGAGGAGGTCAGCCAGTCCCGGACGTACTGCTTGTCATAGGAACGCTGCGTCCGGCCGGGCTCCCAATGCTCAGCTCGCCAGAACCGTGAGGAATCCGGGGTCAGCACCTCATCGGCCAACACCAACCCAGGAACGCCGTCCTGGGCCGCTGCGTGATCAAGCCCGAACTCGACCTTGGTGTCGGCGATGAGGATGCCCCGCTCGGCCGCGATCTGGCCACCACGGGCCAGAATGGCCGTCGTGGCCTCCTTGACCCGTGCAGCCAAGGCCTCCCCGATTTCTTCTGCCACCTGCGCATAGGTCATCGGGGCGTCGTGCTCCCCCAGGGGCGCTTTGGTGGTCGGGGTGAAGATCGGTTCGGGTAGTCGACTGGCCTCCAGCAACCCGGCAGGAAGCTGCACCCCGCACACCGAGCCGCGTTCCTGGTACTCACTGAGCCCGCTACCGGTCAGGTAGACCCGGCCGATGCATTCCACCGGAACCATCGGCAGCCTGCGCACGAGCAGGGCACGACCGGCCACCTGCGAAGGCACGTCCGTGGACAGCACATGATGCGGGATCAGGCTCTCGAACTGCTCGAACCACCACAGCGACATCTGGGTCAGCACCCGGCCCTTGTCCGGGATCTCACTGTCGAGCACGTAGTCGTAGGCGCTGATGCGGTCGGAGGCGACCAGCAGCAAGGCGTCCTGCTGGGTCTGCCCGGTGGCCGAATCGATGGGCGCGTACAGGTCGCGGACCTTCCCCGAGTAGACGGGTACATAGCCCGGCAACTCCATCGGGGGGCGATCCTGGGCAGCGACGCTCATGAATTCTCCTGGTTCGGCAGGAAGACCCGGCCCTCGGCTGCGGCCAAAGCGATGTCGCTCCGGTGGTGGGCGCCGGGGATGTCGATTTTGGCGACAATTTCATATGCCGCGCGACGCGCCTGCTCCAGAGACGGCCCGGTGCCCACGACGGATAACACCCGGCCGCCGGCAGTCACGAGCCCCCCGCCCGGAGCGTGCGCGGTGCCGGCGTGCAGCACGTAGGCGTCCGCAGCGGAAGTGATCCCCTCGATCGGGTCCCCCTTGCGGGGCCCCTCGGGGTAGCCCCGAGCGGCGACGACGACCGTGACGGCGTGCTCAGATGACCACTGCAACGGCGGATGCTGGGCCAAGGTGCCGTTGGCTGCAGCCAAGAGCAACCCCCCGAGCGGGGTGCGCAGCCGTGCCAGCACCACCTGGGTCTCCGGGTCGCCGAAGCGGGCGTTGAACTCCACCACTTGCAAACCTCGAGCGGTCAGAGCCAGACCGACGTACAAGATGCCGGCGAACGGGGTGCCTCGGCGGGCCATCTCCTGGATGGTCGGCTTGGCGATGCGCTCGATGACCTGCTCCGTCAGATCACCGGGCGCCCATTCCAGCGGGGAGTAGGCACCCATGCCGCCGGTGTTGGGACCGCGGCCCCCGTCCAGGGCTCGCTTGTAGTCCTGGGCCGGGGCCAGCGGCAGCACGCTCGTGCCGTCGGTGACGCAGAACAGTGAGATCTCCGGGCCGTCGAGGAATTCCTCGACCACGATCTGCGGAGGGGCCTGCCCCGGGGCGACCTCCCGCTCCAGACACTGCGCAGCGTGCGCGAGTGCTTGCGTCAGTTTGGAGGTGACCACGACGCCCTTACCCGCTGCCAGACCGTCGTCCTTGACCACGTGCGGCGCACCGAACTCGGTGAAGGCCTCCATCGCCTCTTCGACGCTGCGGCACACCCGTGCCCGCGCGGTGGGCACCCCGGCTGCCGCCATCACATCCTTGGCGAAGGCTTTACTTCCCTCCAGCGCAGCGGCCTGCTGAGAAGGGCCGAAGCAGGCGATACCCCGGGCTCGCACCGCATCGGCGACACCGGCCACCAACGGCGCTTCCGGTCCGACGACGACGAGATCCACGCTGTTGTCGTGGGCCAGCCGAGCCATGGCTTCGGGGTCGTCGATCCTCCCGGGGGAGGAGAGCACAGTGGCTTCATCCACCATTCCGGGGTTCCCCGGGGCGACGAGAACCTCGGTCACCTCCGGATCTTGAGTCAACGCACGCACAAGAGCGTGTTCACGGGCACCTGATCCGAGCACGAGCACCTTCACGCCGCCCAGCCTAGGTGACGGTTGCCCCATCCCCAGCACGAGTACGCCGCTGGCCTGCGACCCGGCACGCCGCTGGCGGCGCCACCGCCAGCGCCACCGGGCGCGTCCACAGCGACCGGTTAAGGTGACGTAGAAAATCCGAATTGCTAAGGAGCGCAGCCATGGTCAACCCGAAGGTTGCACTCACAGGCAGCAGATCGAGCTTGTACGACAGCTCCGATCCGAAGGCGCAATTGCCCATGCCGCTGCCCGCCCAGCTCGACCGGTACACCACCCGGATCTACCTGCTGGCAGTACGAACCCCCGGGTTGACTCGACGACAGATGGTCGCCGCGGGCATCCCCACCAGCATGATCGACCCAGCCATCAAAGAGCTCGTCGATAGCGGCATGCTGCGCTCGAGCGGGTCACCCGACGTCTGGGAAGCCATCCCCCCCGACATCGCACTGCCCGCGTTGGCAAGCACCTATGAGGTGCGCGCCGCGCTCGCCCGCGACACCGCGCACGATCTGGCGCAGCTCTACCGGACGTCTCGGGCAAGGGCTGAGGAGGCCCCCAGCGGCGTTGCGGTGCTCAGCACCACCGAGGAACTGCAATCCGCGGCGGAGACCGTGATGGCGTCGGCCTGCACCGAAGTCCTTGCTTGTTATGACGACTCCCCGCGCACGGCGCACATGTTCAAGATGGCCCTGGAACAGCATCGGGAACGACTCATCACCGTCGACGGCACTCCCCTGCGGCTGCGCAGCACCTTCGACACCTCCGTCCTGCAATACCAGGGGGCTGGCGATGTCCTGCTGGCCCGAATCGAGGGCGGGGAGGAAGCCCGCTTCCTGGACTCCATCCCCTTCACCACGATCGTCGCCGATGACGTCGCCGCAGTTGTCGACCTCACCTCGTTCGACACCTCCGGAGGCGGGTCCCTGCTCATCCGCGACAGGCGCGTGGTGCTCGCGCTGCGCGCCCTGGGCGAGGCCTGGTGGTCCCTGGCCACCCCGATGGCCTGGAAGGGTCTGAGCGCCCTGGACCGGCAGAGCGTGTTCATCCTGTCGCTACTGGCCGCCGGAGCCACCGACAGCACGATCGCTGCCCAGTCCGGGATGTCACAACGCACCGTGGAGCGTCGGGTCCGAGCCCTGATGACCCAGCTCGGAGCCTCGACTCGCTTCCAGGCGGGGGTGCAAGCCGTCCGCCGCGGCTGGATCTAAGTCTGCTGGACAACGACCGGGTGGCCGGGCTCGACGAACTACACTAGATGGCTGCGCCGTTACGGTGCCGACACACCCAGGGGGCCCTTGCGGGCGCGAGCGAGGACGAGGCACGCATTTTGAGCACACATGAGGTCCGAACCGACGCCCCGGCAGCCGATTCCGACATCGTCGCCGAGGAACTGCGAATCGAGCAGGAGCACGTCGATCGGGTCTACGGCGAGTTGGCGAAGGCGGCCCAGCGAGCTGCCCTGGTCGAGGTCGAAGGAATGGTGCGGGGACGCACCGACCGCACCGGCGATGTGCGCGATGAAGAGATCACCGGGCTTTTCGAGCGAGATGCCCTGGTCTACCGCGCCGGGCGCCGCCGCCACGAACTCGACCGCCAACACGAGGGCCTCGTTTTCGGCCGGTTGGACCTGCAGCCCTCAAGCCATGCCGAGCGCGAAGTGCGTTATGTAGGGCGACTCGGGGTGCGCGATGACGACTACGAACCCCTGGTCATCGACTGGCGAGCCCCGGCGGCGGCCCCGTTCTACCGCGCCACCCCCGTGGACCCCCAAGGCGTGCTGCGTCGCCGGGTGCTGCGCTGCCGCGGCGACCAGGTCATCGGCGCCGAGGACGACCTGATGGTCACCCGCGCCCCGGACGATCTGGTGGTCCTGGGGGAAGGCGCCCTGATGGCGGCCCTGGGTCGCAGCCGCGACTCCCGGATGCGCGACATCGTGGCCACCATCCAGTCCCACCAGGACGAAGCCATCCGCGCCCCAGCCCGGGGTGTCACCGAGATCACCGGCGGTCCCGGCACCGGCAAGACCGTCGTGGCCTTGCATCGCGCCGCCTACCTGCTCTATTCCGACCGGCGCCGCTTCGAAGGCGGTGGCATCCTCGTTGCCGGCCCGTCCTCGGCTTACACCGCCTACATCGAACGGGTGCTGCCCTCCTTAGGCGAGGAGTCCGTCACGCTGCGCGCCCTGGGTGACATCGTGGATGCCGCCACGGCGGGGCGAATCGACTCCCCCGCCGCGGCAGCCGTGAAAGGCTCGCTGCGGATGCGCCGGGTCCTGGCCAGAGCAGCCCGCGACACGATCCCGGGCGCCCCGGCGATGCTGCGGGCGATGGTCGCCGGCCGCCCGGTACGCCTGGAGCGGCACCGACTCGACCGCGCCCGCGCCCAGGTGCTGCGCAGGCATCACCGCAACGCCTCCCAAGAGGCGATGCTGCAGGCGCTGGCCACGGAAGCGTGGCTGTCGGTGCGCTCCCCGGGAGACGACGAGAACGAGCGGGAAGACTTCATCGCCACCTTTGTCGAGCACCGCGACGTCGAGGCGTTCCTGCAGCAGTGGTGGCGTCCGGTAGACCCGCGCGAGGTCGTGCTTTGGCTCGCCGACCCGGGCCGGGCCCGCCGCTACAGCCGTGGGATCCTCGGCCCTGCCGAGAGCGCCGAACTCGCCGCTTCGATGACCACCACTCTGCAGACGAGCACCTGGTCCGTGGCTGACATCGCGCTCATCGACGACGTTGCGGCACGCATCGGCACGATGCCCGAGGTGCACACCGAGCGCGGCTTCTTCGAGGTCGAAGACCTCGAAGAGCTCGAGTCGCAGCGGGCACTGCGCATCTCCGGTTCCGAAGGCGCCGCCGGGGGACGCTCGGCTTCCCGAGAACGACTGGGCAACGACCCGCTGCTGTCGGGGACCGTCGGTCGCCCCGGGGAGTACGCCCACATCCTCATCGACGAAGCCCAAGACGTCTCCCCCATGCAGTGGCGAATGCTGGGGCGGCGGGGTCGCTGGGCCAGCTGGACCATCGTCGGGGACGCCGCCCAAGCGTCCTGGGTGGATGCACAGGAAGCAACCAAGGCCCGTGAGGAAGCCTTCGGCAGCCAGCCGCGGGCCCGTTTTCACATGGGTACCAACTACCGCAACGCCCGCGAGATCTTCGCCTACGCCGCCCGTGTGATCCGCCAGCAGGTGCCGGAGGCCGACATCCCGGAGGCCATCCGGGAGACCGGCGTGGAACCGGTGGATCGCAGCGTCCCCTTCGACCAGAACGCGACGGAGCCGCTGGTGGCGGCGGCCACGGAGTCCTTGACCCAGCTGGCGGCGGAGGTTGAGGGCAGCATCGCGATCATCGCCCCCAAACGGTGGGCGAGCCATCTGCTGGACCTGCCGCAGGCGTGTGGTCTTGAAGATCGCGTCGTCGTGGAGGATCCGCTGTCCACCAAGGGGTTGGAGTACGACGCCACCCTGGTCATCGACCCGGACGAGATCACCGCAGAGTCACCCGGCGGGGTTCGGGTGCTCTATGTCGTGCTCACCCGCGCCGCGCACCGCATGCACGTGTTGCGCCCCGCCTGAGCGATCCCGGCGGGCGCGGCAACCCGGCCGCCGCGCATGCACACAGACAGACGGCCGGGTCACCCGCGATGGGCGACCCGGCCGTGCGTGACCGTGCAGGTGGTGTTCAGTGCCCCAGCAGGGTGCGCACCTTGTCCGGGCCCAGACACAACAGCAGGGTTGGGATTCGCGGTCCGGTCTCGGCGCCCAGCAGCAGCCGGTACAACAGGGCGAAGAACGCCCGCTGGTCGGCTTTCACCTCAGGCGGCAGTTTCTTCTCGCCCACGTCGAAACCGGCCTGACGCTTGGGGACTCCATAGGCGAGGCTGGTGAGCCCTTCCAGGCTCCAGTCGTTCTCCAGATCCGCGACCAGCATCTGCAACGACTCGCGCTCGTGATCGGACAGACCGGCCAGTGCCTCTTGGTCGGGCTGCTCGCGCACGGTCGTGCGGTCGTGCGGGTCGGCCTGGCTAGCCACCCACGTCGCGGCCAGGTCCAGGCGGGGACGCGCCTTGTCCAAGTCGGTGATCGCCGGGTCCAGCGAGCCCAGGATGCGGCTCATCTGGCCTTCGTGGCCGCCGGTGATGTCAACGATGGAGCACAACGCTTTGTAGCCCACCGGCACCGGGGTGCGCGGCAGTTCCCGAGCGGCGGTGCGCACCGAGCGGGTGTACATGGCTTCGTCACCGGGTTGGCCCTTACCGCCGGCAACTTTGCGCTCCAACTGGTCCCACTCGTCGTAGAGACGGTGGATGGTGTTGTCGAAAGCGACCGAGAAGGACTGGTTGGGGCGACGCCGGGCGTACAGCCAACGCAGCACATGCGGCTCCATGATGGCCAGCGCGTCAGCGGGGGTGGGCACCCCGCCTTTGGATGAGCTCATCTTCGCCATCCCGGAGATGCCGACGAAGGCGTACATCGGGCCCAGTGGTTGCCAGCCCCCGAAGATCGGGCCGACGATCTGCCCGCCGACGACGTAACTGCTGCCTGGGGATTGGTGGTCCACACCGGAGGGCTCGAAGTCGACGCCTTCATAGGCCCAGCGCATCGGCCAGTCGACCTTCCACACCAATTTCCCGTGGAAGTCGCGGTCGAGGTGCATGACCTCTTCGACCTGTTCACCGTTCGGTCCGGTCGCGACGTAACGAAGCTCTGTGGTTGCGGGGTCGTAGGAGGTCACCCGGGTGGCGTCGGTACCGAAGGCGCGGCTGTAGGGCTTGAACGGGAAGTACCCGCCCGTTCCCCCGGAGCCGTCGTCCTCATCGGCGGCGCCGGAACCTTCGGCTGCGGCGCGGGCCGCTTCAGCGTCTTGCTCGCTCTCAATACCGGTGTCCCCGAGCGCAGCGACCGGGGCCTCGGTCTTGGTGCGGTACTGGGCCAGGACCGCGTCGATGTCCTCGCGGTGGGCCATCGCGTGCAGCACCTGCTGCACGTAGGCACCGGAGGTGTACATCTGCGTCTGGCTGATGCCGCGGAACTCCACGCCCAGTTGCGCGAGTGACTCGCTCATCTCGGCCTTGAAGTGCTCGGCCCAGTTCGGGTGCTGGGAGCCGCGCGGAGCGGGCACACTCGTCAGCGGCATCCCGATGTAAGCGTTCCAGCTCTCGTCGATGCCCTCGACGCCGAACGGGACCTTGCGGAACCGGTCGTAGTCGTCCCAGCTGATGATGTGTTCGACCGGATAACCGCGCCGCGCCACCTCGTCAGCGACCAGGTGCGGTGTCATCACCTCGCGCAGGTTGCCCAAGTGGATGTGACCCGACGGCGACAGCCCGGAGGCGCAGATGATCTTCTGGCCCGGGCGCCGCTGCTGGGTTGCGGTGATGAGTTCGTCGGCCAGCCGAGCCACCCAGTCGACCTCGCCGGTTCCGGCCTTTCCACGTCCGCGCCGACGCCCCTGACGGGGCTCCTGCGGCCCGCCGGCGGCGGAGCCTTTCGGCGCTTCGTGCTCGGCGGCCTGCCCGCCAGCCTGACCCGGCTGGGTTGGTTCAGTGGTTTCGTGACTCACTCGTCGTCTCCCAACAGCGAATAGCGGGTGATGACCTCGTCGCGGCCTGGCCCGACGCCGATCACCGAGATACGCGCACCGAGCAGCTCCTCCATACGCAGCAGGTACCGCTGCGCATTCTGCGGCAGGTCGTCGAAGGTGCGGCAACCGGTGATGTCTTCGCTCCAACCAGGCAGGTCCTCATAGATCGGCACCGCGTGGTGCATGTCGCTCTGGTGCGAGGGCATCTCCTCGAACCGCTCGCCCTGGACGTCATAGGCCACGCAGACCGGGATGGTCTCGAAGCCGGTCAGCACGTCGAGCTTGGTCACGACGTAGTCGGTGACACCGTTGATGCGAGTGGAGTAACGGCCCACGACGGTGTCGGCCCATCCGCAACGACGCGGTCGTCCCGTGGTCGTGCCGAACTCGAACCCGTTGGCCCGCAGTCGCTCCCCGAACTCGTCGTGCAACTCGGTGGGGAAGGGACCCTCGCCGACGCGGGTGGTGTAGGCCTTGAAGACCGCGACGACGCGATCGATCTGTGTCGGCCCGATCCCCGAGCCGGTGCACGCCCCGGCAGCGGTGGCGCTGGAGGAGGTGACGAAGGGGTAGGTGCCGTGGTCGACGTCCAGCATCGTGGCCTGGCCTGCCTCGAAGAGCACGGTCTTGCCGTCCTCCAGCGCCTGGTGCAGTTCCAGGCCGCAGTCGGCAACCATCGGTCGTACCCGCTCGGCGTACTGCAGCAGCTCCTGCACCACCTCTTCGGCCTCGATGGCGCGCCGGTTGTAGATCTTGACGAGCAAGTGGTTCTTCACTTCCAGCGCGGCTTCGACTTTCTGGCGCAGGATCGACTCATCGAACAAGTCCTGCACGCGCAACCCGACCCGGTTCATCTTGTCGGCGTAGGTGGGGCCGATGCCGCGCCCGGTGGTGCCCAGGCGACGCTTGCCCAGGAAGCGCTCGGTGACCTTGTCCAGGATGCGGTTGTAAGAGGGGATGAGGTGGGCGTTGGCGCTGATACGCAGCTTGGCCACGTCGACGCCGCGGGCGGCCAGCGCCTCGAGTTCGTGGAAGAGCACCTCGAGGTCGACGACGACGCCGTTGCCGATCATGGGGGTCACCCCAGGGGTGAGGATCCCGCTGGGCAGCAGGTGAAGGGCGTACTTCTCGCCGCCGATGACCACCGTGTGGCCGGCGTTGTTGCCGCCGTTGAACTTGACGACGTAGTCGACGTCCTTACCGAGCAGGTCCGTCGCCTTGCCCTTGCCTTCATCGCCCCATTGGGCTCCGACGAGCACGATCGCGGGCATTCGGGCTACCTTCTTCCTCATCCGAGAAAACTGACGCGCCGCGTCCGCGCCAGGCGCGCGGCCTGGGTCCTGTCGCGAGTTCCACACGGCGCGAGCCCCCGCATCACAGCGGTGGGCTCGTACTCCCCGAGCCTATCGCGAGCCCGCCCACACCGGCTCACGCCCATTCAGCGTCATCGGCGCTGCCGGATCTGGTCTGCGTTTGTCCTTGAATTGTCCTTACTGACAGGCAAATCCTGCCGATATGGACATCCTGGGACGGGTCCCATCCTCCGGGATCTCTCCGGACCACCGCCGAGCTTCGCAGAAGGAGCACACATGAAGGCCCGCATGCCCGCCCTCCTCGCCCTGGCCACAGCGATGGCCGTCGCTGGGTGCGGACAAAGCGAGACAGCCCCCGCGGCCGCGACCGCGACGCTGGCCAGTCCGTCTGCCTCCGAGTCGCCTACGCCGAGCCAGCCCGCTGAAACCTCGACGCTGGCCGAGTCCTCTCCCACGGCCGACCCCGCAGTGCCGACCACCGCCAGCACCCCCCAACCTGCCACCACGACCACGATCATCAACAAGGATGCCGTCGTGCCTGAGCGCGACAGCGGCGAGTACGGCGATGCCCTCATCAGCGCGTGGGCCGCCGGCGATACCAGCGCCCTGGGGCGTTACGCCGACCCCGCCGCTGCTGCTGCCCTGGCCAAGGCCAAGCCGAACGCGAACCTGCTGCGCACGGTGTGCGAATCGAACATGTGCAGCTATGCCGACGAAGCCGGCCAGCGGGTCACCCTCACCTTCGACGAGAAGAAGGTCGCCAGCGGGGCTCAGCAGGCAGTGACCGGCGTCAAGATCGGCTCCTGAGCCGGGCGGCAACAGCCGACACCGACACATAGCGGGGCCCACGTCAGCTCGGCGTGGGCCCCGCTATGTGTGTTCAGAAACCGAGCGCGTCGGCTGCCTCGGGGCTGGAGTCGCGCAGGAGGTTTTCGCAGCGTTGCTGCTCGTCGGTCTCGCCGATCTGCCCCGCGGCACGGGACAGGGCTGCGACGCTGCGCAGGAATCCCCGATTGGGCTCGTGGTGCCACGGCACCGGGCCTGCGCCCTTCCACCCTGCCCGACGGAGCTGGTCGAGGCTGCGGTGGTAGCCGGTGCGGGCGTAGGCATACGCCTCGACCGTGAACCCCATGACGAGAGCGGCCTCGGCGAGCGTGGCCCAGGCGAGCGCCGACCCCGGGTACCGGCCGGCGGTGATGGCGGCATCGGCACCGGCGAGGAGTTCTGCCGCTGCTGGGTCGACCTCGAGCAGCGTCTCCGGCGGCTCCAGCAGGTTCTGGTGGGTCATGGGTCCTCCGTGGATACGTCGGGTGCGGAACGAGCGGACGGTCACGCCTGAAACATGCCGAGCGTGTCGACGATGCGGGCAGGGCGTGAAAGCTCCAGTCTGCCCATGGTCTCCCGAAATCCCCTGCGCGGCCAGCACCCCCCTACGGCAGCCTGGGCGCAGACGCCGCCCCGCAGGCTCCGACATGGTCCGGCGCCCACCCGACCCGGGCGGAGTCGCGCGGCAGACTGACCACATGAACGCCTTCGCAGCCGCGCAGATCCCCGCCGCCCTGAGACGTCTCAGGCGTGAGACAGACATGTTCCTCGCCACCGCCGACAGCCTCTCCGAGGATGAGTTGCGCGGTCCTTCGAAGTGCGAGGGCTGGACCCGCGCCCACGTCGTCACCCACGTGGCCCGCAACGCCGACGCCTTCTGCAACCTCGTCGAATGGGCCCGTACGGGGGTGGAGAAGCCCGGCTACACCTCCCCGGAGGCGCGGGATGCCGAGATCGAGGACGGCGCCACTCGTCCCGGCGCCGAGATCAAGGCCGATGCCCGAGCCGCGTGCGAGCGGTTCGCCCAGGCGGCAAAGCAATTGCGGACAGAACTCGTCACCGAGGAGGTGAAGATCGGCTCGGGGCCGGTGCCCGCTCGCGGCTTGCTGGCCGTGCGGATGACCGAAGTCCTCGTCCACCACGATGACCTCGACACCGTGTGGACCCTCGCGGAGGCGGGCCCCGACGCCCAGCTCGACGTGCTCGAGGAGGCGGTACGCCGCCTCCGGGCCCGTGACGACGTCCCCGCGTTCTCGATCCGCACCCTCGAGGAGGACGAGTGGACCTTCGGCGAGGGCGGCCCGCTCGTGCGCGGCGAACGCGCCGGCGTCATTGCCTGGATCACCCGCAACGTGACCGCCGGCGTCAGCTGCGACCGTGAACTCTCCAACGTCTCGATGTTCTAAGCGGCCTGTGCCGCGTTCGCATCCCGACAGATGCGAGAAAGAACGACGAGGTCCCCGCCACCACGATGGTGACGGGGACCTCGTTGCAGACACGTGCGACCACGAGTGGACGCGATGTGTGTCAGTGAGACATCACGCTCACTTGTGGGTGCCGGCGGAACGCAGGGCCTCGCAGGCCTCGACGACGCGGGCGGCCATGCCGGCCTCGGCAGCCTTACCCCACGCGCGCGGGTCGTACTGCTTCTTGTTGCCGACCTCACCGTCAACCTTGAGCACACCGTCGTAGTTACGCAGCATGTGCTCGGCGACCGGGCGGGTGAAGGCGTACTGGGTGTCGGTGTCGACGTTCATCTTGATGACGCCGTAGTCGACAGCGTCGCTGATCTCCTGCGGAAGCGAGCCCGAGCCGCCGTGGAACACCAGCGAGAGCGGCTTGTCGTCCGCACCCTGGTACTTCTCCTTGATGGCGTCCTGGCACTGCTTGAGGATCTCGGGGCGCAGCTTGACGTTGCCCGGCTTGTACACGCCGTGCACGTTGCCGAAGGTGAGGGCGGCCATGTAGCGGCCGTTCTCGCCCAGGCCGAGGGCCTCAACGGTGGCCAGCGCGTCTTCGGGGGTGGTGTAGAGCTGGTCGTTGATCTCGTTGGCGACACCGTCTTCCTCGCCACCGACGACACCGATCTCGACCTCAAGGATGATGTTGGCGGCCTTGGCCAGGGCCAGGAGCTCCTTGGCGATCTCAAGGTTCTCCTCCAGCGGCACAGCCGAGCCGTCCCACATGTGGGACTGGAAGATCGGCAGGCCGGTCTTCTTCACCTGCTCGGCCGAGGCGGCCAGCAGCGGACGCACGAAACCGTCGAGCTTGTCCTTGGGGCAGTGGTCGGTGTGCAGCGCCACGTTGATCGGGTAGTTCTTCGCGACCTCTTGGGCGTACGCGGCGAAAGCCAGCGAACCGGCGACCATGTTCTTGATGGACGGACCGGACAGGTACTCCGCACCACCGGTGGAGACCTGGATGATGCCGTCACTGCCTGCGTCGGCGAATCCCTTGAGTGCAGCGTTCAAGGTCTGGCTGGAGGACACGTTGATGGCTGGGTAGGCGAAGGATCCCGCCTTCGCCCGGTCGAGCATGTCGGCGTAGACCTCGGGGGTTGCGATTGGCACGGTGGCTCCTTCGTTACTTCGGCTCGTCCGTGCCTGATGCACGGACCAGGGCTAGCCCCCATCCTAGGCGCATCCACGGTCGTCACCGGCCGGAGGGCCGCACCGCTGGGCAGTTGGCTGCCGCTGCCCTGGTTTCAGGCCTGCGGCCCGTTGACCGGGACGCGGTCGATGAGCTCTGCGAGATCGTTGTGCGGGCAGCCTGCAGCGGCGAACTCGGCCCGCAATCGCAGCCGGGCCTCCTGCGGTTTGTCCTGGCTGAGCTTGAACATCGCCTCCTGGGCGACGACCTCCAATTCGAAGGCGGCGACCCCGCCGATGATCTGGCGGAACTGCCCACGCGAGCTCGTCGGGTCCCAGCGCGGGCAACGGTCGCGTTCCAGGCGCTGCACCGTTGCCTCCACCACGGCCAGCCGGTCCTGCTCGTCCGGGAGAAGGCGGGCCCGCACAGTGAGGTGGACGGCGGCGTAATCGACCGTCGGTACGGCGACCTCACGCTGGTAGTGCACCGGAGAGACGTATCCGTGGCTGCTGGTGAGCACCAGCAGGGACTCCCCCGACTCCAGGTGCTGCCAGTGCGGATTCTCCCGACCCATGTGAGCCACCAACCTCTGCCCCACCAGGGTTTCGGTGCCTTCGGGCAGGTCGGGAAGGACGACGGGGATGTGGGTGACCAGCGGGGGCGCATCGGCCCGGGAGGTGGCCAGTAGACCGAAGGGGTGCTCACGGGCGAACTGGACGATATGAGTTCCGCAGGGAGCTGCGAACTCGGGGTAGACGTGCATGGCACCCTCCCTGGGACCGCTCCGCCCACGACGCCGGGCGATGCTGGCCACGCTGCTGGATCAACCGGATCGGTATGTCCGATATCGCGAGGGTAGCCAGGCGGGGGCGCCTCAGCGAAGGGATTGCCGGATCCGGCCCCGCGCGGCACGGTGCGGACCGCGCGCGAACTGGCGCCGCCTCTCGCTAGCGGCGCGGTGTGCGTTCGTAGCGCGGCAGGTCGCTAGCGGCCTCGGCGTAGCGTTCACCCCACTGCAGGGGATCGACCCGATAGTCGCCGACGCGGCAACCCCGGCCGTCGGATTTGCACTCGATCCCTTCGCGCTCCCACTGCTCGGCGGCGGCCGTGCGCAGGTGGTCCGGTAGCTCCCCGGTCGCGCTGACCACGCGCCACCAGGTGACGTTGGAGCCGTAGTAGCGCATCACCGAACCCACCTGGCGGGCCGTTGCGCCCACGAGTTCAGCGACGGCCCCATAGGTGGTCACCCGCCCCGGAGGTACCGCTTCAACGGCCCGCAAGACGTGCTCGACCATGAGCTCATCCACAGCTCAAGCCCCGTCGTGGCCCGGGTGGTCGCCCTCGGTTGGTGCGGCGCCGGGGATATCGGCGTGACTGCGAACCCAGGCATGCATGGCAATGGCGGCGGCGGCTCCGGCGTTGATGGAGCGGGTGGAGCCGAACTGGGTGATGTGCAGGATGGCCTCGGCACGTTCCAAGGCCTGCGCCGAAAGCCCCGGACCCTCTTGGCCGAAGATCATCAAGGCGCGCCGCGGGATCGGGTAAGTCTCGATGGGGCGGCTGCCGGGCACGTTGTCGATCGCGATCAACGCCAGATCGTTGTCCTGCGCCCAGGCAGCAAGGGCGTCGACGTCGGTGTGGTGGTGTTCGTGCTGATAGCGGTCGGTGACCATCGCCCCGCGCCGATTCCAACGGCGTTTGCCGACGATGTGGAAGGCCGCCACGTTGAACGCGTTCGCGGTACGAATGATTGAACCGATGTTGAAGTCGTGCTCCCAGTTCTCTACCGCGATGTGCAACGCGTGGCGGGTGATGTCCAGGTCCGCAACGATCGCCTCATGGCGCCAGTACCGGTAACGGTCCTCGACGTTGCGAGCATCCCCCGAGGTGAGCAGTTCCGGGTCATAGCGGGCATCGAGCGCGCCGTCTGCGGCACGCGGCCACGCGTGCTCACCCCCGGGCCACGGCCCCACCCCGACAACTCGCTCCTCCACGGCCGGTGAGTCTACGGGGCAGCCAGCCGCCGCCGAGACTTGCACGCTCAGCATCGCGCCCCTTGTCCGCGCGAGCCGTCACTTCGCAGTGACGGCTCGCGGGGAAATCACGGCGAGCCGTCAATCAGAAGTGACGGCTCGCGGAGCGGCAGGCTCAGGCCAGGCCGAGGTCGGCCAACCCGAAGGCGTAACGGTAGGGCACACCCGATTCGTCCATGATGCGCTCGCCAGCGCCCGAGCTGCGGTCTGCGATCACGGCCACCGCCACGACCTCGGCGCCGGCTTCCCGGCAGGCCTGCACGGCCGTCAACGGGGAACCGCCGGTTGTCGAGGTGTCCTCGACAACGAGCACGCGGCGGCCGGAGACTGACGGCCCCTCGATGCGTTGCTGCAAACCGTGCGCCTTTTCTGCCTTACGCACCACAAAAGCATCCAGGTGGGCACCGGAGGCTGCTGCCGCGTGCAGCATCGCCGTCGCCACCGGGTCGGCGCCCATCGTCAGCCCGCCGACGGCGTCGAAGTCGAGGTCTGCCACCAGATCCCGCATGACGATGCCAACCAGGGGCGCAGCTTCACCGTCGAGGGTGATGCGGCGCAGGTCGACGTAGTAATCGGCTTCCCGGCCCGAGGACAGGATGACTTTGCCGTGCACCACGGCTTTGTCCTTGACGAGTTCGAGGAGACGCGCGCGGGCGTCGGAGGCGGTCGGTGCTGCTGTGTTGTCGCTCACCCGGCCAGCCTAACGAGCAATGCCCGAGCGCGTGAGCCTCGGCTACGACATCGGGGCCGCTCCGGCGCCGAAGTCAGGCCAGGCGCCGCCGCCGGGCGAGCGCGCTGGAGGCCTGGGCCATCAGCGTGCGCGGCGGTAGCCCTATCGCGGCGACAAGGACGCGGTACGCGGCGCCGGGGACGCTGATCGGTCGGAACCGGCGCAGGTCCTGCAGTGAGGTGCGAACCACGTCCTGGGCATCGAGCCACAGCCACTGCGGCAGGGCTGACATGTTCATCTGGGCCCGCTCGTGGAACTCGGTGTGGGTGAAACCGGGGCAGACCGCACTCACGGCCACCCCGTAGGAGCCCAGCTCCGCGGCCAGACTCTCGGTGAAGACCGTCACCCACGCCTTAGCTGCCGAGTAGGTCCCGACTGCGACGAACCCGGCGACCGAGGCGACGTTGAGAATGCCACCTCGTCCCCGAGCCTTCATGGCGTTGCCCGCAGCGTGCGAGAGCACCAGCACCGCACGGCACAGAACGTCGAGCAGGTTCTCCTCGGCCGCTATCTCGGACTCCAGAAACGCCGAGTTGAGGCCGAAACCGGCGTTGTTCACCAGCAGGTCGACCTCGCCGCACTCCCCGTCACCGCGAATACGTTGCGCCACCTGCTCCAGGTCGTCCCGGTCGGCCAGATCGGCGACCAGAACCTCGGTGCGAATCCCGTGGGCGGCGCGCAACTCCTGCGCCAGTTGTCGCAGACGGTCCTCGGAACGTGCGACGAGCACCAGATCGTGGCCGGTGGCGGCGAGTTCACGTGCGTAAGCAGCGCCCAGGCCCGCGCTGGCCCCAGTGATCAAAGCAGTGGTCATGGCTTCACCCTCGCCGAGGCGCCCGGGCCGCACAACCCGAACCGCGCGGGTGTCGGCCCAGCCTCCTAGGCTAGGCCCGTGCGTATCGCCACCTGGAACATCAACTCCGTCCGAAGCCGAGTCGAGCGCGCCGTGGCGCTCTTGGAACGCCACGACCTCGACGTGCTCGCCTTGCAAGAGACCAAATGCAAGAACGAGCAGTTCCCGCTGCTGCCGTTCGAGCAAGCCGGTTACGAGGTGGCGATGCATGGGCTCAACCAGTGGAACGGCGTCGCCATCATCAGCCGCGTCGGCATCGAGGAGGTCCAGATCGGCTTCCCGGACATGCCGACCTGGGGCGACCCCGACCCGGTGGCGGAGGCGCGAGCGCTGGGCGCCACCTGCGGCGGAGTGCGGATCTGGTCGCTGTATGTACCCAACGGGCGGGAGCTGGAGCACCCGCACCTGGCGTACAAGCTGAACTGGCTGGCGGCGCTGCGCGAATCGGGGCAGGCCTGGTTGGAGGAGAACGCGCAGGCCCAGATCGCCCTGATGGGTGACTGGAACGTCGCCCCCACTGACGAGGACGTCTGGGATCCGGAGTTTTTCGCGGGCAAAACGCACGTCTCAGACCCGGAGCGGGCAGCCTTCAACGCCGTCGTTGACACCGGCTATGTCGATGTCGTGCGCCCACACACCCAAGGCGACCGCATCTTCACCTATTGGGATTACACCCAACTGCGCTTCCCCAAGAAGCAGGGCATGCGCATCGACTTCGCGTTGTGCTCCCCGGCGCTGGCGCAACGGGTCACCGGGGCCAGCATCGACCGCGAAGAACGCAAGGGCAAAGGCGCCAGCGATCACGCACCCGTGCTGGTCGACCTCGCCGACGACGCGCAGCGGTGATGGCCTCCGGCGCCCGCGCGGGGCGCGTCTTGGCCGGCAGCGTCCTGACGCCCGCAGGGGTCGTCCACGAGGCCGAAGTCGCCTGGGATGACGAAGGGATCATCAGCTACGTCGGTCCGGTGCGCGGGCCGCTGGCCGCCGACGACATCGACGCTGCGGGCCAGGTGGTCATCCCCGGCCTGGTGAACGCGCACACCCACTCGGCGATGACCCTGCTGCGGGGCTACTCCGACGACTGCGACCTGCACACGTGGCTGGCGGGCATCCGCTCCTTCGAGATGCACCTGAGCCAGGCCGACATCGTGGCCGGCCTGCGGCTGGCTCTGGTGGAGATGATTCGCAGCGGCGTGACGACCTTCGCCGACATGTACGCCTGGGACGCCGCCCTGCTCGATGAGGTCATCGATTCGGGTCTGCGAGTTCTGGCAGCTCCGACCGTGTTCGACCACGATTCCCGCCCCTACCCCAGCGCGAGCCCGCTGGACGGGCGGGGGGTCCTCGCGCTGACCGAGGAACTGGCCGCGCAGTACGCGGGACATCCGCAGGTGCGTCTGGCTTTCGGCCCGCACGCGCCCTACACCTGCCCGCCGCAGGTCTACGAAGACATCGCCGAACGGGCCACCCGGCTCGGACTGATCGTGCACACCCACGTCGCCGAGACAGCCGTCGAGATCAACGACATCCAGCAGCGTTACGGCGCCTCACCGGTTGCGCATCTGCGAGACCTGGGGCTGTTCGAGGTCCAGGTGCTGGCCGCGCACTGCGTGCACGTCGACGAAGCCGACATCGCGACCCTGGCAGCCGCCGGTGTCGGAGTGGCGTACAACCCGGTGAGCAACCTCAAGCTCGGGGCCGGGATCGCGCCGCTTCGCGCGATGCGCCGCGCGGGGGTGCGGCTCGGGCTCGGCACCGACTCCGTGGCCAGCAACAACACCCTCGACATGTTCGAAGAGATCAAGGTCGGCGCCCTGATCCAGCGTGGCTTGGCCCAGGACGCCACCGCCGCACGCGGCGTCGACTTGTTCGCGATGGCCACCCACGAGGGTGCCGCCGCCGTCGGGTTCCCTGAGGTGGGAGCGCTGGAGCCGGGGCGAGCCGCCGACCTGGTAGTGCTGCGAACCGACGGCCCGCACGCCACGCCGATGCATTCGGTGCTCGCTTACCTGGCGTTCGCGGCCCGCGCCAGCGACGTTCGTGATGTCGTCGTCGGCGGGCGGCGCGTCCTGGCCGACGGGGTCGTGCTCACCCTCGACGAGGACGCGGTCAGGGCGCACGCCGCCGCCGTCTCAGCACGCTTGGCCGGGGATGCACAGGCCGCAGAAGCCGTCGGCGAGCACCCGTGACCAGCAGTTCTCGCCTGCCCACGTGAGCGGTTCGCATCCGCTGGGCGGAGTCGGCCTAGGGGCCGGGAGGCCCAGGAGCGCTCGGTCTATGCGCCTGCCCGGCGCTGGTCGGGGTGAGCCGGGGGCGGGCCCGCCCCCATAAGTCGGTGACCTTTCGCCCGGGCGGCGCAAGCCTGGTTAGAGTGGCGGGACGACGCGGGGTGCGCGCATGCGCTGAGATCACACCCGTCGAACCTGATCTAGTTCGAACTAGCGAAGGGATCGTCGCCTGATGACCGACGTAGCCGCTACCCAGCCCACTGCCGATGACCTGGCTCGCGCCCTGCAGGACCTGCGCGACGCCGGCCCCCTCGTGCAGTGCCTGACCAACATCGTGGTCACCAATTGGAGCGCCAACGTGCTGCTCGCCGTGGGTGCGGCCCCGGCGATGGTGGACACCCCCCACGAGGCCCGTCTCTTCGCGGGTGTGGCCGGCGGGGTACTCATCAACCTCGGGACCCCCCAGGAGCACACCGTGGCCGCGATGTTCGAGGCTGTGGCGGGCGCGGCGCAGGCCGGTACACCGTGGGTGCTGGATCCGGTGGCGGCCGGCGGATTGCCGTGGCGCACCGAAAAGGCGCGCGAACTCATTGCGTCGGCACCGCCGGCCATCGTGCGCGGAAACGCCTCCGAGATTCTCGGGTTGGCCGGTGGCGCCGGTGGGCGGGGGGTCGATTCGCTCGCGGGGCCGCAGGAAGCAGCCGACGTCGCCTCGGAACTGGCCGCGCAGCACTCGTGCACGGTGGCCGTCAGCGGCGCCGTCGACCACCTCACCGACGGTGCGCGCCTGGTGCGGGTGCGCAACGGCCACGAGTGGATGACCAGGGTCACCGGGGTGGGGTGCTCTCTGGGTGCGCTGATGGCCGCGTTCGCGGCAGTGTGCGACGACCCGCTCGTCGCGGCCACCGCCGCTACCGCCACCCTCACCGTCGCCGCCGACGAGGCGGCCTCATGCTCGCGGGGACCCGGATCGTTCGCGGTGGCGCTACTGGATTCCCTCTCTACCTTGACCCCGGCCGACCTGGCCGCGCGGGTCGCGCTGTGACGGGCGCTGCAACAAGCTCGCTGACAAGCCCAGGAGGCCTGATGTCCCACCTCGATCTGTCCGTCTACCTCGTCACCGACACGGCGATGTGCCAGCCGCTAGGGGTGGCCCAGACCGTGCGCCAAGCCGTCGCTGGGGGCGCCACGCTGGTGCAGTTGCGCGACCCCGACTGCAGCGATGAAGAGTTCGTCCGCCTCGGGCGAGAGCTCATCGATGTACTCACGGGCACCGGGGTGCCGCTGATCCTCACCGACCGGGTTCACCTCGTCGAAGCGGTCGGGGCTGCAGGCGCCCATGTGGGGCAATCAGACATGTCACCGGTGGCCGCTCGCGAACTCCTCGGTCCCGGCCCGATCCTCGGCCTTTCGGTCACCGACGAGAAGCAACTCGCCGCGGCAGCGGCGCTACCCGAGGGAACCGTGGACTACCTGGGGCTCGGGCCGCTGCGCGCAACCGCCAGTAAACCCGACCACGCAGCGCCGACCGGTTACGCCCGTCTCTCGGCGCTGGCCCGGCGCAGCCCGGTCCCCACCTGCGCCATCGGCGGGGTCAAGGCCGCCGACGCGGCAGCCCTCAAAGCCGCCGGCCTGGACGGGTTGGCTGTCATCAGCGCGATCTGCGGCCGACCCGACCCGCAAGAGGCCACCCGCGCCATCGCCGAGGCCTGGGGCAGCGGCCCGGCAATCGCCAGCGTCCTCTCGATCGCCGGCAGCGACCCCAGCGGCGGCGCCGGAATCCAGGCCGACCTCAAGGCGTTCAGCGCGAATCGTGCCTACGGGATGTCGGTCATCACAGCCCTGACCGCCCAGAACACCCAAGGCGTCATCGGGGTGCAGGCCGTTCCGGTGGAGTTTGTGCGGGCCCAGCTCGACGCGATCGTTGCCGACATGCGTGTCGATGCAGTCAAGATCGGGATGCTCGCCTCGGCGGCACTGGCCGAGACGGTGGGCGAGTACCTCGCGGGCCCGTTCGCCGACGTGCCGGTCGTGCTCGACCCGGTCATGGTCGCCACGAGCGGCGACCGCCTGCTCGACAGCGACGCCACCGACGCGGTGCGCGCGCTGTTGCCGCTAGCCGACCTCATCACCCCTAACCTGCCCGAGGCCGCCGTCCTGCTGGAGACCGAACCGGCCCGATCCGTAGGCGAACTCACCGATCACGCTCGGCGTCTCGCCGAGCTCGGCGCCCGCGGGGTCTACGCCAAGGGTGGACACCTGGAGGGCTCCGGCGCCGATGCGACCGATGTGCTCATCGTCGACGGCGGCGAGCATGTGCTCACCGCCCCGTTCATCAACACCTCCAACACTCACGGCACCGGTTGCAGCCTGTCTTCGGCGCTGGCCGCGTTACGACCGCAGCGCCCGGACTGGGTGTCGACAGCCAGCGACGCCAAAACGTGGCTGTCGGGCGCCATCGCAGCTGCCGACGAACTGCAGGTGGGTTCGGGGCACGGCCCCGTCCATCACTTTTTCGCCCTCTGGGACCACTGACCCCTTGCCACACCGACACCGACGAACTCGCGGAGATGACATGACCCACGCCCCCACCGCACCTGCTGACGGCACGTTCAGCGACAACCTTTGGGCCGACATCGCCCAGATCCGCGCCGCTATCGACGACCTGCCGTTCGTCCGGGAGCTGGCTGCCGGGACGCTCGAGCGCGACCGTTTCGACTACTACATGGCTCAGGACGCGTTGTACCTGTTCGACTACGGCCGGGCGCTGGCCGCATGCGCTTCGCAGAGCAACTGCAGCGACGACCTGGTCTTCTGGGCCACCGCGGCCCGGGAGTCGATCATCGTCGAGCGTGCCCTGCACGAATCCCACGTCGGCGACCTGAGTGCCGCGAGCCCATCACCCACCTGCACCGCGTACACGAGCTACCTGCGGTCGCTCGCTACCAGCGGCTGCTATCCCGTGCTCGCCGCGGGCGTGCTGCCCTGCTTCTGGATCTACAAGGACGTGGGCGACCGCCTGCTCGAGACGGCCGGCGATCTGAGCGACCACCCCTACGCCGACTGGATCTCCACCTACGCCGACGAGGAGTTCGCAGCGTCCACCCGCACGGCCATCGCGATCATCGACCGTCTCGCGCAAGAGAACTCAGAGCAGGTCCGCACCCGGATGCGCGAGGCGTTCCGGCAGGCCTCGCAGTTCGAATGGATGTTCTGGGACGCAGCACACCGGATGCAGGCCTGGCCCGTCGGCTGAACGCGCCCGACCACGCCCGCTACTGCGCACCGGCGTCGACACACGACCACGCCCGCCTCCGTGAGGAGGCGGGCGCCGTCATGTCACTGATGATGGAAAACCATCAGGCCAAGGACGGTCCGGCAGGGGTGGTCGTCAGCGGCCGTCGGTGCCTGCCGGCTCGGCTGTTGCCGAGGAGTGTGCGCCGCCGGTGGCGTTGTGGCGGCCCTTGCGGACCCGTGGCCAGGTCGCGAGGAGCAGCACAAACCACAGCGGGGTGTACATCAACGCCGTGCGTGTATCTGCCTCCAGGGTGAGCAGCACGATCACCAGGGCAAAGAATGCCAGGCATACGATCGGCATGAACTTGGCTCCGGGCATCTTGAAGTGCGACTGGGCGTGGGCCTCAGGGTGCAGCTTGAGATAGCGCATGTAGCTGAGCAGGATGATCGCCCAGATGACGATGACAAGGATCGACGCGACGGTCGTCACCAGCGTGAATGCCTCGATGATCGAATCACCCACGATGAGGATGGGGAACGCCATGAAGATCAGCGCGACCGAGAAGATGAGGGCGTTCGCCGGAACCTTGTGCCTGGACAGTTTGTGGAATCCCGCAGGCGCCTCACACTTGTCGGCCAGACCGAAGAGCATGCGGGACGTCGAGAAGATCCCCGAGTTACAGCTGGACGACGCCGAGGTGAGAACGACGAAGTTCATCAGTCCGGCAGCACCTACCAGGCCCGCCAGGTTGAACATGTTGACGAAGGGCGAGACCTCGGGATCGACCTCGTTCCACGGGGTCACGCTCATGATCGCGACGAGCGAGAACACGTAGAAGAACACGATGCGCACGGGGATCGAGTTGATCGCCCGGGGCAGCGTCGTCTCGGGGTCCTTGGTCTCAGCCGCTGTGGTGCCGACGAGTTCGATGCCGACGAACGCGAAGATCGCGATCTGGAAGGCGGCCATGAAGCCACCGATTCCGTTGGGGAAGAAGCCACCGTGATCCCACAGGTGGGTCAGCGACGAACGCGTACCGGCGGGCGAGGTGAAGCCGGTGACGATCAGATAGACGCCGACGAGGATGAGCCCCAGGATGGCGACGATCTTGATGAGGGCGAACCAGAATTCCATCTCGCCGAACAACGCCACCGTCATCAGGTTGAGCCCCAGCAGCACCAACAGCATTCCTCCGGCGCACAGCATCGCCATGTTCTTGTCATGCAGCCAGAAGTCGAAGTAGCCGGCGACGGCGATGATCTCCGCCATCCCGGTGACGATCCACAAAAACCAGTAGGTCCAGCCCGTCACATAACCGGCGAACGGACCGATGAGATCGCCTGCAAAATCCTGGAACGACTTGTAGTTGAGATTGAACAGAAGCATCTCGCCCATGGCCCGCATGACGAACAACAACACGGTCCCGATGATGAGGTAGACGATCAGGATCGACGGACCCGCCAGGTGGATCGTCTTGCCCGAGCCCATGAAGAGGCCGGTGCCGATGGCCCCACCGATGGCGATGAGCTGGATGTGCCGATTGCTGAGGTTGCGCTGCAGATCCCCTGAGCCGTCACCGGTGCGGGCGGCGGTGGCGCCTGTGGAATCTCCACCAGGGTTGGCTTGACTCACGGATCCTCCTAAACCAAGGATCGCGGGCGCCGGGTCGCAGCGTCGCGATCCGTCGACGAGACGGGCTGACGACGGAGGGCGGGGCCGGTGGCGTCACCAAATGTTTCGGAGAACGCTCCCGACGGCGTCCGACTGTCGCAGTGAACGACGCTGCCACACAACGGCCGTCCGCGTCAGGACAATCGGCACACACACCGGAGCTTTTCTGCTGGCACCTCCACTTCCGAAGACTGCCGTAGCGCGGGGCTGCGGGCCTCAGAAGGCGCTGTCCGCGGCGGCACTCCGGTGGGGTGCTGTTCTTTGCGCGCTGAACTGCCCGCCCGGACCAGATCGGTACGGGCGGGCAGTTCTGTCATGTCGCGCGCGATGCTCATGGTCGGTCGGCCCGCCGAGCCACGTCGCTCGCTACGCCCCGGACGCCCTTGACGAACGTGAGAGGACACCCAAAGTGTCTGCAGCTCAGGTCAGGGACGCGCGGCGTCAGTCCTCGACGACCTCGGCGTCGACGATGTCGTCGGCATCCGCGGCGTCGCTGTCGAGGTCGCCCTGTCCGGAGGTGCGCCTGCTCGGCTGGCCGGCTTGACCCGCGAGGACGAGGTGATCTTCCTCTACGTCGAGGTCGACGGCCACGCTCTGGCCGTCGCGGATCTGACCGCCGAGCAACGCCATCGCGAGCCGGTCGCCGATCTCGCGCTGGACGAGGCGACGCAGCGGCCGGGCACCGTAGGCGGGGTCGTAGCCGGTGATCGCCAACCATTCCTTGGCGCTGTCGCTTACCTGCAAGGTGATGCGCCGATCACGCAGCCGCTGCCCAAGCGAGGCGACCTGCAACTCCACGATCTTGGCCAGCGCCTGGGTGGACAACGGGTCGAAGATGACCGTCTCGTCCAACCGGTTGAGGAACTCGGGCTTGAAGGCAGTGCGAACGGCCTGCATCACCGACTCCCGCTTGGCTTCGGGGGTGAGCGTCTCGTCGATGAGGAAGTGGCTGCCGAGGTTGCTCGTCATCACGAGGATGACGTTGCGGAAGTCGACGGTACGGCCCTGACCGTCGGTCAAACGACCGTCGTCCAGCACCTGGAGCAGCACGTCGAACGTCTCCGGGTGGGCCTTCTCGACCTCGTCGAGCAGCACCACCGAGTACGGACGGCGCCGCACTGCCTCGGTGAGCTGACCGCCCTGGTCGTAGCCGACGTAGCCGGGGGGTGCACCGATCAGGCGTGCCACCGCGTGCCGCTCGGAGTACTCACTCATGTCGATGCGCACCATCGCGTGCTCATCGTCGAAGAGGAAGTCCGCGAGCGACTTGGCCAGTTCGGTCTTGCCGACACCGGTGGGACCCAGGAACAGGAAACTACCGGTGGGACGGTCGGGGTCGGCGATACCGGCGCGGCTGCGACGGACCGCATCCGAGACGGCGCGCACCGCGTCGACCTGCCCGATGAGGCGCCGCCCGAGGTACTCCTCCATCCGCAGCAGTTTCTCGGTCTCGCCTTCGAGCAGCCGCCCGGCCGGGATTCCGGTCCAGCTGCTGATGACATCGGCGATGTCGTCGGCGCCGACCTCTTCCTTGACCATCGTCGCCTCACCGTGGATCTGGGATTCGGCCGAGCTGGCGGCCTCGATCTCCTTCTCCAACGTCGGGATCTCGCCGTAGAGCAGGCGGGAGGCCCCGGCGAAGTCGCCTTCGCGCTGCAGCTTCTCCGACTGCACGCGCAGCTCATCGAGCTGAGCCTTGAGATCACCGACGCGGTTGAGCCCGGCCTTCTCCGCTTCCCAGCGGGCCGTCAACGCCGCGAGTTCTTCTTGACGGTCGGCCAGGTCGGCGCGCAGGCGCTCCAACCGCTCCCGGCTCGCCTCGTCGGTCTCGCGGGACAGGTGCAGCTCCTCCATCTTCAGCCGGTCCACCTGACGACGCAGCGCGTCGATCTCGACCGGGGAGGAGTCGATCTCCATCCGTAGCCGGGAGGCGGACTCATCCACGAGGTCGATGGCCTTGTCTGGCAGTTGACGGGCCTGGATGTAGCGATCGGACAGGGTCGCCGCAGCAACGAGCGCGGCGTCGGCGATAGCGACCTTGTGGTGGGCCTCGTAGCGTTCTTTGAGGCCGCGCAGGATCGCGATGGTGTCCTCAACACTCGGCTCACCGACGTACACCTGCTGGAAACGGCGTTCCAGGGCAGCGTCTTTCTCGATGTGCTTGCGGTACTCGTCCAAGGTGGTGGCCCCGACCAGGCGCAGCTCCCCGCGCGCAAGCAGCGGTTTGAGCATGTTGCCCGCGTCCATGCTGCCTTCGCCGGTGGCGCCGGCACCGACCATGGTGTGCAGTTCGTCGATGAAGGTGACGACCTTACCCTCGGAGCCACGGATCTCTTCCAGGACAGCCTTGAGCCGCTCCTCGAACTCGCCGCGGTACTTGGCGCCCGCGACCATCGCCGAGAGATCCAGTGCGATCAGGCGCTTGTCGCGCAGCGACTCGGGGACGTCGCCGGCGACCATGCGCTGGGCCAGGCCTTCGACGACGGCAGTCTTGCCGACGCCGGGTTCACCGATGAGCACCGGGTTGTTCTTGGTGCGCCGGGAAAGCACCTGCACGACGCGACGGATCTCGGAGTCCCGCCCGATCACCGGGTCCAGGCGCCCCTCGCGGGCGGCCAGGGTCAGGTCGGTTCCGTACTTGGCCAGGGCGTTGAACTGGTCTTCAGGGTTCTCGGAGGTGACTTTGCCGCCGCCGCGCATCTGCGGGATGAGCTTGTCGATGGCTTCGGGGTTGAGACCGAAGGAACCGGTGCGGGCCAGCGCGAGCAGCAGGTGGTCGGTGGAGACGAAGGAGTCACCCATCGCTTCCATCACCTGACGGGCCTGCTCCAGCACCGTCTGCGCGCCGCGGGACAGGCTCGGCGAGGCAACGGTGGAACCGCTGGCGCTGGGCAGCTTGGCCAGTTCGGCCTCTGCGCTGCGGATAGCCGCGAGCGCGGATGAGCCGGAGGCCTCGAGTAGCGGACCGGTCGTGGTCTCGCTCTGCTGCGCGAGGGCGAGCAGCAGGTGGGCAGGTTCGACATGGGGGTGTCCCGCCGCTGATGCTCCACGCACGGCGGCGGAGAAGGCCTCTTGGGCCTTCGTGGTGAGCTGGAGAGACATGGCTGGCCTTCCTCGTTCTGAGCAGGAGCGGCACGAACGCCGCGATCATCAGCAGGTTCAACGAGAGCAAAGTTGAGTGTATTCCGCTCAACTCGCCTCAGTGACGCCCACGTGCCACCTGAGGCCGTGCGGCGCCGAGCCGACACGCCACCTGGAATTCGCGTCCGCTCTGAGCAGCCTGTTCACGACCGGTCGAGCGCAACGCAGCAGCGGCTTGGCCGCCCCTAGGACCAAGGCCCGGGCCCCTCGCAGCCGACCCGCCCCTTCGACGGGCGCCTCGCACCCCCCGGCTCCGCATCTATGCGCGTCAAGATGCGGCAGCCCAAAGGGCTCCGTCACCGTGCGGGCCGCAGCCCAGCTCACTGCCACGACGGTAGGCACCGACAATTGCTCGACAGGGTAACGATTGGCCCGCGTCAGCAGGCATGAGGTAAAGCCATTCGATACCGCGATCAGCGCAATGGTGATCTGCTGTGCGCGCTGCCGCCACCCACGGGAGCGTTTCCCCACCGCGACACTTTCGCGTTCAAGTGAATCGCGTTTCATACGCCCGCCAGTGCCGGTCGCAGACCGAGATTTGCAAGCACGCAGGCAATAACGGCGACCCGCCGAGGCATGACACCTCCGAATATCGCCGCCATATTCCTTCGCCAACTTTGAAAACAGTAACCCCTTTTCCGCCCGATATGACCCCTTTACTCAGGTGGTTTTCAGGACGAGCCCGTGCCGCGCACCCGCAGAGCGCCCGGTGAGGCAGCAGCCTCGGCGCATCCCCATCGGCGCGGCCAATCGATCTGCGGTCGCGGCGCTGATGACGAGGAGGATCCGGCGGAGGGGGGCGACGAGTGCGCAGCGACGAAGAAAGGCCCCCGGACGTTGCCGGATCGGGCCGGGCGCGGCGCCGGACAGCATGGACATCGGGACATGAGGAAGGGCCGGCAGCACTCTGGCTACCGGCCCTTGGCACACCTGCGAATTAACGTAGGTCGCGCGGGTCCTCTGCGATGGTGGCACCGTTGTCGCGGCCGAGGTTGCTCTCCTCGATGCGGGGCGAGCCGGTGCTCGTCTGCGCCTGGTTCAGGCGAGCCTCATTCTGCTTGGCGAGACGACTGTGGGTCTCGGCGAGCTCCTTCTCCTGCTCGCGCTGGAGCTTTTCGAGCTCGCGGCGCTCCTTGTTGTCGCGCATCTTGCGTCGACCGGCGCCGAACATCATCCACAGGCCCAGGAGCACCAACAGGATGGATGCTGCGCCCAGCAACAACATGGTCATAGGGGCGATGTTCAGGGTGTTGCCGAAAGCGGCAACAGAGGTGGTCGTCGCGGCTGTCGACATCGCGACCCACAGGCCGAATGCAGCCCCCGCAATTCCGATCAACAACAAAATAAAGCCGATAATAGCCATGCGCTGTCCTTTCGCCGAACCTTGTGGCGCCAGTCGCGCCGAACACAATGCGTTCGTACTTACCCCACCATACGGTGTGCAGCCGACGCAACGTTCTCCCTCCCCCTACCCATCGCAACGCGAGCGCACACCCCGGCGCTTGAAACCAGCAACATCTGCTGCCGACAGCGCCATGCGTGGGCCTCTGGCCAACCGGGTATCGGTAGCCCGTAGCGTGGACATCAAGTCCGTCTCTAAGGAGCATTTAATGAGCCAGAACCAGCCAGGGTTGAGCAAGGACGACGGTCAGGCCGTCGAGGACCCCACGGTGACCACCGATGAGACCACGCAGGCTCGCCAACGCGCCGTCGAGCACGATGTGCGCACCGTCGAGCACACTCGTGCCGGCGCCGATGACGCACCTGTGTTCGGGGCCTCAGAGCCGGGAAGTGCGCAGGTAGGCGTGGTCGGGATGGCGGTGATGGGCTCGAGCCTGGCCCGCAACATGGCTCGGCACGGCTACCGCGTGGCCCTGTACGACCACTGGGTCGACCAAACCCAGAAGATGATGGCTGCGCACGGCGGCGAGGGTGCGTTCGTCCCGGCTGGAACGGTCGAGGATTTCGTCACTTCTCTGGAACGGCCACGTCGCATCGTGCTGCTCGTCAAAGCCGGTGACGTCACCGACCAGGTGATCGATTCGCTGCTGCCCCACCTGGAAGAAGGCGACATCGTCGTCGACGGGGGCAACTCCTACTACGAGGACACCCGACGCCGCGAGGCCAAGCTGCGCGAGCTCGGGTTCCACTTCGTCGGTGCCGGGATCTCCGGCGGTGAGGTCGGGGCGCTGGAAGGCCCCTCGATCATGCCGGGTGGGTCTAAGGAGAGCTACGAGGCGCTCGGCCCGCTCCTGGAGGACATCTCGGCCCATGTCGACGGGGAACCGTGCTGCGCCTACATCGGCACCGATGGCGCAGGCCACTTCGTGAAGATGGTGCACAACGGCATCGAGTACGCCGACATGCAGTTCATCGGCGAAGCCTACGAACTCCTCAAAGCCGCCGGGCTGAGCCTGGAGGAGATGGCGCAGGTCTTCGAGACCTGGAACACCGGTGACCTGGACTCCTACCTCATCGAGATCACCTCGCAGGTGTTGCGCCAAGTGGATGCCCGCACCGGCGCTCCGCTGATCGACGTGATCGTCGATGCGGCCGGGATGAAGGGCACTGGCACCTGGACGGTGCAGAGCGCGCTGACGTTGGGCATCCCCGTCAACGCCATCGCCGAAGCGGTCTTTGCTCGTGCGGTCTCCTCCCACCCCGAGCTGCGTGAGCACGCCCAAGCCGCTCTGGCCGGGCCGGATCGCACCATCGAGGTGACCGGGGACGCGCGCCAGCAGCTCATCGACGACATCCGCGACGCGCTGTGGGCGAGCAAGGTCGTCGCGTACGCCCAGGGCCTGGACGAGATCCGTTCAGCGGGTAAGGAGTACGGCTGGGAGATCAACGTCGCCGAGGTGGCCAAGATCTGGCGTGACGGCTGCATCATCCGGGCCAAACTGCTGGAACGCATCCGCAGCGAATACGCGGCGAACAACCTGGTGACCTTGCTCGAAGCGCCGAGCGTGAAGTCGGAGTTGGAGCGCTGCCAGGGCGCGTGGCGCCGCGTCATCGCCGCTGCGGTGGGCGCGGGCGTCCCGGTTCCGGGGTTCAGTGCCGCTGTTGCCTACTACGACATGGCCCGCGCACCGCGGGTCAACGCCGCGCTGACGCAGGGCCTACGGGACTTCTTCGGCGCGCACACCTACCGCCGGATTGACGACGAGGGCAGCTTCCACACCCTGTGGTCCGGTGACCGCAGCGAAGTCAAGGTCGACTGAGCGAGCCACGCACGCACGAGGCCGGGCTGCCGCTTTCGGGGCGGCCCGGCCTCGTGCGTGCACCGTAGGTGTGCTGCTGGCTAGTTCTCGCGCACGGCCGAGGGCGTGCCATCCTGCGGGGGCCGGTAGCGCCGGTACAGCGCAAATATCCACCACACAGTGCCCGGAAGATAGAGAGCCAGCGCGAACCACATCCCGTTGCCGCTGTGCGGTGGCGTGCGCCGATTGGCCAGAACGACTTCGACGGTGCCGTAGCTCAACAAGAATCCCGTCATCGCCGCGAAAAGAAGCATGTCGTCGACGAACCGCGGCCGGAACGCGGCGACCCGCTCCGGGCTGGCGAACCAGTAGTCCTTGTGCGGGATGTTGACCCCCGCCCCGGAGCCGCGCGCCAACGCCCACCCCAGCAGGGGCAACCCGATGAGGGTCGCTGCCCCGATGGCGAAGCCGACCGCGACGCTGCCCGCGCGGCTCATGTACCCGTCGGCTGCTCCGCTCGGGCCGAAATGCGAGGCGGGATTTTCGGGCAACGCGAACGCCGACCACACCACCACCCCGACCAACAGCACCCACGCCAACACATACAGACCCCGAACCCACGCGCGCATGCTGGGAGTTTGCCACGGACACCGCTCCTCACGAGCGGACGCGGCTGCGACCTGGCGGCGCCACACGACCAGGACCGATGCAGCGACCCGGGCCGGGCATTGAGTCTCTGACGCCGCGGATTCTGCGCGCGTCAGCCCACTGCCGGCGTGTTGACTACCGGCGCCGGAGCGCTGCGACCCACCCCCGTTGCCGACCCCCGCCGACGCCGCATCGCTTGAGTGGGACGATGGCCGCGATGTCCACTCCTCCTGCCTCCGCTGACAGCACCGACGGGTTCGAAGGCCACCGCCTCGGCTCGCCGGAGTACCGCCGCATCACGATCGCGTTGTTCCTGGCCGGGCTGGCCACCTTCGCCCTGCTCTACACCACGCAACCGCTGTTGCCGATGCTCGCGGACCACTTCGATGTCTCCCCCGCGCACAGCGCGTGGACGGTGTCTGCTTCCACCCTTGGGTTGGGGCTGGCGCTGCTCATAGCCGGGCCTGCCTCGGAGGTCCTGGGGCGCACCCCGCTCATGCACGCCTCGCTGTTCGCCTCTGCGGTGGTGGCGTTGGCGTGCGGCTTCGTCGACTCCTGGCCGCTGCTGCTGGCGTTGCGGGGGCTCGAGGGCGTCGTCCTGGCCGGTCTGCCCGCTGTGGCAATGGCCTACCTGTCCGAAGAGGTGCATTCCGAGGCGACCTCGCGGGTGGCAGGCCTGTATATCGGCGGGACCGCGCTCGGGGGGATGACGGGGCGGTTGTTGACCGGGGCGCTGGCTGAGGTGTGGGGCTGGCGGGCCGCGCTGATCGGGATGGGTGTGCTCGGAGTGGCGTGCGCGATCGCCGTGGCGCTGCTGCTGCCGCGTTCGCGCCGCTTCTGTCCCGCGCCGGCGAGCCTGAGCCACGTGGTGCGCTCCACCCGCGCGATTCTCACCGACCCTGCGCTTGTGTGCCTGTTCGGGATCGCGGGCACCGCGATGGGTGCGTTCGTCGGGGTCTTCAACGCGGTCGGGTTCCGGTTGGAATCGGCGCCCTACTCACTCAGCGTCGGCGTCGCCGGGCTGATCTTCCTCACCTACAGCCTCGGCTCCCTCAGCTCGACAATGGCCGGGCGGGCAGCCGGCCGCTGGGGGCAGCGCGCCGTCACCCCCGTCGCAAGCCTGGTCATGCTCGCTGGGGTGCTGCTCAGCCTGGCGCAACCGCTGGCTGTTGTGGTGCTGGCGCTGGCGGTGATGACCTCCGGTTTCTTCGCCGTTCACGGGGTGGCCAGCGGCTGGGTCGCCTCCCGCGCCGCCCTGGGACCCGGCGCGACCGGGCAGGCGTCCTCGCTGTACCTGTTCGTCTACTACCTGGGTTCCTCGGTCTTCGGCGCGCTCGCCGGGGAAGCGTGGAGCCGGGGCGGCTGGCCCGTGGTGGTGGCCGTCTGCGGCGGGCTCGTGGGCATCACCCTCGTGCTGGCACTCGTGCTGCGCCACATCCCCAGCCTGGCCGAACCACACCGCCGGGACCGCGACGTCGTCGGCTGGTGAGCCCCGGCCGGGTCCTCAGCGACTCGGCCGGGCAAGCTCACCGTCGACCCGCGTCGGTATCGGTTGCGAAAACCCCTGGCCACCGGCGACTCTGCCGCACTAGCGTTTAACCCCTTCACACACAGGGGGGACGGGATGTCAGAGGAACTCGGATGGTTCGCCTACGCGCCGATGTCGGGCCAGATGTATCGCCCGGACGCACCCGCCTACAGCAGTTCGGTCCACATGGAACTCGACGACGCCCCCGATCCCGGACGCCGCCCGGAGCTAGCTGACCTGGGGCGGCTGGCCAGACGCGGGCTGCGCGGGGCCCTGAAGGTCGCTCGCGCCGAGGAAGCCCTCACACCAGGGGCACTCGTGCGATCCTTCCTCGGCGAGATCGCCACCGATGCTGAGATCCTCGAGGAGACGTGGGCCTCCTACGAAGGCGTCAACATGCAGACGGCACTGGACGCCTGGCTGGGCCAGCAGGGCCGACAGCACCGATGCCACGGCATCCAATCGATGAACGAAGATGCCTCACTGACCGGGATGCTGTTCGCGGGTGACAACCCGTTCAGCGCCCGTCTGGCGAGCATCTCGCGATCCAGTCTGCCGTCCGGTCCGGACGGGGCCACTTTGTCGTGTGTGCGCTACGGCCTGTACCTGGTCGAGACGGACGAAGGCGACACGAGCAGCCGCGTCGTGCTGTTCTCCCGGCTCGCGATGCCTGAACACGGACGCCCCCGCGCCGGAGTCGAAATCCTGGCTGCCGACCGCGCTGCCGGCGAGCGGATCGCGGCGGCACTGCGCGCGCTGAGCCGTGAACTCAACGTCTTCCGGGGCCAGGTGCTGACCTTCGGCGGCGATATGTTCGATGCCGTCGATTCCATCCTCAGCTTCCACCGCCGCCCCGCCATGACCCGAGGCGACCTCATCCTGGATGACGACAAACTCGCCGCCATCGAACGCCAGGTCGTCGGGATCGCCCGCCACCGCGAAGCGCTGCTGAACTCAGGTCAGCACCTCAAGCGAGGGCTGCTGTTGTACGGTCCGCCCGGAGTGGGAAAGACCCACACCGTGCGGTACCTCATCAGCACCTTGCGTGACGTCACGGTCATCCAGGTCAGCGGCGGCGCACTGGGTCTGATCGCGGAGGCCTGTTCGGCGGCGCGGGCCTTGGCTCCCTCGATCGTGGTCGTCGAAGACGTGGACCTCATCGCCGAGGATCGTGGGATGCACCCGGGTGAGCATCCGCTGCTGTTCCAACTCCTGAACGAGATGGACGGCATCGAAGAAGACTGCGACGTCGCCTTCGTCCTGACCACGAACCGTGCCGACCTGTTGGAGCCCGCCCTGGCGGCACGACCGGGGCGCATTGATGAAGCCGTCGAGATCGACCTGCCCGATCTGGAAGCGCGACGCCGCCTCTTCGAGCTGTATCGGGGCACCTTGCAGTTGGACGCATCGACCGAGCGGATCGAGGCGGTGCTGCAACGCGCGCAGGGCGTGACCGCGTCCTTCCTCAAGGAACTGCTGCGCCGGTCGGCACTCCAAGCGGCCGAACGGGGCGAGGCGGCACCGCATCCGGGCGCGTTGCTCGTCACCGCCGATGATCTTGACGCAGCCCTGGACGGGCTACTGGATACCCGTAGCCGCATGACGCGAACCCTGCTGGGGAGCGCACCGGCCGACCACGCAGTGACGAACGCCGAAACGCATCCGGTGGGTTCTCCTACCGGCCAGTCCAGCCCGGCTGGCGTGGACGGCGACATAGCGGCAGGGTGAGGGCATGACCGATGAGAAGAAGATCACCGTCCAGCGCTCTATCGACGCCCCCGCCAAGGAGATCTTCGAGGTGCTCTCCAACCCGGAGCGGCACGCCGAGATCGACGGCTCCGGCATGATCGTCTCCGACCACAAGACCGACCGCATCAGCGCCGTCGGACAGGTCTTCACGATGAACATGCACGCCGAGCACCGAGGCGGGGATTACCAGACCGACAACCACGTCGTCGGGTACGACGAGAACAAGCTGCTCGCCTGGAAGACCGCTCCCGCCGGCGAGGAGCCCAAGGGAGTGCAGTGGGTGTACGAGTTGACCCCCAACGGCGCCGACTCCACCGACGTGTCGCTGACCTACGACTGGTCGGCCGTCACCGACAAGGAAGTTTTGAAGCGGGTCAGCTTCCCGCTCGTTGAGGAAGAGGCGCTGGAGGCCACTCTGGCCAAGCTGGCCTCCGTCGTCGCCAGCTGAGCGCTGCGCCTCGATCAACCAGCAGGGCTGGCAGCCGAACTGCGCGCGGGTTCGCCTCGCGCCCAGTCCGACTGGCCAGCCCGCCCTGGTGTCTGGTCTGGAATGACGCCGAGCGCGAGCACCGCGTCAGCGACTGCGATGCGGCCCAGCAACGGAGAACGGTTCGTCGGTGGCGCGACCGCACCGTAGCGGCGACCCTGACCCCGGAGACGAACCTGGGCTGCGCGGTCTGCACCAGAGGTGTGCAGGCCGCGCAGCCCAGGCGAGACGAAGGACTCAGATGACGCCGAGGGCGAGCATGGCGTCAGCGACCTGGGTGAAGCCCGCGATGTTGGCTCCGGCCACATAGTCGCCCGGCATGCCGTACTCCTCGGCCGTCATCGCGCAGGTGCCGTAGATCCCCTGCATGATGTCGTGCAGCCGCTCTTCGGCGTGCTCGAAGGTCCAGCTGTCCCGCGAGGCGTTCTGCTGCATCTCCAGCGCGCTGGTGGCCACGCCGCCGGCGTTGGCCGCTTTGCCCGGGGCGAAGGCGACCCCCGCTTGACGCAAGGCCGCTGTCCCCTTGGGCGTGGTGGGCATGTTCGCGCCCTCGGCCACGACCTGAACGCCGTTCTTGATCAGGGCGGCCGCGCCCTTCTCATCGAGTTCGTTCTGGGTGGCGCACGGCAGCGCCACCTCGCAGGGCACGTCCCAGATCGAGCCGGCCTCGACGTAGGTGCAGCCGCGCGCTTCGGCGTACTCGCTGATCCGGCCCCGGCGCACCTCCTTGAGCTGCTTCATCTCATCGAGGTCGATACCGGACTCGTCCACGATGTAACCGCCGGAGTCCGACATCGCCACCACGGTGCCGCCGAGTTGGGCCACCTTTTCGGCAGCGTAGATCGCCACATTCCCGGAGCCGGAGACGACGACCTGTTTGCCCTCGAAATTGGTGTGCTTGGCGGCGAGCATCTCGGCTGCGAAGAACACCAGCCCGTACCCGGTGGCCTCGGTGCGCACCTGCGAGCCGCCCCAGCTCAGGCCCTTACCGGTCAACACGCCGGCCTCGTAGCGGTTGGTGATGCGCTTGTACTGGCCGAACAGGTAGCCGATCTCGCGCCCGCTCACGCCGATGTCACCGGCGGGCACGTCGGTGTACTCACCGATGTGGCGGTAGAGCTCAGTCATGAAGGACTGGCAGAAACGCATGACTTCCGCCTCGGACTTGCCCTTGGGGTCGAAGTCCGAACCGCCCTTACCGCCGCCGATCGGCATCCCGGTGAGGGCGTTCTTGAAGATCTGTTCGAAGCCCAAGAACTTGACGATGCCCAGGTAGACGCTGGGGTGGAAGCGCAGTCCGCCCTTGTAGGGGCCCAGCGCGGAGTTGAACTCGACCCGGAAGCCGCGGTTGATCTGAACCCTGCCGCTGTCGTCCTGCCACGGCACCCGGAAGATGATCTGTCGCTCAGGCTCACAGACCCGCTCGATGATCGAGGCTTGGGCGTACTCCGGGCGCTTGTCTACGACCGGATTGAGGCTTTCCAACACCTCGGCCACCGCTTGGTGGAACTCACGCTCTCCGGGGTTGCGGTGCAACACGGTGTCGTAGACGGGTTGCAGTGCGGGATGCAGTTGCTCCACAGGAATCCTCCGAGGCAGATCATTAATAGGTGCCAGGCATGTCGGCCCCAACTGTACGAACCTGCCGGTCGATCGGCGCGCTCGGCCCATAGCATGATCGGCCCACGCGCGCCGGACGAACCAAGCAACACCGCGCCTGCCGTCGGCGCCCAGGTGGTTCCGGTCAGGCACGCCGAGGCTGGTTCCGACCCTGAAACCACCCCGGGAGCCGACGTCCGCTATGTCACACTCACCCGTCTTCAGCCGTTCTTGCGAATCCGCAGACGCGCAGGTCGGGGCGTCGTTACGCTGACCGAACACGGCCGAAAGGAGACGCCATGCCATTGGCGCAACGGCTGTCGAGGCTCGGCACAGAAACCGCATTTGCCGTCTCCCTCGCAGCGAACGAGTGGGGGGCCCAGGGCCACCGCATCTATCCCTTCCACCTGGGAGATATCGACCTGGCTACCCCGCAGGTCATCACCGAAGCGATGAACAAAGCCATCGCCGACGGCAAGACGGGTTACTGCCCCGGCGCAGGAATCCCACTGTTGCGTGAAGCGCTCGCCGACGACATCAACAAGCGTCGCGGCACCGGTTACACCCCCGACAATGTCGTGGTGCAGCCGGGCGGTAAGCCGGTCATCACCAAGTTCCTGCAGGCCGTCATGGACCCGGGCGACGAGGTGCTCTATCCCAACCCGGGCTTCCCGATCTACGAATCGCAGATCGAATACCTCGGCGGGGTGGCTAAGGCCTACCGGTACGTACCGACCGAGCGCGGTTTCGCGATCGACCTCGACCAGGTGCGTTCCCTCATCACCGACAAGACCCGCGCCATCATCTACAACGACCTGCAGAACCCCATCTCGGCAGAGTCCACGGACGCCGAACGGGAGGCTGTCGCGCAGTTGGCGATCGAGCACGACCTGTGGGTGCTTTCCGATGAGGCGTACTTCGAGATGCGTTACTCGGGCGAGAGCAAGAGCATCGCCGCGCTGCCAGGAATGGCCGAGCGGACCGTCATCCTCTACACGTTCAGCAAGAAGTTCGCGATGACAGGTTGGCGCCTCGGGGCAGGAATCGCCCCGCTGGAGGTCGCCAAGGTCATGAGCACGATGAACACGAACAACGAGTCGTGCACGACCCACTTCATCCAGTACGCGGGTGCTGCCGGTCTGACCGGTGACCAGAGCGAGGTCAAGCAGATCCTGGAGACACTTCGCGGTCGTCGCGACGCGGCGTTCGATGTGCTTTCCACGACCAAAGGCGTCCAGATCGCCAAGCCGGAGTCGACGTTCTATCTGTTCCCCGACGTCACCGAGGCGATGGCCAGCAAGGGCATCGAGGAAGTCAACGAGTTCTCCACCGCTGCGCTGCACGCCACCGGTGTCTCGTTCTGCACCCGCAAGCACTTCGGTCGGCCACAGCCGGGTGAAGAGCGTGCCTACGTGCGTTTCGCCTATTCCGGGCTCCCGGAGGAGGACATTCGCGAGGGTCTGGGCCTGTTGAAGTCCTGGATCGAGAGCTGAGGAGAACCCATGGCCAAGGTGGTCGTTACCAACAGAATTCCTCAAGAGGGCATCGAGGCGTTGCAGGCCGAGCACGACGTGACGGTCTGGGATCACGAGGAGTGCATCTCACGCGAGAAGTGCCTCGAGCTCATCGCCGGTGCAGACGCCGTCCTGACCTTGCTCACCGAGAAGGTCGACGACGAGTTCCTCGACGCTGCCGGTGAGCAACTCAAGGTCGTCGCCAACGTGGCGGTCGGCTACAACAACATCGACGTAGCAGCGTGCGAGAAGCGCGGCATCGTCGCCACCAACACCCCCAAGGTGCTGACGGAGACGACCGCCGACACCGCTTTCGGCCTGATGCTCATGGTGACCCGCCGCTTCGGTGAGGGCGAGCGGGTCATCCGCTCGAAGACGCCATGGCAGTGGGGCATGTTCTACATGCTCGGTATGGGCCTGCAGGGCAAGACCATCGGCATCGTCGGGGCCGGCCAGATCGGCATCGCGATGGCCCGCCGGGCCAAGGTCTTCGGGATGGAGGTCATCTACACCGACGCCTACGAGATGGACGCGAGTGTGGAGCAGGAACTGGGCGCCAAGAAGGTGGAGCTGGACGAACTGCTTTCCCAAGCAGACGTCGTCTCGCTGCACTGCCCGCTCATCCCGGCCGGGCAGGAGGGTTCGACGCATCACCTCATCGACGCCGAGGCGTTGAAGAAAATGAAGCCGACCGCCTACCTCGTCAATTCGGCTCGCGGGCCGATCATCGATGAGGCCGCCCTCGTCGAGGCGCTCACCTCCGGCCAGATCGCCGGAGCAGGCCTGGACGTTTTCGAGAACGAGCCCACAGTGCACGAAGGGTTGCTGGACCTCGACAACGTCGTTCTGCTGCCGCATCTGGGCTCGGCGACAGTCGAGACCCGCACCGCAATGGCCGAACTCGCCGCGCGTAACGCCCTGGCCGTGCTTGCCGGGAAGACGCCGGAGACGCCAGTCACGAAGATCTGAATCTTCGAACAGGCCAGTGGGGTCGAGGACGGGTTCGCCCGCCTCGACCCCACTGACATGTTCCGGGCGAAACGCCAGCTGCCGCTGCTGGCAGCGGCCTCTGCGGTGGCGACGCGGGGTGGGTTGCGCCTCAAAAACCGCTTCTGGGGCACGCAATAGTCCCGAAGCGCTACGCATGTCGCTGAAGGCGTCGATGGGTGATTCGAAACCATGCGCCTGTGCTGAGACTCCCTTGCGAGCAGGCGTCGGGAGGAGTCGAGGAATGAACGTACGACGGCTGGTGCCAACCCACCGCGGATCCACTGCGGCCACCCCCGGGGCAGCCCCTGCGGGGACAGCACCGCAGGGCGGACGCCGCCAACTCGGCCTGCGAGCCAAGATGCTCATGATCGGGTTGATCGGGCTACTCAGCGTGCTTTTGTTGGCGGTGCTCACCTGGACCGGCGTGGCCCAGATGGAAAGCGCCGCCCAGCGAGTCGCTGCGGCCAACTCGGCGGCCGATGCGGCGACCCTGACCGATGATCTCCTGACCCAGGCAAAGAGCGCCCAGGTCTCCTATGTGACCGACGTGCACACCTATGGGGGCGCGCTGGCCGCACGGGACGATATGCCGCGCCGCGCGGCGTTCTTGTCCAGCCTCAACCGCGCCCGCGAAGTGGTGCAGACCTTCCCGGTCGAGGGGCTCGATGACTCGGGCAATGCGATCGTGGCCGAGATGCGCACGCTGGTTGATCGCTTCGCCACCCTCGATGCAAAGGCGGCAGCCACCTACCGCAGCGCCAAGCCTGGTTCGCTTACCGAAGGGGACAACACGTTCCGCGAATCAGCCGAGGTGTATTCCGGGCTGCACATGCGGTTGGAGAAGTTGCGTGCCGACTCAGACGCAGCCGCTCAGGCAGCCGAGCAGGCCGTCGCGGACACCGCTCACCGACTCCGCATCATGGGTGTCATGGCGCTGCTCATCTCCGGTCTGGCCATCACGTGGACCGCGCTCAGCATCGCCGGTCGCGTGCTGGCCTCGGTGGAGGCTGTTCGCACCTCCATGGGGGCGATGCAGCGTGGAGACTTCACAGTCGCGTCCCAGGCGCATTCGGGCGATGAGATCGGGAGCCTGGCGAATGCCTGTGAGGACACCCGGCAGGCGACACAGAAACTCATTCGGGAGGTTTCCAACGCCTCATCCACAGTGGCGGAAGCGTCATCGTCGTTGCGTTCAGTCGCCGACCAGGTGCAGAACGCCTCGGCGGACACCGCCAACCGGATGACGACCGTGTCCACCGCGACTGAGGAGGTCTCCTCCAATGTCCAGACGGTTGCCGCCGGCACCGAAGAGATGACGGCCAGCATCCGGGAGATCGCCAAGAGTGCGAACGAGGCGGCCAGCGTTGCCGCTTCGGCGGTAGATGTGGCTGAGCGGACCAACGCCACGGTAGCGGCGCTAGGACGCAGCAGCGCCGAGGTCGGCAACGTCGTCAAGGCCATCACGGGGATCGCCGAGCAGACGAACCTGTTGGCGCTGAACGCCACCATTGAGGCGGCTCGCGCCGGTGAAGCAGGTAAGGGCTTCGCGGTCGTGGCCGGTGAGGTCAAGGATCTGGCCTCGGAGACCGCGCAGGCGACCCAGGACATCACCGCGCGGATCGGCCAGATCCAAGTGGACACCGAGACGGCGGTGACGGCGATCAGCGAAATCGGTCAGATCATCGCCCGGATCAATGACAACCAGGCAACCATCGCCTCCGCGGTCGAGGAACAGACGGCCACGACGAACGAGATGGCTCGCAGCGTCGGCGACGCTGCGGCGGGTGCCGGTGGCATCGCGACCAATGTCGCCGACGCCACCCAGGCTGCCGGGGTCTCGAGGCAGGCTGCTGCGGAGTTGCACACTTCAGCGGAGCGGCTCGCCCAGGAGTCGGGTCGCTTGGAGAGTCTGGTCAGCCCGCTCACTTACTGAGCCCCGGCTCACTCGCTGAGCCCTCCGCCACCTTCGAGCATCCCAGCATCCCAGTCGCTCGCGGTCCTGCCGTGTTACCTGCGCCGCCGGGACGAGATTGGTCAGCTCCTCGGCGGGAACCGGGTGCGAGGGCGAGCGGGGACGGGTACCGATCGGCGCAGGACATGCACCAGACCACAGAGCTTGCGCCCGGTTATCGAGAGGTCAGGGTGGCACGCGACCCCTCGGCTACGCGCCAGGATCCGGTGCGCAGAGATCGGCGCCGGCGCGACTTCGCCCGGCAGCACGCCTGCAAGAAGGACTGGGGCGAACAGCCCTGGGTGTTGTCCGGCACGGGGATGACGCGACGGCAGGATGGAGCAGAGCGGAAAGCGCCGCCCGCGCTCCAGGCCTGCTCATACCGAGCGCCCGACGTGTCCCGCTCTGCTTGCGGGAAGGCGTCCTGGTCGCGGGCGACTCAGTCCAGGGTGTAGGTCTTGGCCGGTTTCCAGGCGCCGGATTTGAGGACGTTGACTGTCACCACGCGCGGCGTGATGTCGCCGAACTCGTCGAAGGCAACCTTGCCGCTGGTGCCCTCGAAGGACACCTTTGCCAACGCCTGCGCCGTGGACTGGCGGGCGTCCTTGGGGGTGGTGGCGCTGGGCAAGGTCTGACTCAACGCCTGCAGTACGGCGTTGGTGGCGTCATAGGCCAGCGGTCCGTAGCCGGTAGCGGTCTCGGTGAAGTCCGCGGCCGAGTAGTCGGCTAGGTATTTCTTACCGGCGGCCACCGTTTCGACCGGGGCCCCGGCACTGGTGCTGATGTCACCACTTGAGAGCGGCCCTGCCTTGGGGATGTACAGGTCGGTGGTGAGCGCATCTCCACCGGCCAGCGGGACGTGCATTCCGGCTTCCTTGAACTGGCCGGACAGGGGCCCTCCCTGTGGGTCTTGGCCCCCGAAGAAGACTGCTTGCGGTTTTGCTTTGACCAACGTGTTGACCAACCCCGGGAAGCTGGGCTCGCCGGTGGTGTGCACCGTGCCGGTAGCCACGATCTTTCCTTTGGCGGCGGTGAACGCTTTGGTGAAAGCCTCGGCGAGCCCTTTGCCGTAGTCGTCGTTGTCGTGCACCACCGCTACGCGCTGGATACCGTTGGCGCGCATGTATTTAGCCACGGTCGGGCCGTGCGCGTCGTCGGGCGCGATGACCCGGAAGAAATTGTCGTACGGACGCTTGGGTGCGGTCGCGAACTTCTCACCTTTGGTCAGGTTCGGGCTCGTCGCGGACGGCGCAACGTGCGCAATGCCTGCCTTGCCCAGAATGGGTTGCATCTCCGAGGTGAGTCCCGAGTAGATCGATCCGATGACGGCAACGGTCTGCTCGTCTGCGGCTGCTTTCTCGGCCGCCGTTTTGGCACCGGCACGCTCTGAGGCGTCATCCAGCGGAACCACCTCGAGGTTCCACCCGGGCACGTCTTGGCGTTGCAGCGCCTGTTTCACAGCCAGTTGCACCGAGTTGCGCACCCCAAGCCCGAGCCCCGCGCCTTCACCGCTCATGGGCGCAACGACGTAGATGCGGGCCGTCTTGAGCGCGCTTCCACCCGTGTCTTGTGACGTGGCCGGGTCGTCGGTTGCGGCGCTGCAGCCCATGAGGGCGCTCGACCCAACGAACACGGCGGTCATACCAACCACGACAGTACGAAAGTCGGTCACGGCTACTCCCTTGCGGCGGGGCGGACCTGGCCCGATGCCAGCCCACTGTCCCATCGGCCGCCACCCGCACCATCTAGAGCGGTCTGGGCAATGGTCCTGCTCGCGCAGATGAGTTTCCGCGTTTGCTCAGCGCCCGCCGTGCGGACGCCACAGGACAAGCGCACGTGACTCGGATCGAGAGCGGTGCGGCCGTTGGCCCACCGGGACGGCGACCACGTCGCCGCCACGCCCGGCTGCAAAGACGCGGGAGCCGCGCTGCAGTAACTCGGTCAGTTGGGACACTCGGCGGCGTAGCGCCTCATTCTCGGCGCGCATGTCATGCACTTCGTTCTCGAGCTGAAGGATCCGCTGGATCCCGGGCAGGCTGACGCCTTCCTCCTGGGAAAGCCGCTGGACCTCGCGGAGACGGGCGATATCCCGGTTGGAATAGCGCCGCCCGCCCCCGCGTGTGCGTGCAGGGATGACCAGCCCGAGCCGGTCGTACTGCCGCAGCGTCTGCGCGTGCATCCCCGCCAATTGGGCTGCCACCGAGATGACGAAGACGGGGGTGTCATCGTCATGGGTGAAGGCCGCTGCGTCGCGGCGGGAACGCGCACTCATCTCAGCTCGACCTGGCCTTGCGGAACACGTCTTCGCGGGGGTCGATGCCGGCGTCGAGACGCTGCAGGACCTCGACCGCTTCCCGGGCCTCATCAGTCAACCGCTGCGGCACGAGCACCTGAACGCGCACCAGCAGATCTCCGGCACCTCCGCCCTTGCGGGCGACACCACGGCCGCGTACCCGCAGCGTCTTGCCGCTGGCGATCCCGGCCGGGAGTTTGACCTTGACAGACTCCCCCGACAGCGTCGGGACGGCGATGGTGGCTCCCAGCGCCGCCTCGGCGAACGTCACCGGCACATCGACGGTGAGGTTGTCGCCGTCGCGGGTGAACACCTCGTGCGGAGTGACGCTGATCTTGAGCAGGATGTCTCCGGCAGGAGCCCCGCCCGGCCCAGGCTCGCCCTTGCCGCGCAACCGGATCGTCGACCCGTCCTTGACACCTGCGGGGATGCGAGCCGTGATCGACTTACCACCGACCCCGCTGACGACGACGGTGTCACCTTCGACGGCTTGCCGGAAGGCCAAGGAAGCCGTCGCGTGCAGATCCCGTCCCTTGCGGGGGCGGAAGCCGGCGCGGCCTGCGCCGGGGGCGCCGCCGAACTGACTGCCGGCCCCACCCGGGGCGAAACCGCCCTGCCCGAACATCGACAGCAGATCTTCCAGGTCGGGCTCACCGGCCGCGCCCCGACCCCCACCGAATCCGCCACCGGAGGTGGTGAATCGGGTGCCACCGGCGCCGGCATTGTTGAAGATCGTGCTGAAGACGTCGTCGAAGCCTGCTGCGCCGCCGGGCCCGCCTGCGCCGCCGGCGCTGAAGCGAGCACCGCCGCGGCTCATGGCGCGTACCGCGTCGTACTGTTTGCGCTCCTCGGCATCGGAGAGCACCGCGTAGGCCTCACCGATCTCCTTGAACCGTTTCTCGGCCGCAGCGTCCCCCGGTTTGCTGTCCGGGTGGTAGGTGCGGGCGAGCTTGCGATATTTGCTTTTGATTTCCTTGGCGTCAGCGTCGGGCGAGACGCCGAGGACGGCATAGAAGTCTTTCTCGAACCAGTCCTGGCTGGCCATGTCCCCTCCTTCGCTGAACTAGATACCCGCGCCGATCAGGCGGGGTCGGCCACGGAGACGCGAGCCGCTCGGATGATGCGTTCACCGATGCGGTATCCGCGCTGCATGACCATGACGACAGTGGTGGCCGTGGTGCCTTCAGGCAACTCGGCGTGAGTGTGCATGAGTGCCTCGTGCACGGCGGGGTCGAACTCCTCGCCGACCTCACCGAAAGACTCGATGCCCTGACGGGTCAGGGTGTTCTCGAGCTTCTCGGCGATCTTGGCGAACGGGCCGTCCTCGAGCTCGCCGTGTTGGCGCGCAAGGGTGATCTCGTCCAGCACGGGCAGCAGCGAGTCGACGAAGCCCACGATGGCCTGCTGTTTAGCGGCCTCACGATCGCGGTCGACGCGGCGCTTGTAGTTGACGTATTCGGCTTGCAACCGTTGCAGGTCCACCAAGCGTTCCGCAGCCAGTTTCGCCGCTTCACCGTCCAACGCACCCATGTCCAGGTCGGTGTCGGGCTGCTCCGTAGCAGGCTGCGGCGTCTGGGTCGGGGCGCTGTCTTCCGGTTGCGATTCAGCGGTCGGCGCCGCTGGTTCGGCAGGCTGCCCAGCCGTGGACCGGCCCTTGGCGGCGTCTTCGTAGGCGGCGCGCGCGGCGGCAGCCGAGGCGTTGCCGGAAGTCGGAGAGGTCGGCGGCCCGGCCGGCGGCAGGTCATCCTGCGGGGTGGGCCATCCGTTCGGGACCCCGGTGACGTCGCCTGCGCCCTGCGTTTGCACGTCGGGCTGCTCGTTCACCTGATCCTGCGCGTCGCGACCCTCGGGGTTCGGCTGGTTCTCGTTCGTCATCGTCGGCTCCTTCTCTGCGCCGCCGAGGGCGCGGTTCTGCTCCTGGCCGGCCGCGTCGACGACGCGGGTGCCGTGGTACCTGACGGGGATGCGCACAGGCTCGTCCCTCCGCTGGGCGGGCGCGTGATGACCCGCGCTCCCGGGCCGGGCTGCTCATCGGCAGCCCGGCCCGGGAGCAGGTGAATCACTTCTTGTCGTCGTCGTCTACGACTTCAGCGTCGACGACGTCGTCGTCGCCCGCGGTGGGCTGTTCGCCGGCAGCGCCGAAGTTCTCAGCACCCGGGAACGGCCCGGACTGCTCACCGCCGGGCTGCTCGCCGCCCTCGGCCTGAGCCGCGGCGTACATCGCAGCACCCATCGCCTGGGAGACCTCGTTGAGCTTGCTGACCTTCTCGTTGAGCTCCTCGGGGGAGGCAGCCTCGTCGCCGGTCTTGCCGAGCGCGACCTTGAGGTCGGTGAGGGCTTCCTGCACCGGCGTCTTGGTCTCCTCGGGCACCTTGTCGCCGTTGTCGGTGAGGAACTTGTCCGTGGAGTAGACCAGCTGCTCGGCGGTGTTGCGTGCCTCGGCCTCCTCGCGACGCTTCTTGTCCTCTTCGGCGTGCTGCTCGGCCTCGCGGACCATCCGGTCGATCTCGTCCTTGGGCAGGGCGGACCCGCCGGAGATCGTCATCGACTGTTCCTTGCCGGTACCGCGGTCCTTCGCGGAGACGTGCACGATGCCGTTGGCGTCGATGTCGAAGGTGACCTCGATCTGCGGCACACCGCGCGGGGCGGGTGCGATGCCGGTCAGCTCGAAGGTGCCCAGCGGCTTGTTGGCGTTGGCCAGCTCACGCTCACCCTGGAACACCTGGATGAGTACGGAGGGCTGGTTGTCCTCGGCGGTGGTGAACACCTCGGAGCGCTTGGTCGGGATGGCCGTGTTGCGCTCGATGAGCTTGGTCATCAGACCACCCTTGGTCTCGATGCCCAGGGAAAGCGGCGTGACGTCGATGAGCAGGACGTCCTTGCGCTCACCCTTGAGGACACCGGCCTGCAGGGAGGCGCCGACGGCAACGACCTCATCGGGGTTGACGCCCTTGTTGGGCTCCTTACCGCCGGTCAGCTCCTTGACGATCTGGCTGACGGCCGGCATACGGGTCGAGCCACCGACGAGGACGACGTGGTCGATCTCGGACAGCTTGATACCGGCGTCCTTGATGACCTGGTTGAAGGGGGTCTTGGTCCGCTCCAGCAAGTCGGAGGTCATCTGCTCGAACTGGGTACGCGAGAGCGTCTCGTCGAGGTGGATGGGGCCGTTCTCGCTCATCGACAGGTACTGCAGCGAGATGTTGGTGCTCGTCGCCGTGGACAGTTCCTTCTTGGCCTGCTCGGCGGCGTCGCGCAGACGCTGCATGGCGATCTTGTCGTTAGCCAGGTCGACGCCGGTGTTGTTCTTCACGATCGTCAGCAGGTGCTTGACGATGCGGTCGTCCCAGTCGTCACCACCGAGCTTGTTGTCACCGTGGGTGGCGCGCACCTGGATGGTGGAGAAGCCGTCCTCCGGGTCCTTGCCGACCTCCAAGAGGGACACGTCGAAGGTGCCACCACCGAGGTCGAACACGAGGATGAGCTCGTCTTCCTTGCCCTTGTCGAGGCCGTACGCGAGTGCGGCGGCGGTGGGCTCGTTGACGATCCGCAGGACGTTCAGGCCCGCGATCTCACCGGCTTCCTTGGTGGCCTGACGCTCGGCGTCATCGAAGTAAGCCGGCACGGTGATGACCGCGTCGGTGACGGGCTCGCCCAGGTAGGACTCCGCGTCACGCTTGAGCTTCATCAGGGTGCGGGCGCTGATCTCCTGCGCCGTGTACTTCTTGCCGTCGATCTCCGTGCTCCAGTCGGTGCCGATGTGGCGCTTGACGGAGCGGATGGTGCGGTCGATGTTGGTGACGGCCTGCCGCTTGGCGATCTCGCCGACGAGGACCTCACCGTTCTTGGAGAACGCGACGACGGACGGGGTGGTACGCCCGCCTTCAGCGTTGGCGATGATCGTCGGCTCGTTACCTTCGAGAACGGAGACGGCCGAGTTGGTGGTACCGAGGTCGATGCCTACTGCACGAGCCATGTGGTTTTCACTCCCTGTGTGTCGGGGTGGTCGGGTCGTAGCGGGATGCCACCTGTTCGGGGCCGAGCACTCTCGTGCTTGGCTCGCCTACTCGGGCTCGTTTTACGGACCCGATCAAGAGGCACCTCGCCCGGCTCCGGCCGGGGTTGATTCGACTAGGCTCAACTCTGCGCCTGCGGCCTGACCCTGTCAAACCGAGACTCCGCAAAGTTGCGCACACCTGACTCAACTATGGACGCGACCGCGTTGTTCCCACCCGGGAAGAACAGTTTGCCCACCCCCGCAGGATGTCGGTTCTCACTGAAGATGTCGTCGGGGGGAACCTATGAGCGGCGGATCTACCCGACCGACGTGTAGGTTCCCGGCCGGAATGTCATGATCGCTCGTCGCTGACCTGCACGACGACAGGTTGCGTGTGCGACGGCCCGTCCCATATTCGTGTCCAGATCCTCAGTGACGGACGACTCCCCTGCTGAAGTCTGTGCGCGCATCTCTTTCGCGCCACTGAACACCTGAAGCCGCCAACGCTGGGGCCAAGCCGACGACAATGGGCCTGTGCTGATCGACATGGTGACCGTTCCGTCGGCGGGCCCTGCCCTCGAGACGATCGTCGACCGGAGCACTGGGCACTCGTGGTCGGTGGAGATCGCACCGTTCCACATCGCAACCACTCCCGTCACTGTCGAGACGTGGGCCAAGGTCCACGGCGAGACGCTGCCGGAACTCGACCCAGCACTTCCCAAGGTGGACGTGAACTGGCGAGAAGCCGTCATGTTTTGCAACGCCCTCTCCGAGGTCGAAGGCCTCGCTGCGGTCTACACCGTGACGGAGCGTGAGACGCGATCTACCGCTGGTTGGCGACCCCACGATGAACCGGAGCCCGACAGCTGGCATGTCGAATGGAACCGCAGGGCTGATGGATACCGCCTCCCCACCGAGGCCGAGTGGCAAGTCGCCTGCCGCGCCGGCACAACGGGCCCGCACTACGCGAATCTGGCCGACATTGCCTGGTATGACGCCACAACCGCGACCGGACCACGCCCCGTTGGGCAGAAGGAACCGAACGGCTGGGGCCTCTACGACACCCTTGGCGGAGTGTGGGAGTGGTGCTGGGACCTGTATGACGAAGCCGTCTACGGCCCCTACCGAGTGATCCGCGGCGGAGGCTGGAGCGACCCCCATTGGAGCTGCCGCTCTGGAGTGCGCCGCAAGACCAACCCGCAGGCGTCCTTCGATGACCTGGGATTCCGACTCGCACGAAATCACCCCGCCTGGCCATCGCACTGCGGGTAGCTGCGATACGCCTGCGTTTGGCAGCACGTCGCGCAACGAGTCAGCATCCCTCGCAGGGTCTGACTACGCCCCGCCCGGCGCGCCGTCTAGGGCGGCCTCTGAGGGTTCGGACACGAACGTGGAGTCGACCGCCGGTTGGTTGAGCCATCAACGCCAATTGGCTTCGTGCCCGACGCGTCAACCTCAGCAAGGTCCCTAGGGACAGCACGGGATGGTGGTTCGTCGCCCCGGACGCGGGGGCACGCAGTTTCCGAGCGCCCGAGAAGAGCCTGGCGGCCAGCTGCCGCTAGCGGTTGCCCGCCTCGGCAACAATTACCCGCCCATCCCCGTGTCCGCGCTGCCGGGGATACCGGCAGGAGCGGACACGGGCAGTGATCAGCGTCCGGCGGTGCGGATCAGTTTCTTGTTGGCGAACTCGTCCATACCGTACGAAGCGAGCTCGCGGCCGTACCCGGAGCGCTTGACGCCCCCGAACGGCAGCTCGGCCATCGTCGTGCCGTGCTCGTTGATGTAGGCCATGCCCACGTCCAGACGGTCCGCGACGGACTGCGCCAGTTCGGGGTCTTGGGTCCACACCGAGCCGGACAGTCCGTACGGGCTGGAGTTGGCGAACTCGATGGCCTCCTGCGCAGAGGAGATCTTGAAGATCATCGCGACCGGTCCGAACAGTTCCTCGGTGTAGGCGCGCATCTGCGGGGTGACGTCGGTGAGCACGGTGGGCTGCATGTATGCCCCCGCACCCGGCACGCGGTCACCACCGGTGAGCACAGTGACGCCCTTGTCCTTGGCGTCCTGCACCTGCTCCAGCAGCGTGTCCAGCGCCCCCTGGGACGACAGCGGCCCCATCCGGGTGCCCTCGGCGAGCGGATCGCCGGGGGCCGCCTTCTCGAATGCTGCAGTAACCCCTGCGACGAATTCGTCGTACAGGTCCTCGGCCACCAACATCCGCTTGGGCGAGTTGCAGGCCTGGCCCGCGTTGCCCAGCCGGACAGCGGCAGCGATCTTCGCCGTCTTGGCCACATCCGGGGAATCCAGCACGATCATCGCGTCGGAACCACCCAGTTCCAGCACGCACTTCTTCAGGTTGCGCCCGGCGACCTCCGCCACTGCGGCACCCGCCCGTTCGCTGCCGGTGAGCGAGACGCCCTGAATCCGCGGATCGGCGATGATGTCGGCCGCCTGGTCGTTGGTGACGAACACGTTCACGTAGGCACCCTCCGGGAGCCCGGCGTCGCGGAAGATCTCCTCCATCACCAGCGCCGACTTGGCGCAGATGGGGGCGTGCTTGAGCAGGATCGTGTTGCCCAACATGAGGTTGGGCGCCGCGAACCGCGCCACCTGGTAGTAGGGGAAGTTCCACGGCATGATCCCCAGCAGGGCACCCACAGGGTCGCGGCGCACGATGGATGAACCCCCGCCAGGCACGTTGAGCACCTCATCGGTGAGGGCTGCCACGCCATGCTCGGCGTAATAGCGGTAGATGCTCGTCACCAGGGCCAACTCCCCCAGACCCTGCCGAACCGGCTTGCCCATCTCGCGGGCGATGATCTCGGCTAGTTCCTGGGATCGCTCCTCATAGATGTCGGCGACCTTGGAAAGGACCTTGGCCCGCTGCGCCGGCTCGGTGGCTCGCCAGGAGGTGAACGCCTCACCCACCCGGTCCAGGGCTGCCTGCACGCCTGCGTCGTCAAGGGTGGGGAACTCCTCCAGGACCTCGCCGGTGGCCGGGTTCTCGGTGCGATATTCGCTCATAGGTGTCTCTCTCATCCGTTCGGTCTGCGCCACCGTAGACATAGACACCACGACCGTGCCAGGGCTGAGACGTCGCGACTTCGCTTCACGGCGCCAGGTGGGAGGTGCCTGTGCACCTTGACGACGAGGTGTTCACGCCGCCGAGTACCCCACGAACGCCCTTGTCGGCGCCGCGGCCGAACCCCCCGTGGCGGTTCAACGCCCGCACCTGGCACAGTTGCCGGATGGATCCTGCTCTGCTCGAGGCCACCGTCGCTGCGTGCGAAGAGCTCCTGCGCATCCGGTTCCCGGACGTGAACGACGAGCAGGGCGCAGCGGCGATGCTGCTGGCGGACGGCACGATCCTGACCGGCACGGCACCCGCAGTCGCAGTCGCTGCCGTCGAGGTGTGTCACGAGACGGAACCATTCTGTGCGGCGTACCGATTGAACCAAGCGATCGTCGCCTCGGTCTGTTTGCACCGCCAGCCTTCAGGACGCACCGTCGTGCTGAGTCCGTGCGGCCTCTGCCGGGAACGCCTCGCCGTGCACGGCCCTGATGTCCTCGTTGCCGTGGCCAACCCACACGACCCCACGAGCATCGTGTGGAAGCGCCTGCACGAGGTACTCCCCGACTACTGGATGCGCGCCTTCCCAGACGAGATCGACGCACGCTGGTGCGCCAACCCGCCCCCGTAACCGCGCGAGCCGTCAATGAACAGTGACGGCTCGCGCACGAAACACGGCGAGCCGTCACTTCGAAGTGACGGCTCGCGGGGCGGATGGGGCGTGAAGGAGGGTCAGTCCCAGGCGGCGGGAAGCTCCTCGACCCGATAGGAGACCTCACTGACGTTGCCTTGGCCGTCGCTCAATTCCACCCGCCATGACGACGCGAACTGGTTGACGCCCTCGAGCATGGGGATCGTTCCGCTCATAACTACGGTGCCCGGCTGCAACAGCCCCTCGGATTCCATGTGCTCAATCCAGTACGCCGGCGAGAGCAACTGTGCCGCGCTGCCGTCCTGAATGAGTTCATCCCCATTCACCCACGCGCGCAACGTGAATGAATCGAACCGCTGCGCGACCTCCCCCCAGCGCCAGGCCACCTCACCGAGAAAATCCGGGGCGGACTGCTTGGACCACGCCACACCATGCACCTCCAGCGCCCGGTCGGTGTGATCACAGGCCGCCGTGACGAGGTAATCGTGCGCGGTTCGCGCATCCTGCGGCACCACCAGGGCCCACTCAGCCTCTCCAGAGGTGCGACCGTGCGGAACCGCAACCCGATTCCCCTGCACCGCCAGGTACTCCGACAGCGGGTACAGGGTCGGAATGCGAGTAGGGGCGGGCACGCCCAGCTTCGCCAACTCGTCGACGTGGTGCTGCACCTGCGCGGTGTCGCGACCGGCGTAGCCACCGTTGAACACGTGCCGAACGGCAACATCCACCGTCTCTGCCGCGTGATCGGCACCTACTACACGGAAACGCAAAACGCCCATTACCCCTCCTTCGACCGCGAATGACGTCGTCAGGCTATTGCCTTCTCGTCGTGTATACAACGAGTATTACCCCACCCCTAGGAAAGGAGCGTGACGTGCCCAGAACCTCGCCCGCTGCTGCCACCGCGCCGCCGCACACCGACGAGGAACGTCGCAGCCTGCACAAAGCCTTCGTCGCAAGCCTCTCGGGGACGTCGCTGGAGTGGTACGACTTCGCCCTGTTCGGCGCCGTCACCGGCACCGTGTTCAGCAAGCTGTTCTTCGACGGTTCCGACCCCGCGATGGACACCATCAAAGCCTTCATGACGTACGGCGCCGGTTATATCGCTCGGCCCATCGGTGGCATCTTTTTCGGCCGCCTGGGAGATGTCATCGGCCGCAAAAAGGTCCTCGTCTGGACCCTGCTGCTGATCGGCCTGGCTACCGCCGCCATCGGAATCCTGCCCACCTACGCCAGCGCAGGGATCTGGGCACCGATCCTGCTGGTCACGATGCGATTCCTGCAAGGCGTCGGCGTTGGTGGCGAGTGGGGTGGCGCGGTACTCCTGTCCAGCGAGTTCGCCCGGCCCGGCACACGCGGCCTGTGGGCCTCAGCCGCCCAGACCGGCGTCCCGCTCGGCAGCTTCATGGCCAACAGCCTGGTCCTCGTCCTGACCGCCAGCATGAGCCAGGAGACGTTCCTGGCGTGGGGTTGGCGACTAGCGTTCGGCCTGTCACTGATCCTCGTCGGCTTCGGTCTGTGGATCCGCCACAAGCTGGAAGAAACCCCTGTCTTCCAGCGTCTTGCTGAACAGGGCGACGCGCCCAAAGCACCGATCACCGAGGTGTTCCGCACGCAGGGGCGCGCGCTCGTAGGCGCCATCCTCGTTCGCTTCGGTCCTGATGTGCTCTACGCCTTCTTCGCGATCTACGTCATCACCTGGCTACAGTCGGGACCCAACAAACTCACCTACGGCCAAGCGTTGACGTGCACCATGAGTGCCGCGTTCATCCAGATTTTCTGCATGCCGCTGGCCGGGTGGGTCTCTGACCGCATCGAGCGCAAAAAGCTGTACGGCATGGCTGCCGTCGCGGCTGCGATCTGGATCTTCGTGTTCCTGGCGGTGCTACAGAACCGGAACTTCGTTCTGGCCCTGGCCGGGGTGATTATCGGCCTGGTTATCCACTGCTTCATGTACGCCCCGCAGGCCGCCCACATCGCCGAGCAGTTCCACGCCCGGCTGCGTTACACGGGCTCCTCGCTGGCCTACACCTTCGCGGGTGTCTTCGGCGGCGGTATCGCCCCCGTCATGTTCGCTCTGTTCCACAAGCAGATGGAGAACAGTTGGTTGATCGGAGCGTGGGTGGCAGGCGCGTGCCTCATCACGCTCATCGGCCTAGCCATGAGCAAAACCGTCATCGACGACGCCGACCAAGTCCTTCTCAGTGGTTCCAGCGAGGACGACACCGCAGGACAGGTGCCCTGAGTCAACGCGGCACCGGGTGCCGCCATCGAGGGCAGCGCCGGCCGCTCAGGAGCCCAGCAGGCGACGGCGAGTAGCCAGCAGGTGCGCCTCGATGGCGGCATCGACGGCGCCCACGTCGCGTTGTGCGAGGGCGTCCACGATTGCGCCGTGCTCGTCGAGCACGTCTGTGAGGCGAGCATTCGGGTGGCGCACCGCCGCCAACCCGATAAGCACGTGCCGTGCCCGCAGCGACTCATACATGTCGGCGAGTACCGTGTTTTGAGCCGCAGAGATGAGGAGCGTGTGAAAATCCCGGTCGGCCTCAATGAACGCTTTCGCGTCGCTGACGTGAGCCCGCTGTTCCTCAAGACGGGCGCGCATGGCCTCGACCGGCGCGCGGTCGTTAGCGATGACTTCGCGCACGCACCACTTTTCGATCATCTCTCGGGCCGTGAAAACATCGCCGGCTTGAGTTCCCGTCAAAGTAGGCACGAACGCCCCGCGATGCGGCACCAGTTGCACGAGGTGCTGGGCTGCGAGCATGAGCAGGGCCTCGCGCACCGGCGTGCGCGACACCCCCACCGCGGTGGCGACGTCTTGTTCGTTGATGAACGTGCCGAGCAGGTCAGGCTCAGAGAGCAACTCGGCGCGCAGGTACTCGTAAGCGCGGTCGCGTCCACTCCCCACATTCGGCATACCCCTCTTACTACAGGAGAACCCAGATGAACTCACCGTGCATGCGTATCGCTGCCGCCCAGATATCGGCCACGGACGACCCGGAACAGAACCTGCACGCGGTGACCGCGTACACCCAGCGCGCAGCCGAGGGTGGCACCCAGATCGTCGTCTTCCCCGAGGCGACGATGGCTTGCTTCGGTACCGACCTAGGCGCCGTCGCACAGGGGCTCGACGGCCCGTTCGCGCAGGGTGTGCGGGCAAGCGCCCAACGACACGGGATCACCGTGGTGGTCGGCATGTTCACCCCCGCCGAGGACGGGCGGGTGCACAACACCTTGCTGGTCACCGGCCCGGACGGCGAGTGCAGCTACGACAAGATCCACCTGTACGACGCGTTCGGCAGCCGCGAATCCGACACGGTCGCTCCCGGCGACCAGATCGTCACGACGCTCATCGGTGGAGCCCACGTTGGCGTCGCCACCTGCTATGACCTGCGGTTCGCTGACCAGTTCACCGCGTTGGGTCGCGCCGGGGCGGAGCTCGTGCTCGTGCCGGCGTCCTGGGGTGAAGGCCCCGGCAAGGCCGAACAGTGGGATGTGCTCACCCGCGCCAGAGCCATGGACGCCCAGGCCTACCTGCTGGCCTGCGATATGGCCTGGACTGCCCCGCAAGGAGCCCAGCCGCTGGGGATCGGCCGCTCGGTACTCATCGACCCGCTGGGCCGGGTCCGGGCCCGCCTCGGCCACGAAGAGGGACTCCTCCTGGCCGAAGCCGACCTGTCGACGGTGGCTGACATCCGGCGGCGGGTGCCGGTGCTCTGAGCACTACCCGCCACCCCAACCGTGGACACGCCCCGTCCCCTCGGCCAGCGCGCGAGCCGAGGGGCTGGTTCGTGTCCCGGACCCGCCGCCCTAGACGAGGTCCTGCACGTAACGGGCCAGGGCCGCCACCGAGGGGTAGGTGAACACGTCTTGAAGGCGGATCTGACCGGATAGACCCAGCGTCGAACGCAACTGGGACAGGATCTGGGCCGCCAGCAAGCTGTCACCGCCCAGATCGAAAAAATTGTCGTCCACGTCGACCTGCTCAACTCCCAGCACGGCCCGGTAGACGCCGATGAGGCGAGCGTGCAGGTCCGAACCTCCCGGCTGGCCACTCTCGCCCGCCGTTTCGCCCGGCTCACCCTCAGGTGGGGCCGCTAGGCTCGGGGCGGGCTGGTCCACCCACTGCCGAAGCCGAGGCTCCAGCGGACGGGTCGAAACCAACAGTTGCCCCGGAACACCAAACGCCAGAATCCGTTCTAGGACCGTCAGCCCCTGCTCGGGACTCATCGCGAACTTGTCGGCGCCACTGGCCGTGTACGCCTCGATCTGCTGCGTCGAATACTCGAAGTCCCAGTCATCCCAGGCGATCGAGAACCAGTCCACCCCGTGCCGTCGAGGGTCGGCCTGCACGAACGCATCCATGAACCGGTTGGCGCCCATGTACGCCGACATCGCCAGCCCCCCGAGTGTGCCCGCGATTGAGGAGAACACGACGACGAACTCCGGCGCCGCACCGGCGCCGGCGGCCACTGCCACAGCCCGGTCGAGTTCGAGCAGCCCGGCCACCTTGGGCGCGAACTCCCGCTCGATGAGGGCCTCGTCGACCTCACTGAGGTACGTGAGTTGAGCCAGTCCCGCCGCGTGGAAGATGCCGTCGAGACGCCCGTGGCGCTTGATCGTGTGCTGGACGGCACGCTCCAGGTCGCCGTCGTAGCTAGCGTCAGCCTGAACGAGGAACACCTTCCCCCCGCGCTCCCGACACCCGGTGAGGAACTCAGCGGTGCTCGAGAGGTCGGCGTCGCCGGCCCGCTCGGCAGCGATACCACCCTCGTCCGTCACCGGAGCCCTCGTGGTGAGCACCACCGTGGCTTCGGCGGCGAGCAGGTGCTCGGCCAAGGTGCGCCCGATCCGGCCCAGCCCGCCGGTGATCAGGTAGACCCCGCCTGGGCGGATCCGCGAGGGCCCGCTCGGCACGGTGACCGGTTCGTAGGCGGGCACCCAGCGGCGACCGCCGCGATAGGAGACGATGAATGCTTCGTCTGGTTCGGCCGCCGTGCACTCCCGCAGCAGCGGGTCGGCAAGTTCGCCCAGATCGTCGTCCGGTTCGTTGTGCACCGGCTCCAGACCCACGTCGATGACATGGCACGCCACGGCAGGGTTCTCCTGGGCGACGACCAGCGCCGGGCCCAGCAGCGGACTTGCGAGCGGGTCGACGGGTTCACCGTCGACCTGCACCGCCCCCGCTGCAACGATCCACAGCTGAACTGGTTCCGCGAAGGCCACCCGGGTCAGGGCGACCGCCAGCTGCGTCACATTCAGCGCGGCGCGCGGCCGACGCGGCTCCTGCGGCGACGCGGCCAGGGACCACAGGTGCACGATGCGATCTGGGCGCCGCCCCTGCTCATCCAAAGCGCGCAGCAACGCCTCGTGACCGGCCGCCGAGCAGGCGATCCGCGCCCGGTCCTGCTCCAGGAAACAGATGGGATCCTCATGCCCGCGATCAAGGTCGGGTTCGACACACACCACGTCGTCACCACGGCTATTGAGCGCAGCGATCAGGCTCGCGCCCAGTCGGGCGCCAGGCCCTGACTCCGGTACGAAGACCAGCCAGCGCGGCGGCAGCGCGGGATCCTGCCCGCTTCGCCTGCTCGGTTCCGCAGGGTTGAGCACCGGCGGCAGGGTGCGCCGCCACGACGGCAGGTAGAACCAGCGCTCCAGCGGCATTTTGCTGTCGGCCGGTGCAGCTGCAGCAGTTCCGCTGCTGCCACCGCCGGGTAGGGCGCCACCACCGGGATCGGTCGGCCAGCAACGCACCCGCTCGAAGGAGTAGCCCGGCAACGGGACCCGGCGCCGGGACCGGGAGGCGTAGAACGCCTCCCAGTCGATCGGGACACCGGCCTCCCACAGCCGTCCGAGACCCTCAAGCAGTACCTGCGCGTCACCGGCGTCGGTGCGCAACGGGTGCCGGCCCAACGGCACCGCCAGCGGGGGTGGCCCACCTTCGGCGCCGTTGGCGCTGGCCTCCCCCGTGCCCTCCGCCGCGATCGAGGTGAGCAACCCGCTCAGGGTCCGCCCCGGGCCCAATTCGAGGTAGACCGCCGGGCCTGCCTCCAGCAGGGCGGCGACGTCATCGGCGAACCGCACCTCACCCCGTAGATGCCGCGACCAGTAGGTCGGATCCAGCGCTTGCTCGTTGGTCAGCCACTGCCCGGTCAGGTTCGAAACCAGCGGAATCTGCGGCGGGTTCAGCTGCAGCGTGGCCGCTGCAGCGCCGACGCGGGCAGCTGCCTCCTGCATCATCATCGAGTGGAACGCCCGGCTCGTGTGCAAGAGCTGCGCGGCGATGCCGGCTTCGGCCAGTTGCGCGGCGAGCCGCTCGACGGCCTCCACCCGGCCCGAGAACACCACATCCCGAGGGGAGTTGATGACGGCCAGGTCGATGTCGTCCGCGTCGGCCACCAGGGCGCGTGCCTCATCGACCCCGAGTTTGACGGCCAGCATCGCTCCCGGTCCGGCCTCCTCCATGGCGTGCGCGCGTGCCTGGACCAGCGCCAACGCGTCACGCAGTTGCAGAACCCCCGCCAACGTCGCAGCGACGTACTCGCCGAGGCTGTGCCCCACCAGCGCGGCCGGGCGCACACCCCAGTCCATCAGGGTGGCCGCGAGCGCGTACTCCATCGCGAACAGCGCCGGTTGCAGGTAGTACGCGCGCGAGAACTCATCCTGCGCCGGCGCGTCCGGCGCAGGGTCCGGTGCTGCTGGGTCGGCGAAGGCGACAGCCCGTAGGTCGATGTCGTGTTCGGCGGCGAGGATGTCGGCGCACTCGTCGTAGTGGCGGGCGAACTCCGGTACGTCTGCGTACAGCCCGGCACCCATCGCCGGGTACTGCGCCCCCTGGCCGGGGAACATGAAGACGATCCGGGCGGCGGCGGCCCGCTCCTGCGCCCCGACCTGGCGTCCCTTCGCGCCAGCCAGCGAAGCCTGCACCGCGCTCGGGTCGCTCCCCGTCGCGCTCAGCCGATACTCGAAGTGCTCGCGGCCGCGAGCCAGGGTGTGCGCGGCCGCGGCCAGGTCCAACGGCGATGCGTCCGGCGCGGAAGGTTTCAGCGCAGCCACGAGGGCGTCGCGGGTGGCGCCCAGCGAGGTAGCGCTCCGCGCCGACATCACGAAAAGGTGCGCGGACTGACCGGGTTGCCCGCCCGAACCGTCGACTTCGGCCGCGCCCTGAGCATCCTGGGCGGCACCGGCGACACCGATGCCGCCGGCCGTCTGCGGGTCGAACTCCTCCACCACCAGGTGGGCGTTCGTGCCCCCGATGCCGAAACACGAGACCCCGGCACGGCGGGGGCTGCCCGGCGGCGCCTCCCACGGCCGCAACTCGTCCGCGATGTAGAACGGGCTGCTCTGCAGCTCCAAGCCAGGGTTGGGCGTCTCAAAGTCGACGACCGGCGGGATCTGCCGGTGCTGCAGCGCCAGAACGGTCTTGATGAGTCCGGCCATCCCGGCAGCGATATTGCTGTGCCCGATGCCGCCCTTGACCGAGCCGAGGGCGCAGAATCCGCGCCGGTCGGTGGTGCGCCGGAAGACCTCGGTGAGCGCGCGCACCTCGATGGGGTCCCCGATCAGGGTGCCGGTGCCGTGGCACTCCAGGTAGCTGAAGGTCTCGGGGTCGGCGCCCGCCATCTCGTGCGCGGCAGCGACCACCTGCGACTGTCCGGCGACGCTGGGCGCGGAGTAGCCCGCCTTGAGCGCGCCGTCGTTGTTCGTAGCGAACCCGGTGATGAGAGCGAGCACGTTGTCACCGGCGTCGAGGGCATCGGAGAGGCGTTTGAGCACGACCACACCGACGCCGTCCCCCAGGATCGTGCCGGAGGCGTTCGCGTCGAAAGGACGCACATGCCCGTCGCTGCTGCTGATGTGCCCCTCGACGTACTGGTAACCGGCCTGCGGGAAGGTGATGCTGCTGGCCCCCGCCAACGCCGTGTCGCACTGCCCGGCCCGCAACGCCTGGCAGGCCGTCGCGACCGTCACCAACGAAGTCGAGCAGGAGGTCTGGATCGCCAGGCTCGGCCCTTGCAGGTTAAGCAGGTGCGATACCCGAGTCGCCACGTAATCCTTGTCGTTGCCGATCTCGGTCAGGTGCGCCTGCATCGGGTCCGTAGGATCGAGCAGTCCACCCCCGTGCAGGTGATGCAGCAGATAGGTCGGCAGGAAAGTGCCGCCGAACACCCCGGTGCGGGCACCGTCACTGCGCGGGGCATGACCGGCGTTCTCCAACGCGTGCCAGGCGCATTCGAGGAAGAGTCGATGTTGGGGGTCCATCAGCAGCGCCTCTTTGCGGCTGAGACCCCAAAACGCCGGATCGAACGCCTCGACGTCATCCAGGATCGCGCCGATGCGCCGATAGTCCGGGCCCGCGTAGATCTCTTCAGGGACCCCACGTTCGGCCAGCTCGTGCGTGCTCAGTTCGCGGATCGAACCGACCCCGTCGCGCAGGTTCTCCCAGAAGGTCTGCGCATCGGGCGCGCCGGGGAACCGGCAGGCCAACCCGACGATCGCGATCGGCTCCTCGCTCTGGCGACCGGGTTGCCACATCGGCGCCGACGTTGGCGCGCCCTCCCCGGCCGGGGTGAGGTGGCGCGCCAACAGGCGAGCGCTCGGGTACTGGAAGACGTCCACGACCGAAACGTCCAGATCGTGCTCACGCAGGTGCGCACACACGGCCGCCGCAGCCAGCGAATGCCCGCCGACGTCGAAGAAGTTGCTCTCCGGGTCCAGGCCGTCGCTGTCGAGCACCTGCTCCCACACCGAGAGGATGAATCGTTCCAGTTGCTGAGCCTGCGCACCGGGCTGAGCAGGCGCCGACCGACCAGCGCCGCCGGTTCGCGACGCGGCACCCACCTGGCGGCGTTTGCGCGGGTCGGGTAACGCCCGCCGGTTCAGCTTGCCCGTACCGGATAGCGGCAGCTTCTGCATCGCCAGGATGTAGGAGGGCACCGCGTACGGCGGCAACCGGTCCTTCAGGTGCGACCGCAGCGCCGCGACGAGTTCAGCTTCGTCCTGCGGGGCACCGCCGGGAACGACGTAGGCCACGAGGTGCTCGGGTTGGCCGGTCTCCGGGTCGTCGATCGTGGTGACGAACGCGGCCGCCACCTCGGGGTGGCTGAGCAGGGCGGCCTCCACGGCGCCCGGCACGATGCTGTAGCCGCGCAGCTTGATCATGAACGCGATCCGGCCGTGAATCTCCAGGCGACCATCGGGCAGGAACCGCCCCGCGTCCCCGGTGCGGAACAACACGGACCCATCGCCGCGTACCGGGTCGGGGATGAAGCGCTGCGCGGTCATCTCCGGCTGGGCCAGGTAGCCACGGGCCAGGGAGTCCCCACCGACGTAGATCTCGCCGACGAAACCCCACGGGACGGGCCGCCTGGCCTCATCGAGCAGAACGATGCGCACGTTGTCCATCGGGGTACCCACGGGCGCGAACTTCGGGGTGATGCGCGCATCCAGCTCGCTCAGGTCGCTCGTGCACACATCGTGGGTCTCGGAGATGCTGTAGTCGTTGACCAGGGCGATGTCGGGGAACCTGCGGGTGAACCGCTGCTGCAGCGCGGTGGGGACCACTTCGCCGTTGAGGTAGAGGATGCGCAGGTGCGCGAAGGCCGACTCGAGATCAAGACCGGGGGTCGACAAGACCGTGTCCAGCAGCGACGGCGTGAACAGCACCCGCGTGATCGCGTTGTCCCGCAGATAAGCCACGAGCCGAGCGGGGTCGAAGATGACCTCGTCGGGGATCACATAGGCGGTGCGCCCGGCCAGCATGGGGCGCAGCACCTCCCACACGAAGAAGACATTGCAGGCCTCCCGCTCCTCACCCTGGTAGGGCAGGTGCCGCAACCGCCACGAATAGGAGTTCACGGCGCCGCGATGCGGGCAGATGATCCCCTTGGGGACGCCCGTCGTACCGGAAGACATGACGCAGTACGCGAGGCTGTCGGGACCGGGAAGTCGGCGCCGCCCGCTGTCAGCACCCGCGTCCAGCTCCGGCAGGTCCGTGGCCCCCAACCGCTCCTGCCACCCCGGCCCCAACCGCACGACCGCCCCCCGCTCGTGCCAGCTGCGCGGCAGCCCGCCAGCGTGCTCGTCATCGGTGATGATCGCGACCGGGTCGGCGACCTGCAGCACTTCGGCCAGCGCCGCAGGTGGCAGCGTCAGGTCCAGCGGCATGTACGCGCCGCCCGCCTTGAGCGCACCCAGATAGCCGGCGACGAAGTCGGCGCTGGTCGGCAGGTAGATCCCGACGAGGCTGTCGACCTGCACGCCGCGGCCCTGCAACTCTCGAGCCAGCAGATCGGTTGCGCTGTCCAGCTCCTGGAAGGTGAAGCGGTCCGCCCCGTCCACGAGCGCGAGGCTGCCCGGGCTCTGGGCGGCTTGGGCTCGGAACAGCTCGTGCAGGCAGGCGGTGCGCGGATAGTCGGCCTCAGCGCCGGCAAGGATCGACGGCGGCAGCGCGGCGATGTCGCCAGCGACATCCTGCGCGATCGCCTCGCCCAGCTGCGCCAGGTGCGTAGTGGTGTAGAAGTGGTCGCCCTCAAAGGTGCGCACCGCGAAACCCTCTGCGCTGTACGCCTGCCATTCCTGCAGGTCATCGGGGCTCAACAGCGGGTCGTGGGTGCCGCCGAGCGCAGTGATCGGGCACGGCAGCGCCGTTGAGCGCTCGGGCGCGCGGTAGGTCTCAGACAGGGCGAAGTCCGCGCGCAACGGCGGCAGGATGAGAGCGAGCAGCTCCGGGTCGGCCAGCGCCTCCTGGGGCACCAGACCCAGGTTCCCCACCACGTCGATAAGGTCTTCGTCGGGCAGTTGGTACATCGGTTCCGGCGCGGCGACCGCGTGCGGGGCATGATGGGCAGAGGCGAACAAGCGCAACGGTGTCGGCAATCCCAGCTCGCCCAGTCGGCGCGCCGTTTCGTAGGCGACCAGGGCCCCGACGCTGTGCCCGACGAAGGCAAAAGGCTTGTCGAAGCAGTCCGTCATCGCCGCCACGATGCCGGTGACGAGCTCGTCCATGTCGGACACGGGCGGCTCGTGCAAGCGACTGCCGCGCCCCGGCAGATGCACCGCGAGCATCTCGACGTGTTCGTGCAGGACCCCGGGCCACTCCCGAAAGGCGTGCGGACCGCCTCCGCCGTGCGGGAAACCGATGAGACGCCAGGTCGCCTCCCAGCGCGGCTGCGGGTTGAGGAACCAGGGGGATTCTTTGGGCGCCGACATGGTCGTCTCCATTCCTCGGCCCCGTTCACACGGCGGTAACCGCTAGCGGGACCGGTTGAGGTCCTCGCCGAAGGAGAACGAGCGGGTCGACACCCGAACACGAACGCGGGGCGCAGACCCCCCTGATCGCTGCCCGACATCGCAGCACCGCGCCCGCTTTGTACGACGAGCCGTGGTTCTGTGGCCGAAGAGTACTGCAGACCCAGTGGCTCGTGGGCTGACAGCGAAGGAATTGTGGGCGCAGATGTCCGGGGACTTACCGCCCCCCTCACCGGCTCAGGCGATGCCGCCCTCGACGGCGTCCCGTGCCTCGCTCAGGCTGGATCCGGTGCGCTCGCGGTGGTGCTTGATCGCCGCGATCTTCTCCCCTTTCGCGATGAGGGCGCGCTCCTGCTCATCCAAGTCGCGGCTCGAGTCGAGGCTGGCCGACTCGACTCCCAGGCGTGCGCACAGTTGGTCGATCGTCGCACCCTGCCTGCGGACCTGCGCCTCGAGCCTCGGTATCCGGGAGATCACGGGCATCACGTACAACACCAACCCGATCAGCACGAGGGCCAGCGCCAATACACCCCACGGTCCATCGGCCAGACTCATCGCATCCCCTTCCCTTTAGCTGCCATCCCCCTGACGACTCAAAGAGCCGCGCAACATCGCTCGACACCGACACCGACACCGACTCCGGCATCACGGGGGCAATGCGTCCACCCAGATCATTGCGCCGCGCCCCGGCGCCGACAAGCCCCGTTGCTCGTTCGGGCCACTCATCGCGCGCGCACCTGCGCCTCGTGCCCGACAGCCCGAGTTCGGCCCAACGCGAGGACCACGGTGGTTGGTCCCTGCGTGTGCGGATCCTCGCTCGTGCAGTGACACTGAAGGACCAGCGAACCTTCCGACACGGCAGCAGAACGACCCCGGAGCCTTTCACCACCACTCACCCACCCGGATCAGCACAGTCACCCAGATAAGGAATGTCAGCCTATGAACGCATCTCAGCCGCCCATCGAGGACTACGCACTCCTGAGTGACATGCGCACCGCTGCGCTGGTGAGCAGGGCCGGTTCTATCGACTGGCTGTGTCTGCCGCGTTTCGACTCAGAGGCGTGTTTCGCCGCGATTCTGGGGACCCGCGAGAACGGTCGATGGCTCCTCGGACCGACTGGGCCGGCCGAGACGAAGCGTTCCTACGAGCCTGGAACGTTGGTGCTGGTGACCCAGCACACCACCGACACCGGCACGGTGAAGGTCGAAGACTTCATGCCGACCCGGGAGCACTCCACCCATATCGTGCGGCGGATCACCGGCCTGGACGGCACCGTCGAGATGCGCCACGAGTGGGTGCTGCGGTTCGGGTACGGCCAGCACTACCCGTGGATCCACCGCGTCACCGATCACAGCGACCTCGGCGCGAGCGAGATGCTCGTCGCGACCGCCGGGCCGGACTCGGTGCTGCTGCGTGGGCCACGGCTGCCCCGCCCTGACGGGCACGTGCACGCCGACGAGTTCAGCGTCTCAGCCGGGGACAGCCTCACCTTCGCCATGTCCTGGTGGCCATCTCACCTGCATGCACCGGCGCCCTTCGATGTGGCGCGCGCAGAAGCGAGCACGTTGGCCAGCTTCCGCGCTTGGACGGACCGCGCCACCTATCACGGGTGTGATGCCGAAGCGGTGCGTACGTCGCTGGCGGTGCTACGCGGCCTCACCGACCGTGACACCGGCGGAATCGTCGCCGCCCCGACGATGGGCCTGCCCGAGCAGTTCGGCGGTCCCCGGAACTGGGACTACCGCTACTGCTGGCTGCGTGATGCCTCGCTGACCCTGTCGGCCTTCCTGCAATGCGGGTACAAGCACGAGGTGCGCACCTGGCGCGACTGGCTGCTGCGGGCCGTCGCTGGCGATCCGAGCCGGATGCAGATCATGTACGGCGTGGACGGGCGCCGTGACCTGACCGAGCGCGAACTCCCCCACCTGCCCGGCTACGCCGATTCGCGTCCGGTGCTCCTGGGCAACGGCGCCTCTGAACAGCACCAGCTCGACGTGCTCGGGGAAGTCCTCAGTGCCCTGCAGGCCGCCCGAACCATCGGACTGGAAGAAAGTGAAGACTCGTGGGCGCTGCAGGTGGCCCTGGTCGAGGACATGGTCGAAGGATGGGATCGCCCTGACCACGGTCTGTGGGAGATCCGCGGCCAAGCCCGCCATTTCACCCACTCCCGCGCGATGGTGTGGGTCGCTTTCGACCGAGCCATTCAGGGCGTGGAAAAGCATGCCCTGCCGGGCCCGGTGGAACGTTGGCGCAAAGCCCGCGATGAGGTTCGCGCCGACGTGCTGGAGCGCGGAGTGGGCCCCGGCGGATATTTCCGCCAGCACGACGAGACCGACGAGGTCGATGCTTCGTTGCTGCTACTGGCCCCGATCGGGTTCATCGCCGCGGACGACCCGCGCTATCTGGCCACGGTCGCCAAGGTCGAGGAGACCCTCCTGCGCGACGGGCTCGTGCTGCGCTACCGCACCGAATCCGGCGTCGACGGGTTGGCCGGTGACGAGAGCCCATTCTTGGCTTGCTCGTTCTGGCTCGTCGAGGCGTACGCCCTCATCGGACGACACGACGAGGCACGGGCCCTGATGGACCGGCTGCTCTCGCTGCGTAACGACGTCGGTCTGCTGTCCGAGGAGTACGACCCGCATCAGGAACGGTTCGTCGGCAACACTCCACAGGCGTTCTCCCACCTGGCGCTGATCAACGCGGCCACGGCTCTCGCGAGTCACTGACCACGGGTGCAGAACTCGCGCTGAGCAGCTGCCCTGACACGTGACGGCGCCCCAGAACACCGAGCAGAAGGCCCGGGTCACGCTGAACTGCGCCTCAGTGTTATCCGCGTGATCGTGCTCCGCCACGACGGCGTATCCGCCCGCCCCCGGCCCTCGGCCGGGGGCGGGCGCGCCGGTAGGCTCGTGGGCGCCCTTGGGCGCAGGACCGGGGGATCCGTTATCGACCGAAGGCCGACTCATGCTCCTGGCGTTCGCCGCAGTCCTACTCGTGGCCGTCCTCTTCTCGGCTCTTGCCGATCGAACGATCCTGTCGACGTCGGCGCTGTTCCTCATCGCCGGAATCGCCCTGGGCACCGGCGGCCTCGGCATTCTCGACGTCAAACAGGACGACGAGATAGTTGGCCAGTTGGCCGAGTTGGCTTTGTTTGCGGTGCTGTTCACGGACGGAATGAAGGCCGGTTGGCACGATCTGCGTTCGGCCTGGAAACTACCCGGGCGGGCGTTGCTGTTCGGGTTGCCGCTGACGCTTCTGTTCACGGCCGTCCTGGCGCACCTGGCAATGGGGATGAGCTGGCCGATCGCGTTCCTCGTCGGGGCCATTCTCTCGCCCACCGACCCGGTGTTCGCCTCAGCGCTGGTCGGCAATGACAAGGTTCCGGAGCGATTGCGGCGCCTGCTGAACGTTGAGTCCGGCGTCAACGACGGGCTCGCGCTGCCCTTCGTCATCGTCCTGCTGGCCGCGGCGAGCAGCAGCGGACAGGTGCACGCCCTCGAAGTCGGTATCGAACTGGTCGTCGGGCTGCTTATCGGCGTCGTCGTCCCCTGGGTCGTCGTGCGTTTGGAAGGCACCCGGATGTTCGCCGCCTCCGGCCATTACGAGCCTCTGACCGGTGTCGCCGTCGGGTTGCTCGTGTTGGCGTTGGGTCAGGCCACCCACGGCAACCTGTTCCTCGCAGCGTTCGCGGCCGGCATCACGCTGGCCTCGGTGGGGCCACGCCAACACGAGAGTTTCGAGGAGTTCGGGGAACTCGTCGCCGAGCTGCTGAAACTGGTCGCGCTGCTGGTGTTCGGCGCGCTGGTGACCCGCAGCATCGTTACTGACATCGGGATCGCCGGTGTCGTCTTCGCGGTGTTGGCGCTGTTCCTGCCCCGCCCGCTCGCGCTGACCGTGTCGTTCCTGCGCAGCGGGCTCGCCGTGCGCGAGCAAGTGGCCGCATCGTGGTTCGGCCCGAAGGGGTTCGCCTCGGTCGTCTACGCCTTGTACGTCCTCAGCTCGGGCATCCCTGATGCGCAACTCGTCTTCGACCTCGTCGCAGCCACCGTGGTGCTCTCGATCCTGCTGCACTCCTCCACTGATGTCGTGGTCGCACGGTGGTTCGATGACGAGGACGAGACCCCGAACTGGCACGAGCGGCGACGCACCCGGCGAGCTGCCCGCATCACGCGAGGGCGCAACGGTTCATCCCGGGCTTAACCGCCCGCACCAGGTGGCCCCGCAGGCCTGCGCCAACCAGCCGGTGCCTGCCAAACCGGCAAAGCCCACCGCGACGTTCCACCATGGGAGCGAACCTCGTCCTGGGGCGGCGCTTCCCCCAACGACACGGGCGGCGATCCAGCGCCGTCGACGGGCGCCTTGCGTCTGTTGTCGACAAGGAACATCGCACGCGGGTAACGGTTTTCGCCCGGGGACGATGCCATACGCATGCGCTTCCCCCGTCTCGCGGCCGCCGTGGTCGCTGCTGTCCTCACTGGCACGATCACCGCAGCCCCTGCCCGAGCGGATGACTTCTACACTGACGAATCCTTCATCGTCGAGCAGATCTCGGCGAGCCGCTCCGAGGTGAGGGTGCACGGTCTGCAGACCACCCCGGTGACCATCACCATGACCACCAGGCCTCTTCCCGGCGAGTATCAGCACCCCGGCGATGGCTATATGACCCTGTCGGAGTGGGTGTATCCCACGATGGAAGGCCCACTCATACCGCTGAAGAAGGTCTCGACCAAGGGCGACCTCACAACATGGAAAGGAGTCGCCCGCATCACCGGCCCCTCCCGCATGCTGCACTTCGGCGCCGTGCATAACTGCCTCAGCACCAATGGCAACGACGGCTGCCCATGGTCTAGCTACCCGCATGGATTCTCTCCGGGTCTTTCTATCCAGGTGACGGCGACAGACACCCCGGTCCTCTCCATGGATAAGCGCACCCGCGTCGGGTTGAGCCAGCGCGCCTACCGGGTCAGCGGTCAGGTCCGCACCACCTCAGGCGCGCCCCTTCCGCGAGTGCGCCTGCTCGTCGCACGGGGCAAGGAGTGCGGTGTCCCCGACGCTGGAGTCCCCACCCGCACCGACGCCCGCGGCCGGTTCTCGGTGCTGGTCACCAACCGCCACCGCAGCGCTATCGGCGACGCCCCACCTGTGATGACCGAACATTGCCTGCGCGTCACCTCCTCGGCCCGCGACACCGGCAACCGGCCGGTACACCTGGCGACGCTGACCACCCCCCACCCGTGGAGCACCCCGATCCCCCTCAACGCCCCCGCCAGGGTGCGCCTGGGTCAGGAAGTTGCGGTGTGGACCAGACCGACGCTGCTTCCCTTGTGGACGGGTCTGCGACTGGAACGCCTCAGTGGCCGCACCTGGCACGACGCAGGGTTTGGCCAGGTCGGAGGCAGCGGTCGAGGTGTCGTCACCTTCGTCCCGGTCGTGGCCGGCACAGTCACCTACCGGCTGCGTGTCGCCGACAGCGACGTCACCTCAGCGAACTTCGTCATGACGGGAGTCCGCTGACAGTCACGCATGTGGCGGGCCACGCCGGCCTCGGCCGGGGAGTCAGCTCAGCTGCGCGTCTGGAGGCAGTGTCGGTGAAGTTCGGCCCGACGGCCCTGCCCAAAGGCACGACGCTGACCTGGAACGTCTCGTCGGGGGCACCTGGACTGGGGTGAACACCGCGTGGGTGGACAAGGACGGACGCGGCTCCGTGTGGTTCACCGCTAAGTGGACCGGGCGACACACTTACCGGCTGCGCGTGCACCACGTCAACGTGACCTCACGCACCTTCGTCATGACGATGAAGCCCTGAACCACCGGCTGACTCACCCGTCCGCAGCCGCGCGTCACTCTCGACCAGGCGGCTTCGGCCGGTTCTCCCGCCCCGCGAACCAGCCCTCCGACGCGTCGGGAAAACTATCGAAACGGGCCACATACGGCTTGATGTCGATGACCGGGCTGCCGTCCAGCGCGTCCACGCCGCGCAGGTGAAGCGTGCGACCGTCGTGCCGCACCAGGGAAGCCACCACCAGGCCCAACTTGTTGGGTCGGCGCGGGTTACGGGTGGCGAACACCCCGTGCGGTGTGTCGTCGAGCAGCGGAAGGGGCTTCATCCTCACTTCACCAGCCCGATCCAGCAGGTACACGACGATGAGGTGGCTGAACCCCTCAATGTCATCCAGCCCCTCGGTGTATTGCTCACCCACCTCCAGCGTGGCCTCCCCCTGGGGCTCGAATGCGCCTTGGATGGGCGCCTGCGCCACGCTCTGGTACGGGGTGCGCAGCACTCCGACAGGGGTGATCTCGTACGTCTGGCTACTCGTCACGACAGCTTCCTGACTGAACACCGGGGAGACCTCCAGGGGCGCCGGCGTCCGGCGACGCAGGCACCCCCGCTTCAGATCACTCCACGCCCAGAGCTACATCCGTGGACTTGATGACGAGGCTGACCTCTTTACCGACGGCGATCCCGAGGTCGGTGAGCGCGTCGAGGGTGATGGAGGAGGTCAACACCTGACCGCCCTCGATCTCCACCTTGACCACAGCCATCGCCTCGCCCGAGGTCACCGAGACGACCTTGCCAGGAATTTGGTTCCGGGTTGATAGACGCATCTGCTTCTCCTGTCAGGTGACGCCGCATCATGGCAGCGGCGAACTCCTCGGAGCCTAGCCCCGCCGGAGCCTCATCCGCCGGGACGGTATCGCCGCTGTTCAGAATGCTGAAACCGGGGACCCGACGCCCCCTCTGCTATTCGAACGGCCCGTGCGCCGGCGCAGCCGCGCCCCGTCCTTGCCGCAGCGGGGGCCCAAAGTCCCGGATGAAGGATGCTCCGAGCGAGGCAGTACGGTGGATGCTGAGCAGTCATCGTCGAATTCAGACCAGCGCCAGGCCGTGCAACGCCGCACATCGGTCGTTCATGAGTCGTGCGCCTCTGCGAGGGGAGAGAGCAATGCCGCAGAACGATCGCGACGAACTTAGACGAAGGCGACTCGAAGCTGAGGCCGGAGGCGGCGAAGCAGCCGTGCTCAAGCGACGCGAGCGAGGCCTGCTGACCGCGCGGCAGCGACTCGACCGTCTTTTCCAGCGCAGCACCTTCCAAGAATCCGGGCTGCACGTCCATCACCGCTCCGTGGAACTCGGCGACAAAGAGCTCCCCGCTGACGGCGTCGTCACCGGAACCGGTTACGTCAAGGGGCAGCTGGTCGCAGCCTTCGCCCAGGACGCCACGGTCGCGGCAGGTTCCCTGGGTGAGATGCACGCCAAGAAGATCATCGACACCATGAAGACCGCCACCCGGGTCGGGGTGCCGCTGGTGGCCTTCCAGGAGTCGGCTGGCGCGCGCATCCAAGAGGGCGTCGACGCCCTCTCCGGCTACGGAAAAGTCTTCTACCACAACGTGCTCATGTCGGGCGTGGTCCCGCAGATCGCCGTCATCTGCGGCCCGTGCGCCGGGGGCGCTGCATACTCCCCCGCGCTCATGGACTTCATCATCATGACCAAGCAGAACGCCCACATGTTCATCACCGGGCCCGACGTGATCAAGTCCGTCACCGGTCGACAGACGACGATGGAAGAAATCGGCGGCGCACAGATGCACGCCAGTGTCAGCGGCAACGTGCACTTCCTAGCCGAAGACGACGACGACGCCATCCGCATCGTGAAGGCGCTCCTGGAGTTCCTGCCGCCCAACAACACCGACGACCCGCCCCACGACCTGGTCGCCGACCTACGTCTGGGCCGCGACGAAGGCATGAACGGCCTCGTCCCAGACGACCCCACGACGCCGATGGATGTGCGGGCCGTCATCACCCGCATTGTCGACAACGGCTACCTCCTGGAGGTCCAGGCCCAGTTCGCCCAGAACCTCATCGTCGGCTTCGCACGGATCGAAGGCATGGTTGTGGGCATCATCGCCAACCAGCCGACCCACCTGGCGGGGGCCCTAGACATCGACGCCTCGGACAAGGGCGCCCGGTTCATCCGGTTCTGCAACGCCTTCAACATCCCCCTCGTCACCCTGGTGGACGTCCCCGGCTTCTTGCCCGGCATCGAACAGGAACGCGGCGGCATCATCCGCCACGGCGCCAAGATGCTGTTCGCCTACGCCTCGGGCACGGTGCCGAAGTTGACCGTCATCCTGCGCAAGGCTTACGGCGGTTCCTATCTAGCCATGTGCAGCAAAGAGATGGGCACCGACTACGTCTACGCCTGGCCGAACGCTGAAATCGCGGTGATGGGCGGGGCAGGCGCGGCGAACATCCTGTACAAGCGCGAGCTGCAGGAGGCCGAGGACCCAGAGGCAAAGCGGGTGGAACTCGTGCAGCGCTACCGCGAGGAGCACGCCACCCCCTACCGCTCGGCAGCACGCGGCTACATCACCGACGTCATCGACCCCTCCGAGACCCGAGCTGCGCTGGCGCTGAGCCTGCGCAAGACGCTCAGCAAGCGCGAGCTGCGGCCCGCGAAGAAGCACGGAAACATTCCGCTGTGAGCCCGCATCACGCTCAGGAAAGCAGGTGAGCCGATGTACTACAGCATGACGTTTACTGTCCTGATCATCGTGCTGGTCGTCTCCATGCTCGTCGCGGTCGTCATCAGCGGCCTCGTGGGCCTGCTCGGTCGCCAGTCAGATCACGCGGCGGCCGTCAAGGCCGCGGCCGTCTCAGCGACGCCTGCCCAGGCCCAGGATCAGGCCCAGGATCAGACGGCCGGCAACCACAAGCCGGCCCACATCGCGGCGATCGCGGCTGCGGTGTCCACGGTCTTCGATGACAGCGCCGTCATCGTGCATATCGAACCGCTTCGCAGAGCAGGGGTGTGGAGCTCCGAAGGCCGCCAGGCTCACCACGGTTCCCACAACGTGGGTCGCACCATGCGTTGAGGCGATGACCCAACCACAACGGCGCGGGCAACCGCTCCAACCGCTCAGACTCTCGCAAGCCCAGAACAAGGAGTGACGACCCGATGCAGCGACACCTTCGTGTGACGGTGGAGGGGCACGCCTACGACGTGACCGTCGAAGACCTCACGGACACCGGCAACCAGCTCTACCCCGACCACCGCTCCATGGTTCCCTCCAACGCCACCGCACCGGTGATGGCACCCACGGCCGCGCCCGCAGCACCTCCGGCTTCAACCGGCGGGGGCAGCAGCGCTCCAGCCGCCGGGGCCGGCGGTGGGGCAGCAGTCCTGGCCCCGATGAGCGGTGTTCTGGCCGAGCTCAACGTCGCGGTCGGCGACAGCGTCAAGAGCGGGCAGGTCGTCGCGGTCATGGAGGCGATGAAGCTCAAGAGTCCCATCGTCGTGGACAAGGCCGGCACCGTGGCCACCATCGAGGCCACCGTCGGCGACGCCGTCGAGTCCGGCGCCGCGATCCTCACCCTCTCCTGAGGTTGTCGACGTGGGCCTTTCCGACCTCGGCAACATCTTCCAGGGCATCGGCACGCTCTTCATGCAGGACCCGAGCGTTGCGATCGGTCGCATCGTGCTCATCTTCCTCGGGTTCGCCCTGGTCTACCTCGGCAAGAAGGAAGTCCTTGAGCCGCTGCTCATGATCCCGATGGGGATGGGCATGTCCGCGGTCAACGCGGGCGTTCTCGTCCTTGACGGCAAGCGCTTGGGCACGCTGTTCGTCGACCCGCTCGTCACTGAATCCGACGACGTTCTGAACGCATTGCAGATCGACTGGCTGCAACCGATCTACACGTTCATGTTCAGCAACGGGCTCATCGCCTGCCTGGTGTTCATGGGCATCGGCGTCCTCCTGGACGTCGGGTACGTGATGGCGCGGCCGTTCCAGAGCATGTTCATCGCCCTGTGCGCGGAGGCGGGTACCTTCGCGGTGTTCCCGCTGGCGTTGGCCCTGGGGATGTCTCCCGGCGAGGCCGCCTCGGTGGCGACCATCGGGGGCGCGGATGGCCCGATGGTGCTGTTCACCTCCCTGATCCTGGCCCCTGAGTTGTTCGTGCCCATTACCGTGGTCGGCTACCTCTACCTCGGGCTGGCTTACGGCGCCTTCCCGTACCTGGTGCGCTGGCTCATCCCGGCCAAGCTGCGCGGCCTGCCTATGCCGCCCGGTAAGCAACGACGCATCACCTCCGGGCAGAAACTCGCCTTCGCGGTGGGTATCTCGACGTTGCTGTCGCTGCTGTTCCCGGTCGCTGCGCCGTTGTTCCTGTCGCTGTTCGTCGGTGTCGCGGTGCGCGAATCGGGGATCGTGCAGTTCCAGGACCTGATGAGCAAGGTCTTCCTCTACGGCGCGACCTTCTTCCTGGGACTGACGCTCGGCGCGCTTTGTGAGGCCGGAACCCTGCTCAACCCGGCAGTCCTCAAGCTCCTGCTGCTGGGCATGCTTGCGCTGCTGATCTCTGCGCTGGGTGGAATCCTCGGCGGGTACATCCTGTACTTCGCCACCGGTGGCAAGGTGAACCCCGTCGTCGGCATCGCGGGTGTGAGCTGCGTCCCCACGACCGCCAAGGTGGCCCAGAAGGTGGCCGGAGCAGAAAACCCGGCAGCGATCATCATGCCGGCGGCCTTGGGCGCCAGCATCAGCGGTGTCATCACCTCGGCGATCATCGCCGGTACCTTCGTGGCGCTGCTTCGCTGACAATCCTTCACGCAGTACCTGACCGCCCACCGGTGGCCCTACCCGACCAGGGTAGATAGCCAACGCCGGTGGGCGGTCGCCATATTGGGTCGGGCAGGAATCGCTGATCGCCTACACCCCACCTATGCTGTGACTGGCGGCACCTGACTCGGCAGCTGTCGCAGGCGCCACAAGACCTCGTGACTGCCTCAGATCCTCACTCGGGGTGTCGAACAGACCAAGTGGACCCATCCATTGGTGGAACGCCAAGCGCTGAAGGCAGGTAACGGTGAACAACCCCCTCGACGATCGGGCAGAACGTTCTGCCGTCGATGATCAGAGCGCCCCTTTGGCGACCTTCTTCCAGCCGTTCTACAACCTGCGCACAAACAAACTTCAAGGGGTGGAGGCGCTGGCGCGGCGCTTCAACGCAAGCGACGGCAACGCCGAGTTGCCCTCAAGTTTCTTCAGTGCCGCCAGGGCATCCGGCACGATGCGCGACATCGACTTGTGGATCCTGGATGACGCTCTAGGGCATTTGGCGCGCTGGCGCGAACAGGACGGGCACCGCGAACTCGTCCTTTCGCTCAACATGTCCTGGGACCTCATCGCCCACCCCCACTTCGTGCGCGATGTCGTCAACGCGGTGACCCGACGCGGCGTACCGGGCGACCGGCTGTTCCTGGACATCACCACCGATATCTTCCGCCGCCTCATTGGCCAGGACTCGGTCCGGGGGCGGCTACGCGAACTCCAGGACGCGGAGGTTTCCTTCTGCCTGGACGGCTTCACCGCCAAGGACCTCGACATCCTCATGGCAGCTGCCGCAACGCCGGTGGACATCATCAAACTGCATCCCCGGAAGCTTTCGACTCCCTCGGGCATCGCAGCCGTACCTGACATCGCGCGCGCCGTGCACGAGTTGGAGCTGCCCCTCGTCGCCGCCGGCGTGGAGACCCCCCAGCAGCTGGCGTTGGCCCGCGAATGCGAGTTCGAGTGGGCGCAGGGGTTCTTGCTCGGAGAACCCGTCGAGGCCGCCCGCGCCCTGGACTGCCCCGCTTTCCTCGACCGACCGTGACCGCGGCAACCCCCTCCCACACACGTCGGCGGGGGTTCGCGGACCCGCAGGCTCGTTTGCTCTCGCCGCGTGCGCGGGTGGCACGGCTCACCATCGCGGTGGTTGTCGCGGCGGTAACCCTGTGCACCTTCGTAGCCCCAGGCAACGACATGGAGACGCTCCACTGCGTAACCGCTGGCTGCCTCATCCTGGCGTTCTCCTTCGGGCCGCTCCTGCGCGGAGCCCAGCCACGGCCGCGGTGGGTCGCCCAGATGGCGAGTGGGTTATGCCTGTTGCCGGCGCTGCTGCCGTGGCCGAGTACGTTGGCCCTCGGCCCCTTCGACACCCTGGATTTTCTCTACTTCACTTCTTACGCGCTTCTCTTCACCTGGCTGGTCTTGCTTTCTCGCCGCCTGGGCAGCGAACGAGGTCCCTACACAGCCCTGGACGCCCTGGCAGCCACAGTCGGAGTGGCCTTGGGAGTGTGGACATGGGCGCTCGCACCGGTAGCAAACGGGGCCCTGCTGCCTTCTGGCCTGGTGTGGGCGGCTTACCCGGTCGCTGATGTTCTGGTCTTCGTGCTGTGTGTGCATCTGGGCTTGCGGCGCGGCGGCTTCAACCCTGCTCTCAACTGGCTGATGGCAGCGCTAACGGTTCAATTCTTCCTAGACGGTTATTACGCCTACACCGAGGTGATGCTTCTGCGCGGGCGCCTGCCTGATGCTGAGGCCGGCTACCTGGTGAGTTACTTGTGCCTGGCGTTGGCCGCCACGCACCCCTCGGTGGTGCAGCTCGGGACGTACGCCGGCGGGCCAGACAAACACCGCAGCGGTCGAGGTCCGGCCCTGATCCTGTTCACCATCTCACCAGTACTGCTGGCGGCGGCGGTGCAGGTGACCGGGATCCTGGACATGGTCGTTCGGGTAACACTCATCACCCTCCAACTCGCCCTGCTGTTCGTACGGCTGTCGTGGACGATGGCCGCGCTCACACAGGCCGAGACGCAGAGCCATCACCGCGCCACCCACGACCCCTTGACGGGGTTGGTCAACCGGGCCTCGTTGATGGAGGAGATCGACCGCAGGATCAAGTTTGCCGCCGAGTCGTCGCACGGCAGCGCCGCAATCTACCTGGACTGCGACAACTTCAAATACGTCAACGACACCTGGGGGCATGGCGCCGGGGACGTACTCCTGCAAGACATCGCATCCCGGGTGAAGGCACGGCTGGGCCCCGACGTCGTCTTCGCTCGCTTCGGAGGGGATGAATTCGTCATCCTGACCCCGACCGACTCGGCCGCCGAAGCAATGAAGCTGGCCGATCGGGTCCTTGAGTGTTTCCAGGAGCCGCTGCGGATCGGCCCCCACAGCGCGCACCGTCTCTCGCCCTCGATCGGTGTCGCGGTGGTTGCCCCCGAGGAGTCGGTAACCGGAGACGAACTGCTGGGACGGGCTGACGCGGCCATGTACGAGGCCAAGCAGCTCGGGCGCGGCCGATGCGTGCTATTCGGGGAGGAGCTGGCCACGCGGACTCGCTACACGGCCGCGGTCGGGGCCAGACTCCACGAAGCAATCAGCAACAAGTCGTTCACGTTGCAGTTGCAGCCGATCATGGGCGGTACCAATTACACCCGCCTCATCGGTTGGGAGTCTTTGGCGCGTTGGCGGGATCCGGAACTGGGCGAGGTCTCACCAAAGGTGTTCATTCCGTTGGCCGAACAGCATGGACTCATCGGTGAGTTGGGGGATTTCATGCTTCGCCAGGCATGCCTGGAGCTGGCCCGGTTGCGGGCAGCGATGCCTGGCCACGCTCCGCAGGTCTCGGTCAACATCTCCCCCGCGCAACTGCTGCAACCGGACTTCGTGCAGACGGTCCGTGAGGCGCTCAGCGCCGCAGGCCTGGCGGGTGGTGCTTTGAAGTTGGAGATCACCGAGACGTTGCTTATCGATCGGGGCGCCGGCGTGGTGGAGGCCCTGGAAGAGGTGCGTCGGCAGGGTACCGGTGTGTGCATCGACGACTTCGGTTCCGGCTACGCCACGTTGGAGACCTTGTTGCGGCTGCCCATCGACAGCGTGAAACTCGACAAGTCGCTGATCGACCGACTCTGCATCGACGACGCGGCTCCTCGGCAGATCAGGGCCGTCATCGACCTCCTGGCCAGCCTCGGGATCCACAACGTGGTCGCCGAAGGAGTCGAGACCCCGCAGCAGTCACAGCTGCTGCAACAGTTGGGTTGCCCGATGGTGCAGGGCTGGCTTTACGGGCGGCCCATGTCCCCGCACGATCTACTCGCCTCGGCGCAACTGTCGGCGCAAGGCGGGGACCCCGTGGCATCGCCGGCACCGAACGCCGCTGCAGACGGCTGAGTTGCGCACACACCCGCCGGGCCAGCCACCGCGCAACCGACAATCCGTCCAATTCACGTACGTGACTGCGGGCGCGCCGTAGCCTGGAAAGCACCGCAGTTCAGAACGCATGAGGGGCAGACCCGATGGACGATGCGCACCAAGAAGCGCTGTGCGCGCTGCTTCTCGCCGAGCTCGTTCCGGCGCTGGGTTGTACCGAACCGATCGCGATCGCCTTGGCATGCGCCAAAGCACGTGAGGTGCTGGCGCTGCAGCCGCGCAGCCTCACGCTCACGCTGAGCGCGAACGTTTACAAGAACGCGCGCTCAGTCATCATCCCCGGCACCCACGGCCGTCACGGCGTGGACCTTGCGGCCGCCCTCGGCATGCTCGCCGGTGACGCGCAGCGAGGGCTGGAATGCTTGGGCGAGGTGGACGACGACGACATCGAGGCTGCGATGCAGTTCGTGGCCCGCGGCAACGTCTCGGTAGAACTGAACTCGGAATTCACCGGTCTGTACGTGCGGGCCGAGGTGAGGACTGAAGCATCGAGCGCATCGGTCGAACTGATCGACGAGCACACCCGATTCGCCTCGCTATATCGCGACGGCGTGCAGCTTGGACCCGCAGAGGACTCCCCCGCTGCGGGCCCGCAGAGCGAGCCGGCAGCTCAGCCGAGTCCTCGCCTGCAGCCTCAACAGGTGCTCGACTTCGCTCGTAGCATCGACCTGGCCGCCCAGCCAGCCCTGGTGGCAGCCCTGCAACGGCAGATCGACCTCAACTCGCGCATCGCCGACGCCGGCGTGGAAACCGAGTACGCGGCCGGAATCGGGCGTTCGCTGGCCGCCAATGGGGGCAGCGGCCCAAGGCATGACGCCCGGGTTCGCGCCGCCGCGGCCTCGGATGCCCGGATGGGCGGTTGCAGCCTGCCCGTGGTCATCAACTCCGGTTCGGGCAACCAGGGCATCACCGCGTCACTACCGGTCATCACCTACGCGAAGGCGCTGCACTCGAGTCAGCAGCAGCTGTATCGCGCGCTGCTCGTCTCGAACCTGTTGGCGATCCTGCAGAAGCAGCGCATCGGCAAACTGTCCGCTTTCTGCGGTGCCGCGTCGGCGGCCTCCGCGGCCGGGGCAGGCATCGCCTGGCTGCAAGGACTGCCGGATGAGCAGGTCCTGCAGACCTTGGAGACTTCGCTGGCCACCACCGGCGGGATGGTCTGCGACGGGGCCAAGCCTTCGTGCGCAGCGAAGGTGTCGATTTCGGTGGAGGCTGCGCTGTCCTCCCTGGACCTGGTCGCGGCCGGGCGCCATTTCGAGGCCGGCGTCGGTGTTCTCGGGCCAGACCCGCAGCAGACGATCGAGAACGTCGGGCGGATCGCCCACGACGGGATGCAGCAGACGGACGTCGTGATCCTGGACGTGATGCACCGGGCAGACACCGCTGGTGCCACGGGGCGGTAGTCGCTGCGCGTGGGGGCGAATCCTGCTGCGCTGATGGAAGCTACCGGCAGGCCACCACCCTAGGGTGGGCGCATGGAAACTGTGCGGCTTGGTTCTTCTGGTCTTCGCGTCAGCCGGATCGCGTTGGGGTGTATGAGTTACGGCGACGCCGCGCGCGGCGGGCACCCTTGGGCGCTGGATGAGCAGACCTCGCAGAGCTTCTTCGCCCAGGCGATCGATCTGGGCATCACCTTCTGGGACACCGCAAACATCTATTCGATGGGCAGCTCCGAGGAGTTCGTGGGCCGCGCCATCGCTAAGCACTCCCGGCGCGAGGACATCGTGCTGGCAACCAAGCTCAACGGCCGGATGCACGCCGGCCCCGGTGGTTCCGGCCTGTCGCGCAAGGCTGTATTGGAGCAGGTGGACGCCTCGCTGCGGCGCCTGGACACCGACTACATCGATCTCTATCAGATCCACCGCTTCGATCCGCATACCCCGGTCGAGGAGACGATGGAGGCGCTGCACGACGTCATCAAGGCGGGCAAGGTGCGCTACATCGGCGCCTCTTCCATGTGGGCGTGGCAGTTCGCCACGATGCAGCACGCTGCTGACCTGGGCGGTTGGACGCGCTTCATCTCGATGCAGGATCAGTACAACCTCATCCAGCGCGAAGAAGAACGCGAGATGCACGGTCTGTGCGCCTACCAGGGTGTGGGGGTGCTGCCGTGGAGTCCGCTGGCCCGTGGGCGTCTGGCGCGGCCGTGGGGTCAGAGCACGACGCGCAGCGACACCGACGCGTTCGGTAAGACGCTCTACACCGACTCGGACGCCGCCGTCGTTGAGGCGGTGGAGCAGGTGGCGCGCGAACGCGGCGTGGCGATGGCACAGATCGCGCTGGCGTGGGTGCTCAGCAAAGAGGTGGTGACAGCCCCGATCGTCGGCGCCACCAAACCCCACCACCTGCCCGACGCGGTGGCTGCCCTGGAGATCGACCTGAGCCAGGAGGAGATCCACCGGCTCGAAGAGCCCTACGGCCCGCACCTGCCGACAGGTTTCTGACCTGGCTCTCCCCTGCTTCGTGCTGCGGACTTACCCCACCGCGCAGGAGCAGGGGGCAGCCCTGGACCTAAAGTGCCGACATGAGTTCGCCCCTCCCCGGCCCACGAGTGACCCCCGAACGGGCCGAGCCGGACGCCCCGAGGAGAACCGGGGCGACTGCCGGGCGCACGCATTGGCTGCTGCCGATCGATCCCGGCGCCCATCTGGAGCATCAACCCCCCGATTGGCGGGTCCGCCCGGACGCCGGGCCGATCTGGGCGGCCATCGCCCGCTCCCAACCCGTGCAGCGGTGGTGTCTGAGCACCGGCTACCGAACCATGCAGCGCGGCGACCTCATCTGGGCCTACCTGTCCCGGCGGCAGGAAATCTGCGCGGTCGGGGCGGTACGTCAGGTGTGCTGCGAGGACGGCTCCTGGTACGTGCTCGTCGACTGGGATGCGGAACGAACGAGTCGGCTCTGCGACGCGCCGCTGCCTCGCTCCCGGTTTCACCAGATCCCGATGTCGGTCTGTCGAGCGGGCCAACTAGCAGCAGCGGTCCTCACCGACTATTGGGAATCGGCCGCCGGCTGAGGTCCGCTCGGCGCGGCAGCGGGACCTGGTAGCCGCTGGCGGACGCGGCGGTTACCGCCCCGGGTTACCTCCTGCACGACTCAATGGCCTCACGCATGATCGCCGCCACCTGTTCGACGTGGGTCATCGGCGCCAAATGGCTGGCCCGCTCGATGATGCGCACCCGAGGGTCAGCGCAGACGCGGGCGTAATGGCGGATGTCGATCCCGAGTTGGTCGAATCGTCCCGCCACTAAGAAGACGGGGCAGGTCAGCTCCCGCAGGTGCTCGGGGGTCGCTTCGGCGAGCACGCTGGCCCACGCTTGCGGGGTCACCGCGTACCCGGTGGCGTCCGGGATCGCGTCTTCGTTCATCCCCATTCGACGCATCACACCGTTAGCGACCCCTGCCATCCGCTCGGCACCGACGCGCGGCAGCAACTGCGCGAACCCCGAGTAAAGGGAGGACAGCCGGGGATGGCGCGCGGGGTCGGCGCAGGCGCCGATGAGCACGAGCGCATCCAGGCGGTGCGGGTACCGGCAGGCGTATTCGGCGATGACGTAGCCGCCGAGGCTGTGCCCCGCCAGCACGACCGCGCGGTTCTCATTCTCGGCGGTGTGCTCGCGGACCGCGTCCACCACCACCTGCACGGCAGCCTCGCTCGTGTAGTCCTGGCCTGCGAGCCGACCGTGCCCGGGCAGGTCGACTGCCACGACGTCAGCATCAGGGATCAGCTCGGCGTAACCGTCCCACGCGCGGGAATCGAAACGGGTGCCGTGGACCAGGACGAGCAGTGGGCGCGTCATCCCTCAACGGTAGATCCTCGGTTGCCCGGCGCTGCCACAGCGTTGGCCTGCGCACCCGAATCGACCCCCTCAGCGCCTTCACCGTGCGGGGTTCACCGCGCTTGGCGCCCTCGCGTCCGAGTCGAGGTAGCGCCCGAGCAGCGGCGAGGCGTCACTGGCTGATGAGGGCCGCCAGGGTTGCTCCGAGTTCGTAGGCGCGCTCGTGGTGCTCCGCGCTCACGTCGCCGATGATTTCCAGCGCGGGAGCGCTCTGGATCCACGGCAGGGCACCCACGATGCTCGTCACCGAGCGCACCGCACCGGTGGTGTCGTGGCGACCGTGCACGTACATCCCGAACGGCAGCGCGCCACCGGCGTTGGTTTCTGTGGACCGCTCGGCGTCCGGTGCGCCACCGATATGCATGAACGTGGAGTCGAAGAAGTGCTTGAGCGCACCCGACATGTATCCGAAGTTGGCCGGGGTCCCCAACACCAGGGCGTCTGCGGCCAGAACATCCGCTGCAGTGGTTTCCAGGGCGGGCACGGGGCGCACCTGCACGCCCGTGATGGATTCATCCCGTGCCCCGGCGATGACCGACTCGGTCAATGCCCGCATTGACGGGGTCGGCGAGTGATGCACGATGAGCAGCTGCGCCATGGCCCCAGGCTAACCGCGGCGCCCCGCCGGGTGCAGAGTCCGACGCCTGACGGGCGCCGGGTTCGCAGTGTGGGTCCCCCGCGAGCCGTCGATGCGAAGTGACGGCTCGCCGCACGCACCCCGCGAGCCGTCACTTTTCGGTGACGGCTCGCGGAAGTGGGCCAGTGACGGCTCGCCGGGGTCAACCCGAGAGGGGCTGGCTCAGTCCTTGAACGCCTGCGTGAGGTCGGCGATCAGGTCGGCCGGGTCTTCGAGCCCGACTGAGAGGCGCAGCACGTTGGCGCCCGGCTTTGCCTCAGCGGCAACCGGCCGGTGGGTCAGTGAGGCAGGGTGCTGAATAAGGGTGTCTACCCCGCCCAGCGAAACCGCGTGCACCACGAGCTTGGTGCGCTGCACTGCCCGAGCGGCGGCCTCGAATCCACCAGCCATCTCGATGGCCATCATCGCTCCCGGCCCACTCATCTGAGTGCCGATGAGGCCACGAGAGTCGTTGCCGGGCAGGCCCGGGTAGTGCACTCGTGCCACCGCCGGGTGCTCTGCGAGTGCCTCCGCTACGGCCTGCGCACCGGCTTGCTGAGCGCGCACGCGGATCGGCAGCGTCTGCAACCCGCGGTGCAACTGGTAAGCCGCCAACGGGTGCAGCAACGCACCGGTCACGGCGCGAACCGCGCGCATCCGGACAGCCCACTCCGAGGTCGCCGCGATCACACCGGCGATCACGTCGCCGTGCCCGCCTAGGTACTTGGTGGCCGAGTGCATGACCAACGTCGCGCCCTGGGCGCTGGGGTTCTGCAACACGGGTGTGGCGAAGGTGTTGTCGACCAGTACCGGCACCTGGCCGGCCTGCTTGACGACATCGGCGATGTCGACCAGTTCCAGGGTCGGGTTCGCGGGGGTCTCCACGATGATCAGGCCGGTGTCGGCCTCGATGGCCTCGGCAATCGCATCGGGGCGAGCCCAGGTGACCCGGGTGCCGAGCAGTCCCGAGGCAAGAATGTGGTCGCTGCCGCCGTACAGCGGGCGCACCGCCACGATGTGCGGGGTCCCGGCGTGTACCGCTGCGAGCAGCACTGCCGACAGGCCTGCCATGCCCGAGGCGAACGCGACGGCTTCATCGCACCCTTCGAGCTCTGCGAGTGCGTCCTCGAAGCGGGCGACGTTGGGGTTCCACAGCCGCTGGTAGACCAGGCTGGCACCCTCCGGCGGCCGACCACCGGTGGCCAGCGCCTCATAGGCGGCCCCGCCGGCTTCGAGGTCGGTGACCGGGTAGGTCGTGGACAGATCGATCGGGGGAACGTGCGCGGTAGCCGCGATGTCGGCACGTCCGGCGTGCACGGCATGGGTGTCGAACCGAAGGTCGGCGTGGGAATCGTGCGAAGTCGTCAAAGTTCCTCCTGAAGTCAGAACGTGACGAAAGTATGAAGGCCCTGCCGAGAAGATGGCGCCTGTCGGCAGAACATTCGGCAAGATGGTTTCATGGTCGAAGCTAATGCAGACGAGGGCACTGTGACGCGCCACACACCGCAGGATCCGCGCCCCACCTTGGACGAGGTCGACCGCGTCCTGGCCGAGACGCTGCGCCGCGACGGACGGGCGACGAACGCCACCTTGGCCAAAGCTGCCGGCATCGCCGAATCGACGTGCACCGCGCGGCTCCGCCGACTCCAGACGCTCGGAGTCGTCACCGGCGTGCACGCCGTGGTCGATCACGTGGCCCTCGGGCGTCCGGTAGAGGCGCTGGTATCGGTGCGCTTCTCCGGACAGCGCCGCCGCGACTTCGAACGGTTGCGCGCCGAGCTGCCCATGCTGCCGGGGGTGCTGCAGCTCTTCCACGTCTCAGGGGCGAACGACTACCTGGTGCACGTCGCGGCCCGTTCCACCTCGGAGTTGCGTGACTTCGTCCTGGACCATCTGACGGGTCGCCCCGACGTCGCCCACGCCGAGACCAGCCTCGTCTTCGATCACGTGCGGGGCCAGGCGCCACTGTGAGGCGCCCCGCGCGGACGCAGATGCCCACCGTTGCCGCGCACGGTCAAGCTCCAATGAAGCACTCAGACCGTTGAGGTGAAACACGGGCGCACTGACCGCGCGTCGATCACGACTGCGGGTGTGGACCGAGACGGCGTTCTTCGGCGAGATGGCCTCACGCCGAGCCTGCCGAACTAAGGACATGACGAGGGCGCCGCGACGGGCCGGCACGCAGGCACGGCCCCCAGCCACAAATCCACCATCTGGATGCCGGCCGCCCCCACCACCACCGCACGCACGCTGCGTCAGGCCATGCCCGCCATCCGTGCCAGCGCCGCGGCGAGGGCGCCGACGACGACCACCCCAATGAACGGCATCCGCAGCGTGAGCGCGACGGCCGCGGCCAGCAGCGCGAGGATCCGGGCATCGAGGACGAGCTGTTGTCCCGAGGCGAACGTATTGGCGACGACCAGCGCCGTCAGCAGACCCACCGTCGCGGCCGCTGAGCCGGTGCGGATCGGCGGCGAGTCGAGCACGGTCTCGGGCACGAGGTAGCCGAGCAGCTTGGTGACGTAGGCGACGAGACAGGCGATCCCGATCCCGATCCAGGTGCTCACGCCGTCACCCTTGCAGTGGCGACGTCCCGGCGATGCCGCAGCCAGGAGACGAGCACCGCGATCGCGCCCGCGAGAATGATCGGGATACCCGGCGGGACGAACGGCGTCGCGACGAGCGTGGCCCCAGCGCAGAGCGCAGCTACCTCGAAGGCGCTGCGGCCACGAAGCCGCGGCCAGAGCAGACCGAGGAACGCCGCGACGGCAGCACCGTCGAGCCCCCAGGCCTTCGGATCGCCCAGGGACTCACCCGCCAGGGCCCCGATGAACGTCGCGAGGTTCCAGAAGACGAACACGGCGAGCCCCGCGACCCAGAACCCGCGACGCTGATCGGCCGGTTCGTCCTGACTGACGGCGGTCGCGGTGGATTCGTCGATCGTCAGGTGGGCCATGAGGAGCCGTCCGCTGCCGCGCGGGCGCAACAGCTCGTTGAGCTGAACCCCGTACACGGCGTTTCTTACTCCGAGAAGGGAGGCCGCTGTGATGGCCGAGGGCCAGGTACCACCGCCGGAGATCACCCCGACGAGCGCGAACTGGGATCCGCCGGTGAACATCAGCAGCGACAGGGCGCACGTCTGGGCGATGCTGAGGCCCGCCGCCACGCCGAGTGCGCCGAAACTCAGTCCGTACAGGCCCGTGGCGACGCCGATCGACAGACCCATCCGGGTCGCGGGTGTCATGGACGTCACCGCCGCATCGTAGGGGCCCGGCCGCGCAGGCAGGCCGGTCCGTCCACGCTGCCGCCGCCGGGCGCCGGGCCTGGTGTCGGCATATCGTTGCTGTCATAACAGGCCGTTACTGCGTGCTGCCGGTACGCTCCCCGCATGACCAGTCCTGCTACCGGCCGCCGCCGCCTCGTCGTCCTCGACAAGGTGAACAAGCATTACGGCGCCCTCCACGTCCTTCAGGACATCGACCTCACCATCCACGAGGGCGAGGTCGTCGTCCTCATCGGCCCCTCCGGCTCGGGCAAGTCGACGCTGTGTCGCACGATCAACCGACTGGAGACCTACGAGACGGGGTCCATCTCCATCGACGGCCAGCCCCTGCCCCAGGAGGGCAAGTCGCTCGCGAAGCTGCGCGCCGACGTCGGCATGGTGTTCCAGTCCTTCAACCTCTTCGCCCACAAGACGATCCTTGAGAACGTCACCCTCGGCCCGATCAAAGTCCGGGGGATGTCGAAGTCGGATGCCGACAAGCGTGCCCGCGAGCTCCTCGAGCGCGTCGGCGTCGGCCACCAGGCCGACAAGTACCCGGCTCAGCTCTCCGGCGGCCAGCAGCAGCGTGTGGCCATCGCTCGATCCCTGGCGATGGACCCCAAGGTCATGCTCTTCGACGAGCCGACCTCGGCCCTGGACCCCGAAATGATCAACGAAGTCCTCGACGTCATGACCGAGCTCGCGAAGTCCGGCATGACGATGATCGTCGTCACTCACGAGATGGGCTTCGCCCGCCGGGCCGCCGACCGCGTCGTGTTCATGGCCGACGGTCAAATCGTCGAACAGGCCACGCCCGAGGAGTTCTTCACGAACCCGCAGAGCGAGCGCGCCAAGGATTTCCTCGGCAAGATCCTCACCCACTGATCTGCATCATCGCGCACGACCCTTCATCACAGCCTGACAAGGAAGCCAGACTCATGACCCTTCGCCGTACCGCCGTGGCCCTCAGCGCCGCCGCTCTGCTCATCGCCCCCCTCGCCGCCTGCGGCTCGTCCGACTCGGGCGCCGACTCAGACACGATCAAGGTCGGCATCAAGTACGACCAGCCCGGCATGGGCCTCAAGGAGGGTTCGAAGTACACCGGCATGGACGTCGACGTCGCGAACTACATCGCCAAGGAGCTCGGCAAGACGCCCGAGTTCACCGAGGCGGTCTCCTCCCAGCGCGAGACCTTCCTCAAGACGGGCAAGGTCGACTACATCGTCGGCACCTACTCCATCACCGACGCCCGCAAGAAGGACATCGACTTCGCCGGCCCGTACTTCGTCGCCGGCCAGGACCTTCTCGTCAAGACCGACTCCCCCATCGACGGCCCCGACGCCATGTCCGGCAAGAAGATGTGCTCCGTCAAGGGCTCGACGTCCGCGACGAAGTTCAAGGAGAAGTACCCGGCCGTCCAGATCCAGGAGTACGACACCTACTCCAAGTGCGTCGAGGCCATCATCTCCGGCTCCGTCGACGCCTTGACCACCGACAACACGATCCTGGCCGGCTACGCCGCGCAGCCCCAGTACAAGGGCAAGCTCAAGGTCGTCGGCAAGCCCTTCTCCGAGGAGAAGTACGGCGTCGGCATCAAGAAGGGCGACAAGGAGATGTGCACGAAGGTCACCGCCGCCCTCGAGAAGATGATCTCCAGTGGCGAGTGGAAGAAGATCATCGACGCCAACCTCGGCCCGGCCGGGTTCACGCCCGACGCCGCCGTGAACCCGCCGAAGCCCGAAGCCTGCGCCTGACGCGCAATCGTCGCCACGGCCCCGGATGCCGTCCGCTCACCCGGGCGGACGGCATCCGACGCTTCGGCCTACTGACCCGAAAGGAGCGCCATGGGCGAGCTGTTCAGTGAGTTCCCCGTCTGGAGCGCGTTCTTCATGACGATCAAGGTGTGCCTGCTCGCGGGCGTCATCGCCTTCGCGCTCGGCACGCTCGTCGCGATCTTCCGACTTTCCCCGATGCCGGTGCTGCGCTCCATGGGGGCGCTGTACGTCAACGTCATTCGCAATACCCCCCTCACGCTCCTGGTCGCGTTCTCCCAGATGGGGTTGGCGAGCACCCTCGGCTGGCACCTCAACCGGGCTGACCTGTACAGCGACAACTTCCGCTGGGGTGCGGTCGCGCTCGGCGTCTACACGGCGGCGTTCGTCTGTGAGGCCATCCGTTCGGGCGTCAACTCCGTGCACGTCGGCCAGGCCGAGGCCGCCCGCTCCCTGGGGCTCGGCTTCCGCCAGACCCTCGGCGAGATCATCCTCCCGCAGGCCTTCCGCTCGGCCATCGTGCCTCTGGGTTCAACGCTGATCGCCATGATCAAGAACTCGACCGTCGTCTCGATCATCGGCGTCGCCGAAATCGCCTACCTGCAGGCCGACGCCATGGAGCAGCGGCCCGACCTCATGTACTGGATCCTCGCGGTCGTCGCCCTCGGCTTCGTCATCCTGACGCTGCCTCTCGGCCTGGCCACGACCCACTTCGGCAAGCGCCTGGCGGTGAAGCGATGAGCACCACTCCCGCATCGGTCCTCTTCGACGCCCCCGGGCCGAAAACCCGCCGCAACCAACTGGTCGTCGGCGCCACGCTGACCGTCCTGGCCCTCGCCTTCGGCGCCTGGGTGCTGTGGCAGTTCGTCCAGCAGGACCAGTTCACCGCCGCGAAGTGGACCCCCTTCTTCGAGGGCGAGATCTGGACCGAGTACCTCCTGCCCGGTCTGCTCGGCACCCTGAAGGCCGCAGCCGTGTCCATCGTCCTCGCCGCAGCCTTCGGCCTCGTGTTCGGCGTCGGACGCCTGTCACACCTGGCGCCTGTGCGGTGGCTGTGCGGCGCGATCGTCGAGATCCTACGGTCCGTGCCGGTGCTCGTCATGATGATCGGCTTCTTCAACATCTACCTGTTCAACGGGCTGTTCTCCGGCAAGGAGGGCTTCGCGGCAGTCGTCACCGCCCTGACCCTGTACAACGGATCCGTCGTCGCCGAGCTCGTGCGCGCCGGCGTGGAGAACCTGCCCAAGGGCCAGCGCGAGGCGGGGCTGTCGATCGGGCTCACCCCCTCGCAGACGACCCGCTCGATCCTGCTGCCGCAGGCCCTGACGGCCATGCTGCCCGCGATCATGAGCCAGATCGTCGTGGTCCTGAAGGACACGGCGCTCGGGTACGTCATCACCTACGAGGAGTTGCTCAACAAGGCGAACCAGATCGGTTCCTACAAGGGCAACCTCATCCCCGCGTTCGTCGTGGTGGCGCTGCTGTTCATCGCTATCAACTACCTGATGACGACGCTCGCGACTGCGCTGGAGGGCCGTCTGCGTCGTAGCGGCCGCTCGGCCAGCCTGGCTGTGGCGCCGGTTGAGGCTGACCTCGGAGTCGTTACGGCCCAGGACGAGGCCGACGCGCGCAACGCGGCCGGCGGCCAGGGCGGTCTGCACTGACGCTCTGCCCCGGTTGGCCGAAGGGCCCGGTTCGACGTGATGTCGAGCCGGGCCCTTCGCTTGCCTGACGACGCAGAACCGGGAGCATCCGCCGGTATTGGTTCAGTCCCACAGGCGCCGCGGTGTCATTGACGCGGGCGCGCTCGTCGCCGAATCTGACGACGCCTGCGTGGGTGCTCACCTGAGGGCCAACCGCCTTGTTGAGGGACGGAGCCAAGCGTTGCCCCCGAAAGCGAGCGATCTGGCCGGCTAGGACTAGGCCTCTCCGCCGAGTTGACCGCTGAGGCGGGCGTGCCGTTCCTGGGAGGACTTGTTCAAGCCGATGATCTCCACGCTTTTGCCCTTGGCTGCGTACTTGGTCTGGATGGCATCCAGCGAGGCGACGGTCGAGGCATCCCAGATGTGGGAGTCGGTGAGGTCGATGATGACCCGCCTGGGGTCGGAGACATAGTCGAACTGGTAGACGAGGTCGTTGCTGCTGGCGAAGAACAGTTCGCCAGCCACCCGGTAGGTGACCGTGTCGATCAGACCATCCTGGTTCGTATCGGCTTCGAGGATCTTCTCCACGCTGGCGAAGTGCGCCACCCGACGCGCGAAGACGACGAAGGCGACGTTGACACCGGCGATGACGCCGTAAGCAAGGTTATGGGTGGCCACCGTGATGACGACGGTGACCAGCATGACGATCGTCTCGCTGTAGGGCATCCGGCGCAGGGTGGCCGGGTGGATGCTGTGCCAGTCCAGGGTTCCGATCGAGACCATGATCATGATGGCCACCAACGCCGCCATCGGGATCCGCCCGACGAGGTCACCGAGCCCGACGACGAAGATCAGCAGGAACAGCCCCGCCAGGAAGGTGGAGATCCGCGTCCGCGCACCGGAGGCCTTGACGTTGATCATGGTCTGGCCGATCATCGCGCAACCGCCCATGCCGCCGAAGAAACCAGCCGCGATGTTGGCGATGCCGAGGCCGCGCGCTTCACGGGTCTTGTTCGAGTGGCTGTCGGTGACGTCATCGACCAGTTTGGCGGTCATGAGCGATTCGAGCAGCCCGACCAGCGCCATCGCCAGCGCATACGGGCCGATGATCTGCAGCGTCTCCAGCGTGAACGGCACATTCGGAATGAACAGCGCAGGCAGCGAATCCGGTAGCTCTCCCTGATCGCCGACGGTCGGGATCTTCCAACCGAAGGCAACAGCCGCGGTGGTGATCAGGACGATGGCCACCAACGGCGCGGGCACCAGGGTGCTCACCCGAGGCAACAGGAAAAGGATGGCCAGTCCCGCAGCGACCAGGGCGTAGACCAACCACGGCACGCCTCGCAGGTGCGGCAGTTGCGCCACGAAGATCAGGATGGCCAGCGCGTTGACGAAGCCGACCATCACCATGCGCGGAACGAAGCGCATCAGCCGGGCTACGCCGAACACCGCCAAGACGATCTGCAGCAGTCCGGCCAGGATGACGGTGGCGATGAAGTAGTCGAAGCCGTATTCGTGGGCGACCGGGGCGATGACCAGGGCCACGGCGCCGGTGGCCGCGGTGATCATGGCAGGGCGACCACCGACGAAGGCCATCGTGACAGCCATGACGAAGGAGGCGAAGAGACCCACCTGCGGGTCGACGCCTGCGATGACCGAGAAGCTGATGGCCTCTGGGATGAGGGCCAGCGCCACCACCAGCCCCGCCAAGACCTCCGTCTGCAACCGGCGAGGGTCGCGCAATGCGGCGCGCACTGAGATCGTCGGGGCATCAGGGGTGTATGCCGATGAGGTTTCGGCCATGGCCGCAGGTCGGGACACGCGTTACGTCCGTTCAGGTACGGGCGCACCGGCAGGGCCACACGACGCGCCACAAGAGTGGGAAGGTCGGTCCCGGCGCGACAGCGCACTCATGAACCTCTAATCTCACGTTACGTGAGAGTAGGCGTTGGGCGAAATCGCGCTCACTTACGGTCGCGCACTGCAGTCAGCACCCTGAGACCTCGACCAAAATCTGAGTCGAACGTCCGTCATCTCTTTGCAGGAGACCCAAAGCTCACGTAGCGTGAGGTTGCGTCACGGCGGTTACCGACACCGCCCCTGACCGATCATCAATCTCTGGGGGGCGCGTGAGCGCAGACACGGCACAGCCGAGGACGGTCCACGGATCGGCGCACGAAAGTACACCTGCAACCGGCAATTCACTGGCCCAACTTTTCGACCCACGGGCGAACAGCCTCAACAACCTCCGGCTCATCCTCGCCACCCTGGTGGCGGTCGTGCATGCGTCCGCGATTTCCCTGGGCACCCAACCGGTACTCGGGCGCACCGAGGTCGGTTCGATGGCAGTGGATGCGTTCTTCGTCCTGTCCGGGTTCCTGGTGGCCCGCTCCTATGACCGGATCGGCTCATTCATCCGGTACGCCTGGCACCGCTTCTTGCGCATCATGCCGCTGTTCTGGATCGTCTTGATCGTGACGGCTTTCGTCGTCGCCCCCGCCATCGCGGCGCTGGAAGGTCAGTCTCCGCTGTCGGTGTTCCAGGGCGAGAACGCCTCCTGGCATTACGTCGTGGAGAACTCGCTGCTGTACATCGCGCCGCAGAACTTCGGGGTGGCCGGCCTCCCGAACGGCACCGCCACACCACATGTGGTCAACGGCGCCTTGTGGACCCTCTTCTACGAGGTCGTCTGCTACGTCATGGTCGCCTGCCTGGGTGTGGTGGGGTTACTGCGCCGCAACCGTTGGCTGGTCATCGCCCTCGCAGGCCTCTTCGGGGCGGCCACGATCACCCAGGAGTTCACCGACATCGACCTGCCGGCCGGCTTGTTCCTGCGCTTCTTCTGGGTCTTCCTGCTCGGCACGCTGGCTTACCTGTATCAAGATCGGCTGCCGATCACCTGGCCCTGGGCCCTGGTGGCGCTCGGCGTGGTCGCGGCATCCCTGGCTTTCCTGCATGACTACCGCTCCTTGGGCGGCCCCGCCTTCGCCTACTTGTGCATGTGGGCGGTCGTACGAACGCCGTGGCTGCGCCGCAATCTGCGCTGGGACCTGTCCTACGGGATGTATGTGTTCCACTGGCCCATCGAGACGATGCTTGTGGTCTCCGGGGTATCCGCAGCTTTGGGCCTGATCGGATACACGATCCTGGCAGTGCTGCTGGCAGCCAGCCTGGCTGCGGTGTCCTGGAACGTCATCGAGTCACCGGCACTGAGCAAGAAGAATATTCCGTTGCCTTTTGATCGCACCCCCGGCCGGCGATGAGCCGCAGCGGCGGAGTCTCTGCTGGCGCTCTGCCCGAGTTGCGACCATCGGAGACGGCCACCCAAATCCAGATCGGCGAGGTCGCCGCCCGAACCGGGTTGAGCCTGCGCACGATCCGCTATTACGAAGACGTCGGCCTGCTCACTCCGGCAGCCCGCACCAAAGGCGGCTTCCGCCTGTACAGCGAGGCCGACATGGCCCGGTTGCAACTGCTGCAACAGATGAAGCCGTTGGAGTGGCGCCTGGAGGAGATGGGCGACCTGCTCGGCGTACTGACGTCACTGGCCGCCAACCCTTCCAGCCATGAGCGCGCGGCGCTCCTCGAGCGGTTGGTTCATTACCGCGAAGCCATCGACCGCCGGATCGATCAGATGGTTGACCACCTTGAGCAGGTGACCGCGTTCCGAGACCGCCTTGAGGCTGACGGGAACGGGCCGGGGTGACCCGGAGCACGCGGCAGGCAGCGGCGGGCAGCTGAGAAGTGGTGGACCACGAAAGACTGAGCGCCGATCTCGCACCTGCTCATGCGGAGGGCTCCACGTCCTCGGGTGAAAGCCCCCATGTTCCTCCCCGGTCAGCAGAACGGGCCCGCTGCCGCTGGCAGGAACTGGCCCACCGGGCAGGATGGGCACATGCGTAGCGAAGAATTGAGTATCCGCACCGGCGGCCAAGAAGTCGTCGTCGACATCACCGGGCAGTGCGAAGCGTTTGTACGCGGCGCGGGCGATGGCCTGCTGCACGTTTTCGTTCCGCACGCCACAGCCGGGCTGGCGATCATCGAGACCGGCGCCGGAAGTGACGACGACCTGCTGGCGGCGCTACGTGACCTGCTTCCGGCCGATGAACGCTGGCAGCACTCCCACGGCAGCCGCGGTCACGGTCGCTCGCACGTGATGCCCGCGCTCATCCCCCCGTACGCCACCGTCCCGGTTCTCGACGGGCGGTTGACCCTGGGTACCTGGCAGAGCATCTGCCTGGTTGACCTGAACGTCGACAACGCGACGCGAACCGTGCGGTTGTCGTTCCTGGCTGGCTGAGTTACCGCGCTGCCCGCAGCACGGCTTCGGTGCGCAACGACAGCGGCAGGAACGCGAGTTCGGCGGCGGCGAGCAGCAGCGGCGGCGTGGCGCCCCACAGAGTGACGGCCACAACGACGAGGCAGATCGACACGAGCACGAACACGGCGCACTCCACAAGCGGAACCACCCCGCGACCACCCACCTCGGGTAGCCGCCCGGCGCGAAGCGTCGCCCGGAACATCCGCGCACACAACCACACTCCCCCGATCCCGAGCACCAGGTTGAACACGAGGGCGGCCCGCATCGCCGACGTAAGCTGCGCGGCGCGGGCATCGAAGACGAGACCGACAGCGGCGACGATAACCGCCAGCGCATGACCGAGCCCCAACAGGCCCCACGTCGTCGCGACCGCGTGCCCGCTGGGGCCCGGCCAGTCACGGGCGTTGGTGTCGCTGTAGTTCGGGCTAGGCACGTGCGCGATTCTGCCCCCTGATCGGCCGTGCTGTCAGCGGGTAGAGCCGCCGCATACGCTCGCGCTGCATGCTCAGATCGGGCGGACCCTACCGATGTGATGCCAGAAACGCTCACGCACCTTGTGCCGTGCCTCGTCGTCGAGGTCGTCACCGCCTTCGTGACTCGACAGGTCCAGCAGCAGCGCCCTGTCCAGATCGGAGGGAATGATCGGGGCCGAGCGCCGCAATTCCGACAGGGAGTCGGGGGTGGCCGAGGTGCACCACGAGACGACCACCTGACGTGCGACGGAGTCGATGACGCTAGGGGTGAGCCCATCTCCGGGCTCAGGCTGCGCTGGCGGAAGGGCGGCGCCTGGCAACGCGACCCCGACCGCGCGTCGGCTGGCGAACAGCGCGGGGCTCGGCACCCCGGGTGTTTTCGGTTCGGCGGCCTCGCGTGTGGCTTTCGTCTTCTCGCCAGCGGGGCTGGCCTGCTCGCTCGCCACTGCTCTCTCAGCCGGACCGGCGGCCGCTGGGACCGCCTTGACGGGTGTCGGTCCTGGGGTGGGCGTCGCTGAGTCGGGCAGGCTCGGCCCGGGCGTCGGCGAGCCAGGCGGGCCGGGCCGTGGCCGCGGCGGGCCGGGTACCGCAACACCTGCAACTCGGGTCACGCGGCGGCGCACCCGAGGTGCGGATGCCGCGGGTCCCCCCTGCGACTGGCCGCCGTCAGCTGGGCCGGAGGTTTCTTCTGCTTGCTGCCCTGGACCGGCTGCGGGCTCCGGCTGCCCGTCCTCGGGCTCGCCGTCCGCAGCGGGGATGAGCGCTTCGGGGATCGCGGTGGGCCGCACGGCAGCATCAATCGCCGCCGGGTCGATGATCAAGGTGCGGTCCACTTCACGCAGCAGGTGTTTGGAGACGGCCAGCGGTTTACCGTCGTGGCGCGGCACGGCCAACAGGATGACCTGCACGCCGTGCGCCTGCGCCTCCTCGACTGCCTCGGTCAGGTCGTCATCACCGGAGACGAGATAGACGACGTCAGCCACCCGCTGCCGGGCCTGGATCGCCAAGTCCAACCCGATACGGACATCGACGCCCTTTTGCTCACCCGTGTACGACAACCGACCCAAGCGCAGCTTCACCCGGGGCAGCAGACCGATCTCGTCTTGCGACAGGTCAGGCATCCCCCCAGGTCGGCCGCCCGCGTCGTACCAGATGACCCGCAGCAGAGGCAGACCGCTGTCGGCTTCGGCCTGCGCTTCCAACGCCCGAATGAGGGCCGCATAATCCGTTTGCACCCCGCGCCGCAGTGAGCTACCCGTCACCCGCGTCGCTGCCGCTGCGAGCAGGTAACCGACATCGACGTAGATCGTGCAGCAAGACCTCATGCCCCCACTGTGTCAAAGACCGACCGCAGGCACAGCCTGCGCCCGCCCATCTGGACACGCAGCACGCCGGGCATCGCCCTCACCGCGCGCCCCTGGTGGAGCCGCCGACCGAACCACGAACCTGCGCCGCGTCGCTTAACGGTCACGGCGATTCCGCTTCTGTAAGCTGCCGCGATGGGGGCTACCGCCGATGACCTGCTCGTCCACCTGCGAGAGGCGCGCCAGCAGGCTCGCGCCCGCGTCGAGGAGTTCCACGCCACACAGCAGGCGCTGACGCGCTCACGGGGCGACTCCGACTCCGACGACGAGCACGACCCCGAAGGTTCGACGATCGCGTGGGATCAGGCGCTGCTGGCCGCTTCACGCGACGCGGCCAGGCGACACCTTCGCGACATCGAGTCGGCGCTATCCCGGGTCGAGGACGGCTGGGACGGCACCTGCACCGGATGTGGACAGCCGATCCCCGCCGAGCGCCTGCAGGTGCGCCCCCACACCGATCAGTGCGTTTCCTGCGCCTCCACCCGCCAGCGCTGAGCCTGCGCACCTCCACGCGCCGCAATGGGTGCCGCGCAGGCCGCGACGGTGCGCCCCTCCAGGTCAGTGGCGAAAGGCCGAGACATGCCGCGGTAACCGCGCGCTGCGATGTGGAAGCTCTTCGATTCTGCGGGATTGTGCGTTGTGCTGATTACGTCTGTGCTGCAAGCAGGCGATCGGTTTCTTCAGCGGTGGGCGCTGACGTGGGGCCGGTACGTGTCACGGCGATGGATGCCGCAGCATTGGCGCGTAGAACGGCTTCCTCCAAAGACAGGCCGCGGGCCAGCCCGGACAAAAGGACGCCGGCATGGGCATCCCCGGCCCCATTGGTGTCCACCGCGTCTACCGGGAAAGTGGGGACGTGGGTGAGCGTTGTCGCCTCGTCTCGGGTGCGCGCAATGATGGTTGCGTGTGCACCGGCCCGTACAACGGCGGCGGCTCCGGGGCGCACCCGACGGGCTAACTCGCGCGCGCCGTCCTCCAGACTTTCCACGCCCGTGAGGATACGGGCCTCACGGGCATTGCAGGACAGGATGTCGGCCCTGTCGAAGAGCGGACGGTAGAGCCCACACGGGAGTTCACTGACAAGTGGCGAGGGGTCGACCAGAACAATGTTGTCCTCGGGGATGTCGCCCAGCCATCGCGCCAGCCCTTCCGCATTGGACTTGGTGGCGAGGCTGTAGCCACTGACGAAGACGAGGTCCCCAGCAGTGAGCGGGATCGCAGCAAGGTGCTCGTAGCCGAATTGCCCTTCGGCACCGAGATGCGTGATGAAAGTCCGCTCGCCGTCGCCCTGCACCAGCGCTACGCAATATCCGGAGTCCAGGTCAGGCACGGGTGGCAGAAGCGAATCGAGGCGGTTCGCTCCAAGCGCGGCCTGAATGATCGAGGCAAAGGTTCCCGTCCCAGTCAGACCGGCGTAGAGCACATCCAGTCCGTCTCGACGAGCAGCCACCATGGTGTTGAGAGCGCCTCCGGCCACAAGTTCCGAGGAGGAAGCGACGGTGTCGCCCCCCGGGTCAGGGAGCCGGTCAATAGTCATGACAACGTCAACGATCACGCTGCCGGTATGGATCAGTCGCGGCATGGTCAGTCGTCCTTCCCGGCCGCACATCGGGCGCCGCCAGCCAGGAAGTACAGGGCGGATGAGACCAGAAGAGTGACGAGCCATGGGAGCCCGTTGACGGTGATCCAGGAGTCAGCCAGGCCGGGGAAACGGAAGATGAAACCCGCAGCGATGCCGATCAACCAGGCGCACATGGCACGCCATTCGATGCCCCCGGTGTACCAGTAACGGCTACGCGGACTGAGGTCGAGCAGGGAGTCACTGTCGTAGGTGGTGCGCTTGAGCATATCGACCAGGAAGACTCCCACCCATGCCGTCAGCGGAATAGCAAGGAGCGTGATGAATCCAATGAAGGCGTCATAGAAGTTATCAAACAGATAGAGGAAGACCATCGAGCCGATGAGGCTGACGACAAGTTCGATGGCTACGGCTACGATTCTGCGGGTCTTGATGCCCAGGGTAAGGAGCGTCAGTCCGGAGGAATACACGGAAATGTTGTTCGACAACAGAAGGCCCGCGAAGGCGGCGATCAGGAAGGGCACCGACATCCACGGCGGCAGCAACTCCGGGATGGAAGACAGGGGATTATCGGTGTCGAACTGAGGGTTGGAGATAGCGATGAGAGAACCCGCGCCGACCATGATGACCAATGGGATTCCCGCACCTGCGGCACTGGCGAACACCAATTTTCCGGGGGAGGCTGCGGGTGATTGGTACCGTCCCAAATCTGCCCCGGAGTTGGCCCAAGCAAGCCCCGTCCCTGCCGCAACCGTCCCGATGCCGATGAGAACCGCACTGGCGGGGCCTGCTTCGGCGTTGGCGACAGCACTCCAATCAACCCGGGTGATGATGAAACCGAGGACGATGATCGTCAAGGCGCCGAAGATGTACGTGGCCCATTGCTGAAAGAGGGCCAGTAAGTGGTGGCCAATCCCAGACACAATCAGCGTGAGCGCCAGGAACACCAGTACCGCCGACACCGTCAGCCACACCGCGTTGCGAGGGGTCAGCGCGGTACCCGTGAGAACAGTACCGATGGAGAGAATCGCGAAGACTGCGGTGACGGCATTAACGGTTTCCCAACCCCAGCGAGAAAGGATCGCGACAATAGTGGGGCCGAAGTTTCCCAGTGAGCCGAAGGTGGCCCGAGACAGCGTCAGGCTCGGCGCTCCACCACGCTGACCGGCGATAGAGATCAAGCCGACAATGGCGAAAGATCCGACCGCCCCGACAGTTCCGGCCAGCAATGCCTGCCAGAAGTTCAGGACACCGGCGACGACCCATGCGCCAAGCGGCAGGCCAAGAATAGAGATGTTTCCTGCCAACCATATCCAGAAGAGTTCCGCAGGCCTGCTCGTCTGCTCCGAAAGAGGCAGCGGTTCGATGCCTCGGTCCTCGACTTGCAGCAGACTACGGAGTCCAGTGGCTTGCTCTGGAAGGGGTGCGGCGCCTGGTTCACTCACGGTCATGCCCTTCGGCTGGTTGCGGTTGATAGACGGAGCTGGAGGAGTTTGTCGACCACGTCTTCGAGGTGGATGTCGTTAACAGACTGGATGGTGGCCACAGCATTCTCGGGGAACGCTTCAATCCCGTTCGTGGCCCCGCAGATGGCGCCAACGATGGCGGCGACCGTGTCGGTGTCTCCGCCGACGCCTGCTGCCAGGCAGACAGCTTCCCAGGGGTCACCAATGCTCGCGCAGATGGCGAGTGCCGCAACCACGGACTCCTGGGATGCCACTGTCGTGCCGATGACGTCGTAGATGGCTCGCGCGGGATCTGGCACCGAGGGAAGCCAATCGACGGCTAAGCGTGCCCGCGCGGCGATGGACGGTCCCGGAACTTGGTGGCCACGCAGCGCGCCGATCTCGGCTGCTTCAATGCCTAGCTCAACTGCCGCGCTACGGCTCGCCCCGCTGACCCCAGCGCTGACAGCAGCTGCGACAGCTGCCGCTGAGGAGATACCCAAGGAGGTGTTGTGGGTGACCCCGCACGCCTCGACAACCCTGTCGACCAGTTCATCCAAGGCCTCCGGAGGGTTGGCGACACCCACGGGCGCGATGCGCATGGCTGCCCCGTTGGTGGTGCCGTTCTTTCCGGATTCTTCGGCGGATGCTCCGGCTCTGATGCTCGCGATGGCTGCCCGGGTGGAGGGACCCAGAAGGTCCAGCGACCCCCGCTCGCGCATTGAGTCCTCCCACTCTGCCAGCGCCCGGGCGAAGGGCAGGGCCGCGATGCTCCCGGTCTGCGCCAACATGGTGGCCACCAGGATCATCTGTTCGGTGTCATCCGTGACCGTGCCTGCAGGCTGACATGCGGCGATGATCTGGTGGGGGCCCGCGGGCAGGAAAGCGGCGATCCGGCCGTAGTCGTCCCGTATCTGTTCCTGGGTGAGGTCCTGCGTCGGCATGCCGAGGGCATCGCCGATCGCCAAACCGTAGAGCGCACCCAACGCCCTTCGCCGCATTGCCGATGGGTCGGTTGTTGCTGCCGCGTTTTGGGTCACTGTTGCTCCTGCTCAGAACTGGATGTGAAGGCGGAAGTGGTCGGGATCGAGAATGCTGGTGACGTGCTCGACGAGGCCGCCTGCCGCGTCTTTTGTAGTCCGGATGGCATGCAGGTAGGCGCGGCCGCTGGGCTGCTCAAAAATGGCGGCCGTCGCATCATCGAGGTGGACCAGCTGTACCCACTGTTCCCCCGAGACTGGCCGCAGACCTGCTCGATGCATGGTTTTGGTCAGCGACTCCTCGGCGAGCCCTTCGGCTGGAACAGGCTCAAGGGCGTCGATTGCGGGTATCCGGCTGCGTTCGAGAGACACGGCACTGCCATCGGGTAGACGTCTGAGGCGGTCGACCGCCAGGAAGCGAGCAGTGCTGGTGCCCAGGTGCACGGCCAGTTCCGGGTCGGAGATGAACCCCAGAAACATCAGATGTGTGCTCAGGCTGGCGCCGCCTGACAGGAGGGCGTGCGTCCAGCCTTGCGATGTGTCGAGGGGGTGACCGTCGAAGGTGACGAATGATCCGCGGCCGGTCTGTGTCGCGATGAGGTTGCGCTTGGCCAGCTCTGCTAGAGCCCGCCTGATGGTCCCGCGGCTGGTATTGAACTGCGCTGCAAGCGCATGTTCACTCAAAAGACGCCCGCCCCGCTCAACCTCGCCCTCGCGGATCGACTTCTCGATTGCCTGAACGACTTCAAGGTGCTTGAGGCGCCGACCAGCCACGAGAACGGGTCTGGAAGCTGCGTTGGCGCCCCCATCGGTCATATCCAGACAGTACGGACCTGTACAGCACCTGTCTAGTGCAAAGACCTCACCTTGACCATCGGGTGCTCACTTAGGCGCATGGGGGTATTCATCGGCCCCGAACGCGCGAAAGGGCCACGACTGGCTGTTTGCCAGTCATGGCCCTTTCGCGGGACGCGTCCGAGAACGTGCTGAGATCAAGCTGTGCTTGCTCTGGCCGGGTGGTGAATGCGGACGTGTCCGCGGTGTGGCCAAGACCAGCCAGGCTCGAGGATCAGCCTGTCGTGGCTCAGCTGCGCCCGAACGGCAGATCAGGAGAGGAAGCAGCGATCTCCATCAGGCGGTTGTACTTCGCGACGCGCTCGCCGCGAGCCGGCGCGCCAGTCTTGAGCTGCCCGCACCCGCTGGCAACCGCCAGGTCCGCGATGAACGTGTCAGGCGTTTCACCGGAGCGGTGGGAGACCATCTGGGTGTAGCCGGCGCGGTGGCAGATGGCCATGGCCTCCAGCGTCTCGGTGACGGTCCCGATCTGGTTGAGCTTGATGAGGGAGGAGTTGGCGATTCCGTCGGCGATGGCGGCGCTGATGATGGCCGGGTTCGTGCAGAAGTTGTCGTCGCCCATGAGCTGGAGACGCTCGCCAAGACGAGCGGTGAGGCGCTGCCAGCCGTCGTGGTCGTCCTCGCCGAGACCGTCTTCGATGCTCCAGATGGGATAGGCCTCCACCATGGCGGCATAGCGCTCGATCATGTCGTCGCTGGACAAGGACTGTCCGTTGACCCGGTAGGTGCCGTCGCTCTGGCGGAACTCGGATGCGGCGGGGTCGAGCGCGATCGCGACGCCATCGGTACCCGGGGTGTAACCGGCGTCCGTGATGGCCGCGACGATCATCGTCAGGACCTCTTCCGGTTCGGCCAGGTTGGGGGCGAAGCCACCCTCGTCACCGAGCCCTGTGGAGTGGCCGTCTGCAGCCAGCCGCTTCTTCAGTGCCGCGTAGACCTCCGCGCCTGCGCGGACAGCCTCGGCCATCGATGGGGCGCCAAGAGGACAGACCATGAACTCTTGGAAGTCGAGCGGGTTGGGGGCGTGGGCGCCGCCGTTGAGGACGTTGAAACACGGAACGGGGAGCCGCGGTGACTGTCCGAAACCGGGCAACCAGGCGTACAGCGGCTTACCCTCGGCTGCGGCGAGAGCGCGGGCCAGCGCCATCGACACCCCGACGATCGCGTTCGCGCCCAGCCGGGCCTTGTTCTCAGTTCCGTCCAGTTCCTTCATGGCTGCGTCGACCTCGGCCAGTGAGGTGAAGTCGCGCCCTATGAGGTGTTCGGCGATCTCACCCTTGACGTTGTTCACCGCGCCCAGGACGCCCTGCCCGGAATACCGGGCCTGGTCGCCATCACGCAGCTCCACCGCTTCGCGCGTCCCCGTCGATGCACCCGAAGGTACGCCGGCAATGGCCGCGACTCCGCCCTTCAGTTCGAGCGCGACCTGCAGGGTCGGGCGGGATCGAGAATCGAGGATTTCGAGGGCGGACAGGTGGGCGATGGTGAATGACATGAGGTCCTTTCGCATGCGGTAGATACCTTGACGCTACTCGCATGGATCCATCCGGTGACGGCGGGTGGCAAGCAGCCTCAGGCGCCCGTGCTGCAAGTGCAGCGCTCCCGGCTGCGGAGCGCCGAACCGTCCGCTGTCCTGCCTGCTGGACCGGCCCTTGCGCGCCCGAAGCGGTCCGCCAACAGGCAGGGAAGTTGGCGAAGCCGTGCACACTAGAGGGCTCCGGCACCCGAGCATGTCGCCCAGGGAATGCGGAAGCTGACTTCACAGCGGCATTCCTAGGACACCTTAGGGCCGCAGTCGATCAACTCCCAGACAGTTACTTACCCCGCTCTTCAAATCATCCGCACACGGCTCATTTCGACTGAGACAACAGCCAGGACCAGGCCGAGGGACTATTGTACACAGCGTCCCAGCTATTATGGGGGCTCTCATTTTTCCAGCCATTGTTCGGGACGCCGCCGACACTGAACTCAGTATATTTTACCTTCGAGGCATTCACGCGCTTTAGTTCTTGAACATTGGACACCGTACCCTCAAGAGGCGCCGTCGGATCCCCTTTAGAGTGGAAGAACCAGATGGGAACCCTAGATAAAGACCTGTAATCCGCTCGTGACGCCAGTCCCGTCACCAGCTGTCGCGCACCTAGCTCACGGCCTGAAATCACTAGGGCACCCGCAATTAGATTCGGCGCCTTTGCAGAAATATCCAGCGCACCTTCCGCCCCGCGAGACAATCCGTGTATATAGATTCGCCGAGTGTCGATTTCGGGATATTCTCTGACTGTTCTCTTTATCAGATCGATAACCTGCTTTTGGCGATGACTGGACTGCCAATGAATGCCGCGAATATGGCGCTTGGCCTGCAGTGATTCGCTCGGATCGAATACTGATTCATACTGAGGCGCCAACACGAAGGCATCCTCGAAGTCCAGCACGCCAACGGCACCCCTGGAAGATAGCAGCTGGGAAATGTTATCGTCGCCATACTGCCCAGATCCGTGCAGGAAGACCACCAAGGGGGCATTCTTTTTCTTTGACACGCGCAGCTGATAGCGAAGCGGCTGAGATTTCGGTAGTTTATCGTCATACTTTCCTGGGGAGAACTCCGATAAGGCGGGATCAAAGATTCTCTGAGAGTCCAGTGCGATCTCCGTAGTAAACGGTGGCACGTCATCGCCCTCTGCGGTCGTTAGATGACCCACCTGCGTAACTGTATAGGTGACCCCCTCGAGGGGTACGGGGCTCTTCTTTGGCTGCCGTATGGATGTTTTCTTTATGCTTCCGGGGACACCCTCTGCAACCTCGATCTTGTCCTCATTTGAGGTCACCGACCCCCAGACACTTGAGGCACTGTCGCGCACATCAAGCTTAATTACCACATAACGTCCCGCACTCGGGGACCCAACCTGGGCACCGAAGGATGAGTATGCTTCCACAATGTTCCGAGTGACTACGGGGTCCGCGCCGGGAAAGCCTTTTACCTTTACCTCAAAGGCAGATCTGAGGTCCTCTATGCCGAGAAGCTCATGAGGGTACTTAAGAAGAACATGGGTCACCCGCTGGCCTTGCGGGGTGACTTCGGCCACTAGAGACCCGGGGCGACTCACAGGTATCGCCACTTGTTCGACATATGGGCGAAACGCCATAGGGCCGCTATTCGCGCCGCCCGTAGGGTGGCCACCTGGGAGGGCATTCGTCAAATGGGAAGACGAGAACAACATGAGGCCGATGCAGGCGGCCGATAAAATGGCGTTTCGTCCTGCGCGACGGACGGGCCTCGCAGTCACCTGGCCTAGGCTATTATTTTGCCGGAACAAAGAGCGCTTCACGTTTTGTACCTTTCGTACCGTTGAGCTCTAGCCCCTCGCAGCCGTGAGGTGCCGAACTCCGATAAACCAGGAGGGGCGTTCCTGGCCAGGAGCAATTCGGGCGTCACCATTGGCTGGCCGTTTTGATCCTGACGGAAGGAACTGGCATTTTCACTCGAGCCAAGCACTGGCGCAAGGAGCTCTCGACAACGCACTAGGGCTCGTATACGTTAATTCTCAGCTCACGGCCTGATCGTAGCTCATTCCGGCGCTCGCGGAGGGTGACATGAGCACTGCACTACTCATCTATGCATCTCTTCATAACGCCGGGGAAAGTCCTATACGTCCCGCAGCGCGATCGAGCACAGGTATGCCTTGGAGCGGGTGCCCTCGGCACTAAGAGCAGCGTGAACTGCACGACGTGTGCGGGTTGGCGCTACTTGGTGGCTCGTAACCGGTCGAGGTTGAACCCGCTAGGAGTCGACTCGCGCAGCGCTACCCGGACACACCGGACTTCGAAGGCTTTGCGGGCTGCGCTCCAGCCATTCACACTGTCGCGGTTCCCGAGATGCAGCAAACTGGCCAGCCGTTGTCTGGATCGTGCGGCCCTCTACCGGTCAGCCGCGTGGCGGTTGAGGCCGCTTCCCCTGCTCATGTACTGCGATGCCAGGGCACCTGGCGACGGCGTGGGGCATGCGTTCCCAGGCGCACACGACGTCGCTCACAGTCAGGACTCCTGGAACGGCTCTGGCCGGATGCGGTCGAACCTTGTCTCAGCCGAACAGTCGGCGGCCCGGCTGACGCGGAACGCTGAGTTGCCGTCTCAGACCGACCACGGCCCCCCGATCACTCAGTGATGGAACGCCGACACTGCAGTCTGCAGGTCCTGCGACATTGCCTCCAACCGGTCCACCGCGGCACGGATCTCCCCCGCTTCGCCCACCGTGCCCTGGGCACTGCCGAGGAGACCACGGGCTCCGTCTGCGACAGAACGGCCGTCGGCTGCAGCGCCCTGCACGCTACGGCTCATCTCCGCGGTGGTGGCCGTCTGTTCTTCGACGGCTCCGGCGATGGCTGTCTGGTAATCGTTGATCTCCCCGATGATCGAGGCGATCTGCCCGATCGCCGCAACGGCCTGCGCGACTTCGGTCTGCATCGAAGCCACCCGATCACCGATGTCCTCGCTGGCGCGGGCGCTCTCCTGGGCTAGATCCTTGACCTCGCCGGCGACCACAGCGAAGCCCTTGCCTGCCTCACCGGCTCGCGCCGCCTCGATGGTGGCGTTGAGCGCCAATAGGTTGGTCTGAGCGGCGATCGCGCCGATGGCTTGGACGACCTCGCTGATCCGCTTGGACGACTCTCCCAAGCGGGACACCGTCGCGTTGGTGGATTCGGCCGTGCGGACCGCGTCCGCGGCGACCCGGGCGGCAGCGTTCGCGCTCTCGGAGATCTGGCGGATGGAGGCCCCCATCTCCTCAGTTCCGGCAGCTACCGTCTCGACGCCGTCACGGATGCCGTCGATATCGCCCAGCATCCGACCGGCCTGCGCCGACGTCCCCTGTGCGGAATGTTCGATGTGTTCCCCAGCGCCGCGGAGTGAACCGGAGGCCTCCACCAACCCGCGCGAGGTCCCTTCGACCCGCTCGATGACTCCACCGACGCGATCCAGGGTGGCGTTCAGGGCGGAGTTGAGGTCGTCCAACGCCGTGCCGTCACCCTTGACCGGGAAGCGATGGGTGATGTCGGCTGATTCCAACGCCTGCGCGGCGCTGCGCACCCGCCGGATGATGCTGGCGGCAAGCCTGGAGCCGACGAACCACACGATCAGCATCAACGGCAACGACCACAGCGCCAACTTCAGCGCAGAGACCCAAGCCGCGCCGGTGATGTCGTCCGTGTACACCCCTGACCCGACGACCCAACCCCACGGTTGATAGCCGCTGACGTAGGAGATCTTCGGCTGCGGCTCCTCCTGTCCCGGCTTGGGCCACATGTAGGGCACGAACCCCGACCCGCTGCTCTTAACGGTCTGGGCGAACTCCTTGAAGATGAAGACCCCGTTGGGGTCTTTGATCGTGGAAGCGTCCGTGCCATCGAGTTCGGGCTTCATCGGATGCATGACGACGTGGGGATGCATGTCATTGACCCAGAAGTACTCTTGACCGTCGTAACGCATCTGCTTGAGTGTGGCCAGCGCTGCCTGTTGGGCTTGCTTCTCGCTCATGACCCCTGAGGATGCTTGCTTCCCGTAGAAGTCGAGCACCCCATGCGCCGTCTCCACGACGGATTTGATGCGCTCCTGGCGCTCTTCGGCGATGCTGTTTCGCTGCTGAACGGCAGCGATGCTGATCACGGCGAGCATGCCGCAGACGGCAAGCAGGGTCATCAACAACAGCTTGGTCTGAATCCCACCTTTGAAGGCTGACACGTACAGCTCCCCTGTCCCTGCTCTGGTAGGCCCGCGGGCCGAGTCGTTCTGTCATGGCGCATCGCGGTGAGGCAGGGATCGGTACAGCGGGGCCCGGTTCTCGCGCGACGTGTCGGCGATTACATCGGCGCAAAGGCCCACGCTATGAGTGCTACTGCGAGCGACGTGTGCACGTAGCGGGAGCGCTCGGCGCGCCCACCGAACTTCAGCGAGGTGTTTGCGGTTCGGTCTCTGCCGGGATGACGCGGGCCAGCAGCGGCAGCGTGGACAGCAGCAGGGCCGGGATGAACATGGTGCGTTGAACGCCGATGTGGTCGACGAAGAACCCGATGACAGCAGGCCCCGCCAAGAAGGTGGCGTAACCGAAGGTGACCACGACTGCCAGCACCCGCCCGCCCCCGGCGTGACCCGCGACGGCGTACACCTGTGGGGCGATCATCCCGATGCCGAACCCGACCAGCGCCCAGCCCATGAGCAAGACCGGCAAAGGCTGCGCTATCGATACTGTCAAATAGCCGGCTACCGAGCAGATACCGCCGAAACGCACCACGGCGCGCCGCCCGAACCGCGCGACCAGGCGGTCCCCCAGCAGCCGGATGATCACCATGAACGCGGCCACGACGGTGACTGCCATGGATCCCTGCACGGCGGGTACGCCCGCGACATCGGTGACGTGGATACCGGACCAGTCCATCGCCGTGCCTTCACCCAAGCCGAAGGCGATAGCCATCAAACCCAACAGCCAGGCCCAGCCGGGAACCTTGGTCTTGGCCCCGGACTCATCCACGTGCGCGACGATCTCGGTTTCGGGGGTGATGCGGGAGAGCACCGCGGTGCTGACGAGCGCGATCGTTGCCGCCAGCAGGCACCCGGCCAGGACCGCCCGCTCAGGCAGGACCAGGGAGGCGAGCAGGACCAATGCGGCACCGGAGAAGTTCCCGACCGACCACATGCCGTGGAAGAAGCTCATGACTGGTTTGGGTCGGCGCTTCTCCACCTGCACACCCATCGCATTCATGGACACATCCATCACGCCGTTTCCCAGCCCCAGCACCACTGCCCCGGTCAGCAGCCACGGGTAGGAGGCCGCCAGACCGATCACTGCGATGCCGACCAGGAGCGTTGGCAGCGCCGCCAGAGCAACACGGCGGGCCCCGAGGGCGTCCGCGAGTCGGCCGCCCACCTGCATGCCGACGATGGCGCTGACCCCGAGCACGACCAGGGCGCTCGCCACCAGGGAGCTGGAGAGGTCGAGGCGTTCACGCAAGCCCGCCAGCGACGCCGCCCAGACACCGATGACGAGCCCGTTCGAGGCGAACAGGGTGGCGGTCGCCGGTACCGCGGTCGAGCCGTCAAGGGCAGGGCGCTGCATAGGAAGCCTTACTCAAGAATGTGGGGAGGAACCCTGACGCTACCGCCGACGATCAGCTCTTCCGCCATCGGGTTGCGTGCCGTACACCTGCTGCCGACCCTGCAATGCCATCGTGGGTGTTTCCACGGCTGGCAGCAGGCCAGGGTGGAGCCGGTGGCGCGTGACGACGCTGCCCCGCCCGAGGCCGCAAACTAACCGCAGATGCCCCCCCCGGGGGCACCGGTGCGGGCATTGATTGCGCGATCGAGCAGCGGATGAGGAGTCGGGGCCGGAGTCCGCTCAGCCCTCGGTCGCCTCGAGCATTCTGGCGACAGCCGAAGAAACATCCTGAGGGTCCAAAGAATCAACAACTTGGCCGCCACGCACGAAGATGACCCGGCAATTAGCTCGGTTGGCCGCGTACTCGTTGAGGGTCGCCACTTCTTCTGCGCACAGGTTTACCGGCGAGGCCGCAATCCACAACGGTGCATCAACCTGATCGAGCAGGTCGAGACCGTGGACGCCTTCGGCGATGTGGTGGAGGGCCCGCTCGAGCACGTCGCGGCGCGGGCGCCGCCTCCAACCGTCCTCAGTCGTGGTGATGTTCCGCTCAAGGTAGGCACGGTATTGGTTCGGCGCAACGCCCTCGTTGACCCAATCGGTGGAGGCTCGCTGGACCGTCCGATCCACGTAACCCTGCAGCTCCTGCATCGAGCCGGTAGCGAACAGCCCGAACCGCTCCCGCCACACTTCGAGGGAGTTAGGCCCGACCACTTCGCGCCATTCGGCCTTTGCTTCTTCGCCACGACGGCAGGAGCTCAAGCCGATCAAGAAGAACCCGCAGCCGCCGAGCCCGGCCAGGCGATCCGGTGACAGGATCAGAAGTTCTTCCTGCTCCAGCAAGACGAGGGGCCGTGTCATCCCCAACGCCTCCACAATGAGCGGCAGGTCATCGGTGATGCGGTCAAACCCACCGTGCTGTAAAGCAGAGCGTCCATGACCCGGAAGGTCGATTGCCACGGCTCGGCCAACCTTGGCCAGCTCTTCCCCCAACGGGACCCACACCTGAGCGTTCGACGTCAGTTGGTGAAGCATGAGGATGTCGCGTCCTTCGCCACCGAAGTCGATGGCTCCGAACGTGCCGGCGGAGGTTTCGAGCACGCGTTCCCGGATCATGGGATCCATTGTGCTGCAGGTTGGTCTCCGTGCACCCTTTATGTTGCACTCGAAACCTCCACCAGGCATCAGACCGGCCTTGCGCCGCTTAGGTTTTCAGCACCGAGCCAGATCAGCTGCGCCCCAGGAAGACCTGGGCACGGGACTTGTTGAGCCCCCAGGCATGGGCGCGATCCGCTCCGGGCGCGAGTTCCCACGCCACGGTGTAGGAGGAGCCTGGACGCGCCGAGCCAAGTTTGCTGGTCGTGCGGATGTCACCGACGGCGGAGTTCGTGGCCTTGTTCACGGCTCGCAGAACCTGGGCCTTGGAAGCGTCCTTAGGGACACTCACGGTGACGAACTGCCAGCGGCTCGCACCCCACAGCGGACGATCTTCGCGGTATCGCAAGCGACGGTCGTCATCGAGACGGGCGACGACACGTGCTTGGGCCCGGGTTCGCGGCATGTATCGGTCGACCTGGAAGGTGCGCTTGACCATCGGGGTCGTCGGCCGAGCTGGCACGACCGCGCTCGGCGGGCGAGTGTCCTGCGTGGGCTGCGTTGGCGCTGTCTGCGGCGGCACCGGAGTACTTGGCTTGGGCACACTCGGTGCCGGCGACGCAGGTGCAGTGGTCGGTGCCGGAGCAGGCGTCGTCGGAGCCGGAGCAGGCGTCGACGGAGCCGGAGCAGGCGTCGACGGAGCCGGAGCAGGCGTCGACGGAGCCGGAGCAGGCGTCGACGGAGCCGGAGCAGGCGTCGACGGAGCCGGGGCCGGCGTGGTCGGCGTCGGGGCCGGCGTGGTCGGCTCATCTGTGGGTGTGGGTGCGGGGCAGTCAGCCAGCGTCACCGTCTTGGTATCCGCGATGTACTTCTGCTCCGGCCAGGCGAGATCCACGCGAACTGTGGCACCCGGCTCCGCAGTGAAGGACGTCTCGCTCAACGGCAGCGTGGTCGTCACCCCACCGGTCGTGATGACGTACCGGAAGACCTCGGGGTTGGCGTGGTCGTACCCCAGTTTGACGTGCGTGCAATCGAGGGCTTCGACGTTCAACGTGGACTTGACCACAACTACGCAGGCTGCGGCCTGATCCCGCAACGGAGTGACAGGGTTGCCTGCAGAATCCACGATTCGGTAGGAGAATCCCCGGTATTTCCTGCCGACCTGCTTCGACCAGGTCGTGTTCACCGGAGCCATCTCGGTCTGCTGGTCTGTGGAATCGGCGCTGGTGTACCAGCGGACGTAGACGCGGTAGTCCTCAGGCCATCCGGAGCTGGTCACCTGAAGCGTGCTGCAATTGTCGGTCCAGCCGCCGGTCAGCGTCCCTTGCGAGGAGGCAGCTGGAGTAGCAGGCTGCTGATCAGCGAGCGCGGCACTGGCCGGCATCAATCCTGAAACAGCGAAGGCGGCAGTAGCCGCGGTCATCAACAGCTGGTGTTTACGGACATGTGCAAATCGATCGTTCATCAATTCCCCTTTGAGCGGCGAACCGCCACGCGGCTGGTCGTGCGCCCCAGCGCAGCCAGTCCTTTCCCCGTCGGCCTCAGAGCTGCCGACATCTCCCCCGTTTCCCCCGGTTCGGATATCCCTATTAAGCACGCAAAACGGTCATCCGTCCAGGTCGGGCGTACAACCTCGCGAACATGTTGTCGACATCGCACTCACCAGTTCTGGTGGGCTGGTCGAGCCGCCCTGGCACGCATGCCAATTACAACGAAGCAGCCCGAATCGGTGACTCACGTCACTGCCGAGAGGGCGGTAGCGGTGCTGGGGCGCGACATCGCCGCCCTGAGGGCTGGCACCTGGAAACCAGGCATAGCGCCGTTCCATGCGCCGTTTAAGTGAATTGACCCAAGGACAGCCTTGGCGCGTCCCGTACGGGGCGCGGCGCGGCAAAACTCAGAACAGCACCTCGCGACGCACGGGCTCGGTGCGGGCGATGAGCTTCCCGTTGCGGTAGGAGGCAACAACGCCGGCGTTCCAGTTCAGCGCCTGCGACCAGGTATCTGCATCGAGCAGGACGAAGCTGGCCGGGCGCCCCACCTCGATGCCGTACTCATCCCCCAGGCCGAGCGTGCGCGCGGCGTTGCTGGTCACGAACCGGTGGGAATTCTCGATCTGTTCATGCCCGAGCATCTGAGTGACGTAGAGCCCGGTGAACACGACATCGCGCAAGTTGCCGGTGCCCAGCGGGTTCCACGGGTCTTGGATGTCGTCCTGACCGAAGGAGACGTTGATACCGGCTTCGGTGAGCTCTTTGACCCGGGTGACACCGCGCCGCTTGGGGTAGGTGTCAGCGCGGCCCTGCAGGTGGGTGTTGACCACCGGGTTGGAGACGAAGTTGATGCCGCTCATCTGCAACAGCCGCAGCAGGCGCGTGAAGTAGGCGTTGTTGTAACTGTGCATCGCTGTGGTGTGCGAGGCCGTGACGCGCGAACCCAGGCCCAACTCGTAGGCGCGGGTAGCGAGCGTTTCCAAGCCCCGGGAGGCTTCGTCGTCGATCTCGTCGCAATGCACGTCGACGAGCAGGCCCCGTTCGGCGGCCAGGTTGCACACGAAGTTCAGCGACTCCACCGCGTACTCGCGGGTGAACTCGAAGTGCGGGATCGCGCCGAGCACGTCGACACCCAGGTCGGCGGCCTTGGTCATCAGCTCACGGCCGTCCGGGAAGGAGCAGATGCCTTCCTGGGGGAAGGCGACGATCTGGATCGTCATCCACTCCGCAAGTTCCTCGCGCAACTCCAGCAGCGCCCGCAGCGCAGTCAGCTGTGGGTCGGTGACGTCGACGTGGGTGCGCACGAACTGCACCCCGAAGCCTGCCTGCTGGCGGACGACGCGGTTGACGCGCTCCTTGACGTCGTCCACGGTCAAGGTGGCCTTGCGTTGCGCCCACCTCTGGATGCCCTCGAAAAGGGTGCCGGACAGGTTCGGCTCCGGTTGTCCGGCGGTGAGCACCGAGTCGAGGTGGATGTGGGATTCGATGAACGGCGGCAACATCAGCCGGCCCTGAGCGTCCAGCACCTCCTCGCCGTCGTGGACACCTAGATCGGCACCGATCTGGGTGAAGCGAGCCTCGGCGATCCGCACGTCGACCGGCTCAGGCGATTCGGGGAGGCGAACGTTGTGAACGAGCATCATCGGGTTACCTCTACCAGGTCGTCGTCGTCATCGAGGTCACGTGGGCCGCTCGCCACCGGGGTGCGCCCCTGCACGAGGTCACCGATCGCGTAGCAGACCAGGGCGATGATCATGGCATTGATCGAGGCCACCCCGAACGGCAGGAACCATCCGGCCAAGCCTCCCAGAAGGACGCCGATGACCGCACCGATGCGTACCCCGGGTGAGGTCGTCGCGGCTGGGTCGTAGGCGGCCCGGCGCCGCAGGAAGTCAGCGATGAAGATGGCCCCGACCGGGGGTAGCGCCGCCGACAAGAAGCTCAGCCACGAGACGAAGTTGTCGTAGAGCCACATCGCACTCAGGGTGCCGACCACACCGGCAAGAAGCACGAGCGGGCGACGCGGCGCCTTGGTGATGTTGGCGAAACCGAGCCCAGAGGAGTACAGCGCGTTGTTGTTCGTCGTCCAGATGTTGGCGCCGAGCACGAGGATCGCCGGGAGCGCCAAACCCTGGGCGATCATCACGTAGAAGATGTCGTCCTTGCCGGTGAAGGCACCACCGACAGCACCGAAGCTGAACATGAGCGTGTTTCCGATGAGGAATGCCACGACCGTCGTCAGGACGGCGCTGCGCGGGGTGGCCGCGAACCGGGTGAAGTTCGGTGTGGCGGTGCCGCCGGAGATGAACGAGCCGATGACCAGACCGACGGCGGTGATCAGCGGCATCCCGGTAGCGCCGCCGAAGACCTGGGCAAGCCCTCCCCCGGCATGGGTCGCCGAGATCATCGACCAGGTGCCGAGCACCGCGATGAGCGGCACCGAGATGTAGCTGACGATCTCGATGGCCCGGATCCCGAAGTAGGCGGAGGCCGTCATCAGCCCGCCCGCGACGAGCACGATGACCCAGGGGTTGACGGACAGGATCGCCGCGGTGGGGATGGCGAACATCGCCACCCCGACCCCGAACCAGCCCATCTGCGTCAGGGAGATCAGGGCCGAAGGCAGGTAGCTACCCTGCTCACCGAAGGCGCGGCGGGCGATGAGGTCCATGCTCAGACCGGTGCGGGCGCCGAGGTAGGCCAGCGCGCCGGTGTAGACCGCGAGAAACGTTCCCCCCAGGAGCACGGCGAGCACGTATCCGCCGAGGTCGAGACCGTTGCCGAGTTTTGCACCGACGCTCATGCTCGCCGAGAAGAAGGTGAAGCCGAGCATGACGAACCCGACGGACCAGAACCCGTGGCGGGCCTGCAGCGGCACCGCCTCGAAGGCGTAGTCCTCGTCGCGGGGCCCTACCGCGGTGTCGCTGTGCGACGTCGACATGGGTGCTCCTTTTCGGCACAGCGTGCCGCCGGTGGTGTAGCAGAGTCGGGGAGAAGGGTACGCGCCAGCCGACTGGGCGCTGACCACGCCTCAGGCCGGGCCTGGATGGCCGTGGAAGAGAGAGCCATCCAGGGCGCGGGGCGCGGCCGGTGAACCGGTCGACTCAGGCCGCCGTCGGCAGCCTGTGGCGCGCAGCCGAGCACCTCGCCTGCCCAGGTTCGAACGCCCGGAGTCCTGCCCGGTTTCACCTGTCGCAGGAGCCAATCGCGGACGATCGTGCGTGCTAGCGTGCTGGCGTCGGTGGCACCCCTAGGTGCACAGGGAACCCGGTGCGATTCCGGGACTGACGCGCAGCGGTAAGGGTGATCGGCGGCGGCATGAGCCACTGGGTCTTCGGGTCTGGGAAGGCGTCGCGGTCGAGCAGACCCCGAGTCCGAAAACCTGCCGACATGTTTGGCGACGACGAGCCTCGCGCACGGGCCCGGGTCTGCGTACTTCTCGGCACTCACGGGCGATGGTCGGCTCGTGATACCGCTCAGTGACGCCTGCCCTGCTCTTCGTGTGTTCGTAGCCGCCGCGACGCGAAGGAGAAACAGCGTGGTTCTCACCCGAGGCACCGGCACCGTCCTGGTCGCTGTCACCGCCCTCACCCTGGCGGCGTGCGGAAACGCCTCGCCGGAAGCCCAGAGCCCCGAATCCACGAACACGCAGTCGTTCACCGTCGTCGACGACGTGGGCCGCAACGTCACCTTCGACAAGCCTGTCACCAAAGCCGTCGTGGCCAACCGGTACAACAGCGAGCTGATCCGAGCAATGGGCAGCATCGACAAGGTGATCGCCGTCGACACCAACACCGCCCAGGATCGCAAGTACTGGAAGCAGTTCGACCCCGATCAGGTCATCGGTAAGGGCCAGAGTGAGCTCAACTATGAGCAGATCATCACGCTGGCCCCCGACGTGCTCATCACCCCCAAGAACGGCCCCTACGAGCAGGACGCGGCCAAACTCGACAAGGCCGGGATCAAGGTCGTCGTGGTGACCGGTTGGGACAACAGCCAGTTGCCCAAGCAGGTCGACATCCTGGGCAAGGTCTTCGACAACGAGGAGGGCGCGAAGAAGGTCAACGCTTTCTTCACCGGCACCTTGGACAAGGTCAAGGAGCGCACAGGTTCGATCACCCCGAAGAAGACGGTGTACTGGGAGTACGGCGACCCGTTCACGACCTGCATCCCGGGAACCTCCAACGACGGCTGGCACAACATGCTCGTGTCGGCGGGCGCGACGAACCTCTTCGGTGACCCGTCAATCACCGGCGACACGATCGACCCCGAGAAGGTCCTCAGCGGCGATCCCGACCTCATTATCAAGACCACCTCCGGCAAAGCGCTGAAGAACACCGGCATCTCGACGCCGCCCTCGGCGCAGGAGATGCAGGAGGTCGTCGATGAGATGACATCGCGTCCCGGCTGGTCGCAGTTGAAGGCCGTGAAGAACAACAACCTCTACGTCGCCACCGGGTTCGCGCACGGCGGACTCGGCAAGGTGATCGGCACCGTCTACACCGCCAAGTGGCTCTACCCGGAGCAGATGAAGGACATCGACCCGGACGCCATCTTCGATGAGTGGATGCAGATGCAGGGTCAGTCCCCGATCAAGGGCCACACATTCCGGGCCGGAACGCCCGGTGCTGCCTGAGTCTGCTTCGGCGGCGGCCGGTCGGGCCGCCGCCGAGCAGGTGGTCGCCCGGCGGCAGTGGCTGGCTGCGTTGACCGTGGTCGTAGCCGCGCTGGTGCTGCTCGCCGTGATGTGGGTGAGTTCGTTCAACGGAATCGCCGACGTCACCCCGGCGCGCCTGCTGGCCTGGCTGGGCGTGCCGACCGGTAGTGAGCCGTTGTCCCGCACGGAGTGGATCGTCTTCACCGAGATCCGCGGTCCGCGGGTGGTCATGGGATGTCTGGCCGGGATTGCTTTGGCGCTGTGCGGCATCACGATGCAGGTCATCACCGGCAACGCGATGGCCAGCCCGTTCACGACAGGCATCGCCAACGCTGCGGCGTTCGGGGCTGCCACGGTGATCGTCTTCGGGTGGCAGGTGGCCGCCTCCACGGAGTTGGCCATGGTCCTCGGGGCATTCGCCTGGGCCGTGCTGTGTTCGGTGCTGGTGTTCGGGATCGCCCGGCTCAAAAGCTTGGGCAGCATGGCGCTGGTGTTGACCGGCATCGCCATGAACTATCTGTTCTCGGCCATGAACGCCGCCATGCAGTACATCGCCGGTGAGCAGCAGTTGGCAGCGGTCGTCAACTGGACCTTCGGCAACCTCGGTCAGGCTTCGTGGCTGCAGATCGGGGCGCTCGCTGGTCTGTTGTGCGTGGCGGTCCCTGGTGCCCTGCTCGCAGCCCGCTCCTTCACGTTGCTGTCGATGGGGGAAGAGAGCGCCCTGGCCAGCGGGGTGCGGGTGCGCCGCCTGCGCGGGGTGGCCGGGATCGGGGTCACCTTCCTTGCGGCGACCGTCGTGAGTTTCACCGGCGTGATCGGGTTCGTCGGTCTGGTCGCGCCACACCTGGCCGCGATGATCGTCGGGCACGACTACCGCTACCGGTTGCCGTTGGCCGGGCTGCTGGGAGCGATCCTGTTGGTCGTGGCCGATCACGTCGGCCGGGTCGCGTTCTCTCCGGTGACGATTCCGGTGGGGATCGTCGTCTCCTTCGTCGGGGTGCCGTTGTTCGTGTGGCTCATCGTGCGGCAGCGACCGGGGGCCTTGGCATGAGCGCGTTGACCGTCACCGATCTCGACTTCGCCTACGGTCGTCGTGCGGTGCTGGAACAGGTGCAGCTGCAGATCCGCCCCGGCGAGTTGACGATGTTGCTCGGGGCGAACGGGTCGGGCAAGAGCACATTGATGAAGTGCCTGGTCGGGGTGCTCACCCCACGCCGGGGGCAGGTGCTGCACGGTGATGAGGACCTGCTGCGGATGTCGCCGCGCCAGCGGGCCCGCCATCTGGCGTACGTGCCGCAGTCCACTCATGTGACCGAGAGCGGTCTGAGTGTGTATGAGGTCGTGGCGACGGGACGGACCCGACAGCGGGAACGCACCAGTGACGTACGCCGCGAGGTCGTCGCGGTGTTGGATCACCTGCATCTGGCCGATCGCGCCCTGGACCGGTTGGACATGCTCAGCGGCGGTGAACGCCAGCGTGTTCTCATCGGTCGGGCGTTGGCCCAACAGACCCCGTGGCTCTTGCTCGACGAGCCGGTCAGCGCCTTGGACCTGCGCCATCAGGTCGACATCCTGGGGTTGCTGCGCGGGTTGACCCGCGAGCGCGGCACCGGGGTCTTGGCGATCGTCCACGACATCAACCTTGCGGCGGCCTTCGCGGACACGGTGCTGGTCATGCTGGACGGCCGGGCTGTCGCGGCGGGCCCGCCGCAGGAGGCGTTGACCACTGACCTGCTGGAGCAGGTGTACGGCACTCCCGTGAGCGTGCACCGGATCGAGGGTCGCACCGTGGTGTTGCCCCGGATTCTCGACACCGACGCGCATCCGCAGAACCTTGACGACAGGAGCACGGCATGAGCCTTGAGCAGGAACCGCGAAGCGACCTGGAGGCGCTTGCCGCGAGGATGGCGGACTGGGCGGGAACGTTCTCACTGGCGCTCGGCCCGGACTGTGTGGCCGCTGCTCGCCGTCAGGTGGCGGATGACCCGTTGGGTGCGGTGTGTTCGGCGGCCGACCTGGCTCGCCCGGACTCTGGGGTGCCTGAGGAGTTCGTGCGGCGCCACGCCGAGGCCCGGGGGTTGCCGTACGGGCGGCATGCGGCATCGCTGGTGTTCCAGCGTTACGCGCACCGGGTGGCGGGGGTGGCGGTCGCTGCGTGGGTCGCGCAGGATCTGGTGCCGCAGCTGCGCCTGGATTCGGTGCAGGTGCTGGTCACCGGGGGTAGCCCGACGAGGCTGCTGCTCCCTCAACCGGAGGTGCTGCGCGACGTCGACGCCGAGCAGGTGGTGCAGCTGATTGTCGATGAGCACCTGGCTGTGGTCGCCGAGTCGCTGCACGAGGTGGCCCGGGTGGGTATGGCGAACCTGTGGGGCAACATGGGCGCCGCTATCGCGGGGGCAGCTCGTTCGTTGTCGAAACACTTCCCCGCAGCGCAGGTGCGCGACAAAGGTGAAGCGCTGCTGGCCACCCGCCCCGGTCTGGCCCGCTCCGGGACCTTCCGCTATCTCGACGGGCCCCTCGGGCAGCGCCTGTTCTTCGACCGGCGAAGCTGCTGCCACTGGTACGTCGTGCCCGACGGACAGTACTGCTCCTGGTGCTCCCTGCTCACCCACGAAGAACGCACCGCCAAGTTCACCGCCGCGATGCACAAAGAAGCTCATCCCGACAACGCCACGATCTAGTAGGTACCGACCCGCCACCGAGGACATCGATCATGACCGGGCCCGGCGTTGTCTACCTTCACCGTCCTCGCGCGCGCTCCGGCATCCTGAAGAACATGAGCCCGACCCGCCCCACCTCCTGGACCGCTGCCCGCCCCGCCCCGCGTGCGTGGTGGCGCCGCGTCGTTCCGGTACTGGTGATGGTCGCTCTCATGTGGGCCAGCGAGATCCTCGACCTGCTCACCCCGTTCTCGCTAGACCGGTACGGCATCCGGCCACGCCATCTGGACCACCTGGCCGGCATCGTGGCCAGCCCCTTCCTGCACCACGGCTTCGGGCACCTCATCGCCAACACGACCGCGCTGCTCATACTCGGAGCGCTGCTGGCGCTGAGCACCCGGCACCTGTGGGCCGTCACCATCGGCGTCATCCTGCTCAGCGGGGCGGGGGTGTGGCTCACCGGCGCGTCGAACAGCGTGCACATCGGCGCCAGCGGACTCGTCTACGGCTACGCCGCTTTCCTGGCCGTCTACGGCTTCGCCGCCCGACGTCTGGCCTCGGCGTTGGCCGGGCTGCTCGTCATCGCCGGGTACGGCTCTTTGCTGTGGGGCGTCCTACCGGTGCAGGCAGGCGTCTCCTGGCAAGGCCACCTCTTCGGCGCCCTCGCCGGGGTTGCGTTGGCTCTGAAATTGGGACGACGCGACCGAGCAGGCCTCTGATCAGCACACACGCTCCCCGAGCCCCCTGGACCCCAACACTTTCAGCCGACCCCGGTAAGCTCCGGCAGGTCGGAAGGGGGCCCGCGTGGGCGCACAGACGATCGGGTTCGATCGCGAGAAATACCTGCGGCTGCAGGCGGAGCACATCAACGCCCGACGGGCCAAGTTCGGCGGCAAGCTCTATCTGGAGTTCGGCGGCAAACTCTTCGACGACTTCCACGCCTCCCGGGTGCTGCCGGGGTTCACCCCCGATAACAAACTCGTCATGCTGCAGACCCTCAAGGACGAAGTCGAGATGGTCGTGGTCGTCAGCGCCCGCGACCTCGTAGCGAACAAGGTCCGCGCCGACCTGGGCATCGGCTACGACGCCGACGCGCTGCGCCTCATCGACGAGTTCCGCGCCCGCGGGCTGCACGTCGGCAGCGTCGTCATCTCGCACATGACCGACGACAACAAGCCCGCCAAAGCGTTCAAACGCAAACTCGAACGGCTTGGGCTGACGGTCTACCGACACTTCCCGATCAAGGGCTACCCCAACGACGTGCAACACATCGTCAGCGACGAGGGGTACGGAAAAAACGACTACATCGAAACCACTCGCGACCTGGTCGTGGTCACCGCGCCCGGCCCCGGCAGCGGCAAGATGGCGACCTGCCTGTCCCAGCTCTTCCACGATCACCGCCGCGGAATCCCCTCCGGCTACGCCAAGTTCGAGACGTTCCCGATCTGGAACCTGCCCTTGGACCACCCGATCAACATCGCCTACGAGGCCGCCACCGTCGACTTGGACGACGTGAACATGATCGACCCGTTCCACCTGGAGGCCTACGGCGAGAAGTGCGTCAACTACAACCGGGACGTCGAGATCTTCCCGGTGCTCAACCTGCTCTTCGAACGGATCATGGAGCGCTCCCCCTACAAGTCGCCCACCGACATGGGCGTCAACATGGTCGGGCAGTGCATCAGCGACGACGAAGCTTGCCGGGCGGCCTCCAAGCAGGAAGTCATCCGACGCTACTACCGCACGTTGGCCATCGAGCGCCGTGACGCCCTCGAACCGGTGCTGTCCGAGCGAATCGCGTTGCTGATGAGCAGGCTGGGAATCACTTCCGAGGACCGGCCCGTCGTCGAGCCGGCGCTGCGAACCGCCAAGCGCACCAAGGGTCCAGCGGCCGCTATCGAACTGCCTGACGGGCGGATCATCACCGGCAAGACGACTTCACTGCTGGGTTGCTGCTCGGCCATCCTGCTGGACGCCCTGAAGGCGCTGGCCGGCATCGACGACAAGGTACGTCTGCTCTCCCCGGAGACGGTCGTGCCGATCCAGACGCTGAAGACCCAACATCTGGGCAGCCGCAACCCGCGCCTGCACACCGATGAGGTCCTCATCGCGCTGTCGGTGGGCGCCAACCACGACGAGAACGCCCGCCGGGCGCTGGCCGAGCTGCCCAAGCTGCGCGGCTGCGACGTCCACTCCAGCGTCATCCTCGGGCCCGTCGACGAGGGCATCTTCCGCAGCCTCGGGGTTCAGGTGACCACCGAACCCGTTTACCAATCCAAGAAGCTGTACCGCAAGAGCTGAGAGCGCCTCTGAACAGCACCCGCGGACGCCCGGTTGTGCAACGGGGAGTCTGCTATCGGGTGAATGTTGGCCCGCTGAGCCGACTGCATGGCTTCCAATTCGACTCCCTGTCCTCTCGACGGGGACACTAGAGCAAGCATGACCTGCATGGCGCTGACCCTGCAGGCCGGCCGAGTACCCGACCCAGGAGTCCACACGTGACGAACATGAGCGAGAGCATCTCGCCGATAAATCCCCCGGCCGACGAGACGCCGATGATGGCGGATGAGGCGATGGGCCCCACCGGAGCGGTGACCCACCCGGTCGCTCTGCGCGGGCTGGTACGCCCCGAGCGCAGCGTCGACGGTTTCGTGCGTGAGTTCCTGCAGGAGCTCAACTACGGCGAAGGCATCACACTGGACCGCTCGAGCGTCAACGACCAGTACCTGGCGCTGGCACGCACGGTGCGTAACTACCTCATGGCGGACCGCCTGGAGACGGCCAAGAGCCGCAGGGCCAACCCCACCAAGATCGTCGGTTACCTCTCGGCCGAGTTCCTCTTGGGCCGCCAACTGGGCAACGCCCTGCTGGCCGCAGACCTGGAGAACATTGCCGCTGAGGGCCTGCAAGCGTGTGGTCTCGACCTGGCCCAGTTGCGGGCCCAGGAAGTCGAGCCGGGCCTGGGCAACGGCGGCCTCGGCCGTCTGGCCGCCTGCTTCATCGACTCGCTGGCCACGATGGATGTCGCCTGCATCGGTTACGGCATCCGTTACGAGTACGGCATCTTCAAGCAGACCTTCGAGAAGGGACGCCAGGTCGAGGTACCCGACGCCTGGCTCTCTCTGGGTTCCCCGTGGGATGTGCTCCAGCACGATCACATGGTCAAGGTGAACTTCGGCGGGCACACCGAACGCAGCCAGGACGAGAACGGCCAGGAGCACACCGAATGGGTACCCGCCTGGAACGTGCTGGGTGTCCCCCACGACTACATGGTCCCCGGCTACCGCAACGGCGTCGCGAACACCTTGCGCCTGTGGAGCGCCCGCGCCACCAACGCGTTCGACCTGCAGATCTTCAACTCCGGTGACTACGCGCAGGCTGTGCGTGCGCAGACCTTCGCCGAGAACATCACCAAGGTTCTCTACCCTGAGGACTCCACTCCGCAGGGCCGCGAACTGCGCCTGCAGCAGCAGTACTTCTTTGTCGCCTGCTCGCTTAAGGACTTCATCGACCGGACCCTGGGCGGGGCCGACGTCTCCACGTTGCCCGAACGCGTCATCTGGCAGCTCAACGACACCCACCCCGTCATCGCGATCCCCGAGCTCATGCGCTTGCTGATGGACGAGCGCGGGCTGAGCTGGGAACAGGCCTGGGACATCACGAGCCAGTGCTTCGCCTACACCTGCCACACGCTGCTGCCCGAAGCGCTGGAGGAATGGCCGGTCGACCTACTCGGACGGCTGCTGCCCCGCCACCTGGAGATCATCTACCGGATCAACACCCACTTCCTGGAGCAGGTGCGCGAGGCCTACCCGGGCGACCACGACCGCCTGCGCCGGATGTCGATCATCGGCGAGGGCGCCGTGAAGACGATCCGGATGGCCCACCTGGCCACCGTCGTCGGCACCAAGGTCAACGGTGTCGCCGAGCTGCACTCTCAGCTGCTGCGGGACAAGGTCCTCGTCGACTTCGCGCAGATGTGGCCGGAGAAGTTCACCAACGTCACCAACGGCATCACGCCGCGTCGCTTCATCCGGCACGCCAACCCCTCGCTGTCCAGCGCCATCACCGAGGCGATCGGCGACGGCTGGGTGACCGACCTGGAACGGCTGCGCGAGCTCGAACCGCTGGCCGAGGACGCTTCCTTCCGGGAGATCTTCCGCGGGGTCAAGGCTGCCAACAAGACCCGGTTGCGTAACCTGCTCGTCCTGCGCGACGGTATCGAGCTGGCTGACGACCACCTCGTCGACGCGATGGTCAAGCGACTGCACGAGTACAAGCGGCAGACCTTGAAGCTGCTGCACGTCGTCTCGCTGTACGAAGGTTTGACCACCGGGCGCCTCGCCCCAGAACAGGTCACCCCACGCACCGTGGTCTTCGGCGCCAAGGCCGCCCCGGGCTACTTCATGGCCAAAGAGATCATCGCGCTCATCAACGCGGTGTCCGCCACGATCCGCTCCGAACCGAAGGTGGCCGACCGGCTGTCGATCATCTTCCCCGCCAACTACAACGTCACCCTGGCGGAGAAGCTCATCCCGGCCGCTGACCTGTCCGAGCAGATCTCGCTGGCGGGCAAGGAAGCATCGGGTACGGGCAACATGAAGTTCATGCTCAACGGCGCGTTGACCGTGGGCACCGACGACGGCGCGAACGTCGAGATTCGCAAACTCGTCGGCGATGAGCACTTCTTCCTGTTCGGAATGGACGAGCCGCAGGTAGCGGAGCGACAGGCGATGGGGTACGACCCGCACGCCGTCTACGAGCAGGATGAGCGCCTCAAGGCCGCCATCGACCTGATCGCCAGTGGCGCGTTCACCGGTGGGGACGCCGACGCGGCCCGCCCGGTCGTCGATGACCTGCTGTGGAACGACCGCTTTATGGCGCTGGCAGACTTCGCTTCCTACCTGGAGGTCCAGGAGCGCATCGAGACTGCCTACGCCGACCCCGACGCCTGGTCACGTTCGGCGATCATCAACATCGCCCGCGGTGGGTTCTTCTCCTCCGACCGTTCGATGCGCGACTACATCGAGCGCATCTGGGGCCCGGAGACCCTGCGCTGACCTAGCGCGCACACCAGGTGGGCCGGTTCGGGGCAACCCCGCACCGGCCCATTTTGGTGCCGCGGCGCATCCTGGGGTGAACAAAACGCCCCATCGCAGCTGCGGGTAAGCGAGGATTCGACAGGAGACGCCGCACCGGCGCCACCCGTGGAGGCGAAGGATCCCCCGAAATGACGCACCTGCCCGTTCCCGATCTGGACCAGACCCTGCAGCGCTACCTCGATGTGGTCGCCCCGCTGCTCAGCGCCGAGGAGTTCCAGAACACCCGCCGCGTCGTCGACGAATTCGCTGCCGGGGATGGTCCTGCCTGCCAGGAGGCGCTACTGGCCTATGCCAAGAAGGAGAACGGCGACGGGAACAGTTGGCTGTCCACCACCTGGCTGCTCGGCTACCTCACCGGGCGCGAGCCGCTGCCGCTGTTGAGCAACGTCGGCTTCCAGATCACCTGGCCCAGCGAGAAGTCGGGGATCGCGCGCGCCGCCGACCTGGCGCACCGGATGGGGCAGGTTCACCTGGCCTACCTGCGCGGTGAGATCGGGGAGCAGAAGGACGCCCGCGGGCAGCTGCTGTGCATGCGCCAATGGCAGTACCTCGCGGGCGGTCTACGCCACCCACAACCCGATCAGGATGAGGTGCGCCCCGGCCGGGCCGAGGCTGAGGACCGCGAGATCGTCGTGCTGGATGACGGCTGCGCCTACGCGGTGCGCCTGAGTGACAGCAACGGCCAGATCCGCCCCGTGCGCAGCCTGGAGTCAGAGCTGGAGCAGATCCACGCCGCGCCACGCCCCGACGCAGCGCCCTTCCCCGCCTGGTCCTACCTTGGCAGCGAGCGCGCCTCCTCCTACCTGCACCTGCTGGAAGACCCCGAGAACGCAGCCGTGTACCAGCGGCTCACCGACGCACTGTTCGTCCTCACCTTGACCGACGAAACCGGTGACACCGAGGCTCACCTGCGCCGCTCGGCTTTCGGTTACGGACAGACCTGGGCCTATAAGCCCGCCAGCTACCTGGTCAACCTCGCCGATGACTACGTCGGCATGCACGTCGAGCACAGCACCGTCGACGGCGCTACCTTGCAGACCGCAGTGGGCCTCGCCCAGCAGGCCACCTCAGCCGACCAGGGCGCTGGCGGTAATGACGATGACGCCGCGGCACCGGAGGCGCTGACCTGGGTGATGCCGCAGGACGAGCGGTCCCGGCTGGCCGGCGACATCGACTGGTACGAGAAGCAGGCCCAGCCCTATCAGGTCAGCACCGTCACCGTGGATGCGATGCCGACGCCCGCGGTAGCGGGGCTGCGGCTCAGCCATGACGCCTGCCAGCAGATCATCATGCTGTTCGGACAATTGCGCACCTACGGTCACCTGCGCAGCACCTACGAAGCGGTCGACATGCGCGAATTCACGGCCGGGCGTACCGAGACGCTACGGCCGAACTCCACGCCTGCGGTGGAGTTGGCTCAGGCCTTGATGACCGGCTCGGCGACCCGCGCGCAACTCGAGGCTGCGTTGGCCGAGCATCGCCAGCGGGTCAAGTGGTGCAAGACCGGTCAGGGCGTCGACCGGCACCTGTTCGGCCTGCGCGTTCAGGCCGACGGGCTCGGTCTGCAGCCGGCTCTGTTCGCAGATGTGGCCTACCGCCGGTTGACCACCGATTTCCTCTCCACCAGTTCCCTCGGTGGCGCAGACCAGTTCGCCCGGTACACCTTCGCCCCTACCTCGGGCGAGGGCATCGGCATCGGGTACAGCCCGCTCCCGGCCCACTACGAGTTCTTCTGCAGCTACCACCAGGAGCGCTGCGAGGGGATCGACGCCTTCGCCGAGGCGCTGGCTGAGGGCGCGCACGCCCTCAGCCAGCTCATCAGCTCGCTACGCTGAGCCGGTTCACAGCTCGTGCACGGTCGAGCCGCTGCGCGAAGTCGAACCGGTGCCGACGGAGGAGCCGCTGCGGCGTGAGGACAGGGTCGGGGTGTTGGCCACCAGCGTGCGGGTGTATTCCTCGCGCGGGTCGTCCAGCACTTGTGCGGTGAGCCCTGACTCCACGACCCGGCCGTGCTGCAGGACGAGCACCCGGTCGGCGATCGTGCGCACCAACGGCAGGTCGTGGGTGACGAACAGCATCGAGATCCCGCGTTCATGCTTGATGCGGGTGAGCAGATCGACGATCGAACCTTGGATGGAGACGTCCAGGGCCGAGGTGATCTCGTCGCAGACGAGAACCTCCGGCTCCACGGCGAGCGCACGGGCGATGGCCACCCGCTGACGTTCACCGCCGGAAAGCCGCGAGGCGCGCAACGGCATCGCCTTCTCACCCAGTTGGACGTCTTCCAGGAGTTGGGCCACCCGCTCCTTGGCGGCGGCGCCGGAGGCGATCCCGAAGAGTTCCAGCGGGCGGGTGAGGATCTGTTCGACGGTGCGTCGCGGGTTCAACGACTGGTACGGGTTCTGGAAGATGTATTGCACCAGGCGACGCTGGTCGGCGCTGCGGCGCCGGGCGCCCTGGGCGAGGGCTTCACCGTGGAACTGGATCTGGCCCTCCCACTGGCGGTGCAACCCGCCCACACAACGCGAGATGGTGGTCTTTCCCGAACCGGACTCACCGACGAGGGCGACGACCTCCCGCTTGGCAAGGTCGAATGACACATCGTGCACGATGTGGGTGCGACCGTAGAAGACATCGAGTTGGGCCACTTCGAGGATGACGTCTCGAGCGGCGTCGGGGTCGGTGTCGCGCACTAGGCGATCGCTTGGATCCCACGCCGGCAACTCATCGAGCCGGATGCATCGCGCACTCTGCCCGCCGCCGGTGTCGATCATCACCGGTTCGACGGTGGTGCACTCCGGCACGCTGTACCCGCATCGGTCGTTGAAGCGGCAGCCGGAGGGCCGCGCCCCCGGCGCTGGGGCCCGCCCCGGGATCCCTTTGAGCTGGTACGGCTCGTGCAGATGCGGGATGGCTTGCAGCAGCGCCCGGGTGTACGGGTGGGCAGGGTTCTTGAAGATCTGCTCGGTCGGACCCTCCTCGACCAGCAAACCGGCATACATGACGGCGACCCGGTCGGCGATCGTGGCGACCACCGCCAAGTCGTGCGTCACGTATAACGCCGCGACCTGGTACCTGGCGCACAGCTCGGACAGTGTCTTGAGCACCATCCCCTGCGTGGTCACATCCAAACCCGTGGTGGGCTCGTCCAGGACGAGTGCCTTCGGGCGGGGCAGGAACACCATGGCCAACGCGACTCGTTGCACCTGTCCCCCGGAGAGCTGGTGGGGGAAGCGGGCGAGGAAGTCGTCGTCGGCAGGTAGCCCGACTTCGGGCAGGATCTCCCGCACGGCCGCGTCGCGTTCTGCCGGTGTGCCGATCGAGTGCAGGTCCAGCAACTCTCGCAGCTGAGCGCCGATGCGGTGCGAGGGGTTCAGGGCCGAGCTCGGGTCCTGAGGCACGTAGCCGATCTCCACGCCGCGGACCCGGCGCACTTCATCCACGCTCATCGAACGGATGTCGTGCCCGGCCACCTGGATGGAACCACCGGTGATGTCGGCGCCGGTGCGGGCGTAGCCCAGCAGCGCGGTGCCGGAGGTGGTCTTACCCGAACCGGACTCCCCGACCAAGCCGACGATCTGCCCTGGCACCAAGTTCAGGTCGAAGTTCTCGACCACGTCGACAGCCTCGGCCGTCTTGCCCAGACTTACCCGCAGGCCTTCGACGTTACAGACTGCTTCTTGCACGTTCACGTTCACGATGTCCCCTTTGCGCTGCGTTCGCCGAGACCGTCAGCGATGAGGTTTGTCCCGATCGTGAACAAACCGATGAGGAGCACGGGGGCCAAAACACCCCAGGGCTGGACGAGCAAGGCCAACCTGTTCTCGCTGGTCATCTGCCCCCAGTCCGCTGCGCCCGGGTTGGTGCTGAAGCCCAGGAAGCCGATACCGGCCACCATGCCGATGGAGTATGTGAGCCGCAGACCGGTTTCGGCCAGCAGCGGAACGACCAGGTTGGGGCCGAGTTCGGAGACGGCGATCCGCCAGCGCGACTCCCCCATGGCCTCGGCCGCAGCGATGAAGTCCTGCGTCACGTAGGTCAACGCCACCCCGCGGGCAACGCGCGCCACACGCGGAGCGTGAGCGACGCCGACCAATGCTGCGATCATCCACCACGTCGGGGAGTCGACAACGCTCAACACGACTAGGGCCAGCAGCACCTGTGGGAAGGCGAGCAGGACGTCGCCCAGGCGCATGACGATTTCGTCGAGCCAGCCGCCGGCGTAGGCGGCGCTCACTCCGGCGATGACGCCTAAGAGCACCCCGCCGATCGTGGCGACCAGGGAGATGAACAGCACCGAGGCTCCGCCGTGCATGACCCGGGAGAGCACGTCCTGACCGAGGTAGTCGGTGCCCAGGAAGCTGCCCTCGTGGCTGAACGGTTTGCCGACGATCTGGTATTCGCCGTAAGGGGCGATGATCGGGCCGAGCAGTGCCAGCCCGACGATGAGCAGCGTCAGCGTCGCCCCGATTGCGATCTTGGGGTCTTTGAGCAAGTTACTGAGAGTGCTCATCCTGCCATCTCCGTTCGGGCCCGCGGCGTCGCAAGGATCGACAGCACGTCAGCGATGAGGTTCACCATCACGTACGCCCCGGCGATGATCATGGTCAGCGCCTGCACCATGGGGAAGTCGGAGTTACGTACCGAATCCACCAGGGTCGCGCCGATGCCCGGGTAGTTGAACAAGTATTCGATGAGCACGACACCACCGACGAGCCAGGCCAACTGCAGCGCGGTGACCTGAATGGTGGGCACGGTCGTGTTCGGCAGCGCGTGTCGGCGCAGCACTCGCCGCTCAGGGATGCCTTTGAGCCGGGCAAGTTCGACATAGTCCGAGTCCAGGGCCTCGATCATCGTCGAGCGCAGGATCCGGGTCAGGTAGGGAACCAGCGCGACGACCAAGGTCGCCACCGGCAACACCATGGACATCGGACTGTTCCACGGCCGAGCGCCTACTGGCAGCACTGTGACGGCCGGGAAGATGGTGAAGACCGTGGTGGAGAAGAAGGCGACGAGCAGGATTCCGGTCACGAACTCCGGTACTCCCGCCAGCGCCAAGGTGATCACCTGGATGACGTTGTCGATCGGTCCGCCGCGGAAATGCGCGGACAGCACAGCCAGACCGATGGACAGCGGGATCATGATGAGCCCGACGAGCAGCACGAGGAACAGGCTGTTGATCACCCGGTCACCGATGAGCTCCGAGACGGGCACCCCGTTGGCCAGGGATGTGCCCAGATTGCCGCGCAACAGGTCGGTGAGCCAGATCCAGTACCGCTCCAGGAGTGGCTTGTCGAGGTCGAGTGCTTGGCGGATAGCGGCGACCCGCTCAGGGCTGACAGCGAAGTCCTTGCCCAGGATGGCGCGGACCGGGTCACCGAGCGCCGAGGTGGCGAAGAAGACGATGAGCGAGACCAACCACAGGGTCAGCACGGCCAGTCCGCCGCGGCGCGCGAGCCAGGAGACCCAGGCTTTGCTGGGGCCGCGTGAGGTGCGCCGGGGCGGGTCCTGGGTCATCGTGGCGCTGACCGAACCGCCGGGGGCGGGTTCGTCGCCAGTGGCGGGGCCGCCGACCGGGTCGGGCCCTGTCGGCGTGGTGGCGTTCATGGGTTCGCCGGGGGTACTCATGATCCCTCCACGGGACGGAACGTGTTGAAGCGATACGCAGACACGGGCTGTTCACGCGCGGGTTCGACCCCGGTGACGAACTTGCCGTAGGCGTCGACCTGGTTCTGGAAGGCCCAGATGAGGTAGCCACCCTCCTCGTATTCGATGCGTTGGGCGTCCTGCATGAGCATGCGCCGACGCTCGGGGTCCATTTCCCGGAAGGCGGAGCGGATGAGGCCGGCGAAACGCTCGTTGTTGAAGTGCGTCTCGTTGTACGGCGCATCCACCATCGCGCAGTTCACCACCTGTGACAGGTAGTTGCGGGTGCTCCAGAAGTCCTGGGCGAAGGTCCAGGACAGGTACTGATCGCCGTAGAAGACGCTCGGGTCGACCTTCTTGACCCGCACGTCCACTCCGGCCTTGCGGGCATGTTGGGCGAACAGGCTCGCCGATTCCACCCCACCGGTACCCACTGCGGTGGAAGTGACGAGCTCGACCTGCAGGTCTTGAGCCCCGGCTTGCCGCAGCAACGCTTTGGCCTGGTCGATGTCCTGCTCGCGTTGGGGCAGTTTGTCGCCCAGGTACGCCTCATCGAACGGGGCATAAACGTCGTTGGCCAAGCGCCCGTGCCCGCCCAAGGCCTGATCGATCATCTGCTGGCGATCGGCGATGAGGCGCAATGCGTTCCGGACCCGTTTGTCGCTGAACGGTTTGACGTCTACCCGCATCGTGAACGGGACCCAGCCGCCAGTCTCGGAGATGAGGGGTTTGGCGCCTTGGCGCCCGATAGCCTCCACGAGGTAGGTCGGCAGGTTGTCGATGGTTTGCAACTGTCCGGCCAGGAGCGCGTTGACCTTGGCCGCGTCATCGGTGAAGTCGATGATGACGAGTTCGTCGTAGGAGGCTTGTGTCCCCCAATAGTCGTCATTGCGAGCGAAGCGGCTGCGTTGGCCGGGCACGAATACGTCGGCCTTGAACGGACCGGTGCCGATGGGTTTAGCCGGGTCGAAGTCCTCCGGAATGATGCCGACCGAATAGTTGGCCAGCATTTCATCGAGGATGACATATGGGGCTTTGAGTTTGAACCGGAACGTGCGCTCGTCGAGGATCCGGCTGCTTTGGAGGTCGGCGATGGGCAGCAGGTCGGTGAGGAACGGCGCCGGGCTCTCGGGGTTGAGCATTCGGGCCAGGCTGGCTCGAACATCCGCAGCGCGCACGGGACGCCCATTGTGGAAGCGGACGTCGGGTCGCAGGCGAATGGTCCATTCCGAACCGTCAGTATTCGGTGTGATCTCTTCTGCTAGCGCAGGCTCGATCTTGTAGTCCGGGGTGAATCGGTACAGCGATTCGTAGAGCTGCCGCACGCGCGCGATGTCGGGGATGGTCACCGGAAAGTGCGGGTCGAGGGTGTCCTTCAGCCCGCCCCCGGTGGCGCCGTGCACCAGCTGGCTGTTCACGGCGTCCGAGGAGGGAGCACTGCAGGCTGCGATGTTCGGCAGGGCAGCGCCAGCTAGCGCTCCGAGACCCAACTGGTTGAACCGCCTACGGCTCAACCGGGCTGGGTTCCGCCCTCTCATCGATTGTGGTCTGTCAGTGGACACAGGTGGGAACCCCCTATTGGATGGCGTGCGCCCGCACCCTAGCGACAAAGCTAGTGCTTTGTGTGCTTCAGCGGACTGGCATTTTCTCACCCAGACCTGGGCGCGCCCACGCCATCCACCTGCCGAAGATCCCCAGATACCCTGGGCGACCAGGGTTTTTACCCGCAAACGCCCCTAGTGAGCCTGGACGTGCTGCCCCTTCTTACGTGGGACCAGGTGCATGATCGCCACCACCACCGAGCCCACGACTAGGCCGATGATGGCCGAGGCGATGGTGTTGGTCATCCAACCGAGGAAGCCGCCGAAGGGTCCGGTGGCGTGTGCCACAACTTCCTCCAGGTGGTGCACAAAACCGTACGGCGGGTGCCAGCCCAGGGTGTTGGTCCCGACCAGCAGGATGTGTCCGCCGACCCACAGCATGGCCACGGTGCCGATCGCGCCGAGCGAGCTGAGCAGCCCCGGCATCCCCGCCACGAGCCCACGGCCGATCTTGCGCAGGAACGATGACTGACGCCCGGCCAGGTTCAACCCGATGTCGTCCATCTTGACGATGATCGCCACCACCCCGTAGACGCCCAGCGTCATAGCAATAGCGACTACGACGAGAATGACGGCACGAGAAACCAGGCCTTCGGCAGCGACCTCATTGAGAGAGATGACCATGATCTCGGCAGAAAGGATGAAGTCGGTGCGGATCGCACTCTTGACCATCTGATCCTCGCGCTCCGGCCCTTGCAAGGTGGCCGGGGTTTCCGCTTCCTCATCCTCGTGCCCCGAGACCTTTTCCCAGATTTTCTCTACACCTTCGAAACTGAGGTAAGTTCCGCCGAGCATAAGCAGCGGAGTGAGCAGCCACGGCGCGAATTGACTGAGGAGCAGAGCGGCCGGGAGGATGAAGATGATTTTGTTACGTAGCGAGCCGATGGCGATACGTTTGATCATCGGCAATTCGCGTTTGGCACTGAAGCCGGTGACATAGCGCGGGGTCACCGCGGCGTCGTCGACAACCACCCCAGCAGCCTTGACGCTGGCACGTCCGGCAGCGGCAGCGACGTCGTCCACGGAGGCTGCGGCCAGACGCGCCATCGTGGCGATGTCATCAAGCAGGGCAACCAAGCCGCCACTCATGAGAGCTGACCCGGGCACGTGCGGTAGTTCATCGGCATGTGAGCAGGGTAGGCGACATAGGCTGTCGCATCATTGTCAGACCAGACACGCCGCCGTCGCCGTACAGACGGACCCAGTGGCGAAATGCCGCAAGAATGTCGGGATGAGTGCCGACCCGAGCAGCGTCCACCTGTACTACCGACTCGTCGACGCAGGCGACGTCGACGGACTCGTCGCGTTGTTCTCACCGACGACGATCTACCGCCGCCCCGGCTATGAGCCGCTGGTTGGCCGCGATGCACTTCGGGCGTTCTACGAGGGCGCGCGGGTCATTGAGGAAGGCGCGCACGACGTCGAACACACCGTCGTCGGCGCGGACTCGGTAGCGGTGCACGGCCACTTCAGGGGGACGCTGAAAGACGGCTCGCGCGTCTCGCTACGGTTCGCGGACTTCTACACCTTCGACACGGACGGCCTGTTCGCCACCCGCGACACATTCTTCTTCGCTCCCATGGTCTGAGGGGCGCGGTCGCCTAGTCGTGGGCGGCGCGCAACCGGCGGCGACCGCGCTCCAGCGCTGCACCGACGAGGCTGCCACCGGGTCCGGCCTCCTCGATGAGGCCGGTGACGCGACGGCCGATGGCCTCGACTGCGCGTTCGAGGTCGGCCTGCGCCCACGCCAGCGCCCGGGCATGCTCGTGGATGACGCCACCCGCGTTGGCCACGTAGTCAGGCACAAATGTGATGCCACGCTCCCGAAGCAGCTCGTCGCATTCGGGCGAGTCCAGAGTGTCGTTGGCTGCCCCGACGATGAGCCGGCAGCTCAGTGCCGGTATGACGCTCGGCGTAATGACGCGTGCCACCGCGCAGGGCGCGAAAATGTCGCATGCCGTCGTGGCGACCTGCTCCACGGACGCGACCGACCCGCCGACCTCCTCGGCGACGGTGGCAGCCCGCTGTGGGTCGATGTCGGCGACGACGAGCCGGGCGCCGTCTGCGGCAGCCAGCCGCGCCAGGTCCGCACCGACGCTGCCGACGCCCTGCACTGCGACGACGAGCCCGTCCAACGACGACGCCTGGAGCACACCAGCGGCGCCTGCTTTCATCGCCGCGAACACACCGCGCGCTGTCCACGGCGAAGGGTCAGCGTCGGCGCAGTACACGGTCGCGCCGCGCGAGCGAATGACCGCCATGTCGGCCAACGTGGTGAACATGTCGACCCCGGGAATGTACCGGCCCCCGGTGGCCGCGACCGCGTCCCCGAACCGCTCGAACAATGCGCGGCGAGCATCGGCGTCACGGGCCCGACCGTCATCGACAATCACCGACTTCGCGCCCCCGTACGGCAACTCCGCCAGGGCGTGCTTAAACGTCATCGCGCGCGCCAAGCGCTGTGCCTCATCGATAGCGGCATACGCATCGGAGTAGGGGCGCATGCGCACGCCGCCGAAACCGGGCCCCAGGCGAAGATCGTCCAGCGCGATGACGGCACGCAACCCGACGCTCTCGTCGCTGATCGTGATGACCTGATGGGAGGTCCAGGGGTCGAACCGGCTCTCGTGCGTCATCGCAGAGTCTCCTTATTTCACGGTGCTCGCTGCGAGCGTAGAGGATTTACCCTGCCGCGGTGGCGGCTTGCTCGACCAGACGACTGATGACCTGGCGATCCAGCGCCGTGGCTTCTTCCCCGAAGAGGGCGTGAAGATACAGCCCGTCCCCGACAAGTTGCACCAGTCGGGCCAGCACCGGGTCGCCGACAGCTTCCAGCAGCATCGGCCCCCAGGAGTCCAGCGAGGCCGACACTGCGCTTTCCACATCCAGGGCCCTGGTGCCGGTCAGCCGAAGAGCCGCCAGGACCGTACTGGTGTATTCATCGCCCACCACACTCGAGGAACGAAGGTAGGCCGCGACCGGCCCATCGTGCGAGGCGCGGCATCGCTGGACATCAAGGGCCCCCAGCTCGCGCAGCCGCTCCAACAGACCGTTGAAGAGCGCTTCTTTGCTCTTGAAGTGGTAAAGCAGACCACCCTTGGAGATCCCGGCCGCAGCCGCGACCGCTTCCAGCGTGGCCCCCTCTGGGCCGTCTTGGGCCAGGACTTCTTGCAGCGCGTCGATGATTCGATCCCGGGTGCTGCTCATCGTGTGGCTCTCACATACCTTCGATCGGCTCTGCACGGCGCGGTTGGGTGCCACCTGGCACGGCGATGATGCGTGCGTCCTTGTTGGGAAAGTGCACCCACAGCGCGTACTGTACCGTCTGGACGGTTTACACCGTCACCCCTCCATGACCCGGCAATGCAGCCCGGCTCGACCCCATCGTCGCTTTCGGGAGCACCCTTATGCCGCTGAACACCCTCACCCCCAGCCCCGCCCCAACCGCGCCGCCTCGCGCAGGCCTGCGCGAGTGGCTGGCGTTGTTCGTTCTCATCCTCCCGGTGCTCGTGGTCAGTCTTGACAACACCGCACTGTCGTTCGCGGTCCCGCAGTTGTCTGCCGCGCTGAACCCCAGCGGGGCCGGCCTGTTGTGGATCGTCGACATCTACCCGCTGATGCTCGCCGGGCTGCTCATGACGATGGGGATGCTGGGCGACAAGGTTGGGCGGCGGCGCCTACTCCTCATCGGAACGGCAGGCTTCGGGCTCGTCAGCCTCTATGCGGCGTTCGCCCCCGACGCGCTGCACCTCATCGCGGCCCGCGCACTGCTCGGGGTCTTCGGTGCAATGCTCATGCCCTCCACCCTGTCGCTGCTGCGCAACGTCTTCGTCAACGATGACGAACGGCGCCTGGCCATCGCGGTATGGGCCTCCGGTTTCGCAGGCGGGTCAGCGCTGGGGCCGATTGTCGGCGGCTGGCTCCTGGAGCACTTCTGGTGGGGTTCGATCTTCCTGGTCTCAGTGCCGCCAGTGTTCATCCTGCTCGTGGCCGCACCTTTCCTGCTGCCCGAATCGCGTAACCCGAATGCAGGCCGCCTGGACCCCGTCGGCGTCCTGATGTCCATCTTCGCGATGTTGCCGCTCGTCTTCGGGATCAAACACGTTGCGGCGCAAGGCTTGGACCCGGTCGCGATCGCTTCGCTCGGTTTTGGTGCGCTGGTCGGCGCCGCCTTCGTGCACCGCCAGATCCACCGCCCAGACCCGCTGCTGGACCTGCGCCTGTTCACCCGTCCCGTCTTCGCCGCGTCGGTCGCCGCGAACTTCATGAGCGTCTTCGCCTTCGCCGGGCTGATCTTCTACATGTCCCAACACTTGCAGTTCGTTGAAGGCAAGGCTCCGCTGGAGGCGAGCATGTCGCTCATCCCCGGCGCGATCGCCTCTATCGCCATGGGCCTGCTGGCGGTATCCCTGGCAAAGGTCGTGCCGGTGCGCCACCTCGTGCCACTGGGCATCCTGCTGGCCAGCGGCGGCTACCTACTCGGCACCACCCTGCATGTCGGCTCCCCCGGGATCGTCATCGTCCTGGTGTTCGCCCTCGTCGGCGCCGGTGCCGGACTGGCCGAGACGTTGACAAACGACGCCATCCTGGCCTCCGTGCCACCCGAGCGCGCCGGTGCCGCCTCAGGCATCTCCGAGACCGCCTACGAATTGGGTGCCGCCTTGGGCGTGGCCGTTCTGGGCAGCTTGCTCACCTGGCGCTACCGGGCCTTCCTGGTGCTACCCGCGGGCCTGCCGGCCGAGACCGAGGCCGCCGCCAAGAACACCATCGGCAGCGCCATGAGTAAGGCCCCGGAGTTGTCGCCGGTGCTGGAATCGAGCCTGGTCGAGGCCACCCGTCGCGCTTTCGAGAGCGGGGTCGCTCTGACCTCGGCCGTGGGCGCAGTCGTGACGTTGCTGACCGCGCTCGGCGTCTGGTTCGTGCTGTACTGCGACCACCGGCGCTCGCAGTCGCCTACGAGCTAGCTCGGTCCGGCCTGACCCTGGGGACAGGCTGACAATCGCCCCCGAGCAGTTCTCGTGGGGACCGGCTCCTGCCATCAGCTCTCGGCAGCGTCGGGATGAGGGCCGCTCAGCAACTCCCAGGTGATGGTTTCGGCGTGTACGCCGAAAGAGCCGCGCTTAGCGTCACGCACCCACGCCTGCAGAACCCACCGCACGGAGGAGAAGGCGATCTCGTCCCACGGGATCTCCTCGACCGTGACGAACCGGTTCTCCAACGTCTCCGGCCCAGGCTGCAGCCCGTTAGCCTCGACGATGCGGGCGCGGTAGAAGAGATGCACCTGCGCGGCCTGCACCACGTCCAGGACGGCATACAGCCCCTGCATCTCGACCTGAGCCCCGGACTCCTCCCAAGTCTCGCGCCAGGCGCCGTCCTCGCAGGTCTCGCCGACTTCGAGGAAGCCAGCCGGCAGGGTCCAGAACCCCAGGCGCGGTTCGATCGCCCTTCGGCACAGCAGGATCTTCAGCTGCCCGGTCCCGTCGTCCCAGACCGGGACGGTGCCCACCACATTGACCGGGTTCACGTAGTCGATGTAGTCGCACGACGGGCACATGGCCCGCTCCCGGTCCTCCATCGGTGGGATACCCGGCACCATGCTGGCACCGCAACGCCGACAGAAGTTGATCTCCGGAGCTGGCATACCCCTACCTTCTCACCACAGCCGCGCCGGGGTAGGGCGACCCGCAGTCTGGATGCCGTCGATCTGGCGGGCCCGCGCCCTAATGCCGGGGCCCGTCGATCCCGGCTTGGGCCTGCGCCACAGACCCAGGCGCAGCACGCTGGACTGCCAAGAGGGCAGCGCGTGATCGGCGGTACCGACAGTTGAATCGGCGCTGGCGCCCGAACAAGGAGTTCGGGGGCCCAAAGGAGGCCAGCGGACGGGGCTGCGCCGCCACTGCCGGCCCGATAGCCGAGCCCTACCGCCTGACCATGGCAATGAGGGCCAGAAAAATCCACTGCAGGGCACTGCCGAATAGCGTTGCTGATTCCCGGGACTCAAAACGTTGCATACAAGAAGGCCCGTTCAGAACGCTTGACCAGGTCGAATGACTTGAACAGTGTCTTGGACGGTCGATATGGTCAGTGACGTCGCAAGGGGAACGCGGCGAAGGGGAAGACACTCGGGGGTGTCGGGCGATTGGGGAATCGCCACCAGCGACTCGTGGGGAGTCGGGCAGGACGCATTGGGGAGCGCAACAGGTGCGTGGCGGGGGCCGCGCAAGAGGGCGACCGAGAGGTCGAGGCAGGAAACGGCGATGGGGATCGCCGAGCAAGACGAAACGGCTGGGGTGCGCGGCGGGGACCGCGCAAGAAGGCGACCGAGAGGTCGAGGCAGGAAACGGCGATGGGGATCGCCGAGCAAGACGAAACGGCTGGGGTGCGCGGCGGGGACCGCGCAAGAAGGCGACCGAGAGGTCAAGGCAGGAAACGGCGATGGGGATCGCCGAGCACGACGAAACGGCTGGGGTGCGCGGCGGGGACCGCGCAAGAAGGCGACCGAGAGGTCGAGGCAGGAAACGGCGATGGGGATCGCCGAGTGGGGGAATACGGCTGGGGAGCCGCAGCAGGAAAGGCAGCGGCGGGGAGCGCTGCCTGAGGGTTAAGCGACCGGGGAGTCGCGGCGCCGAAAGCGGCGATGGGGATCGCTGCTCACGTGCAGAACTGGGCAATGGTGCTGACGTTTGGGGCGCCTGGGGGCGGGCGAATTTGCTCACTGACACGTTTCAGGGCGCGGCCGTGGGGGCCGCGCCCGCTGTGTGGTCTTCGGCCTTTTCAGCGCATGCGCTACGTCCGGGCCTTGTGTGCGCCGCAGGCTGCGCTCGGCGGGGCGGGTAGCTGTCCGGCTTTTCTCCATCCCTTTTCGGAGCAGCAGAACACCGGAAAGATGCTGTTGTCCTCGCGGGGGAGAGTGGGCATGCACAGTCGAGGCCGGTGCAGGGAGCCGATACGTGAGGACCGACACGTGAAACTTCCGTCTCACCCACTGTCGGGGGGCTAAGGTCAGGAACATGTCTTCGACGTCCACCAGCCCCGCCTATTCCGTCCGCGCCCGTGTCCGCCTGGCTGACCGCCCAGGCACCCTGGGCCACATCGCCGTAGCCATCGGCGAGGCCGGCGGTAACATCAACGCCCTCGAGGGATTCGTCATGAAGACGGCCTACCTCGAAGAGGACTTCATCATCTACTGCTCGAGTGTCGAGCATCAGCAGCAGGTGCGCGCTGCGATCGAGTCGGTCGAGGGTGCACAGATCATCGAGTGGGAAGACCGCACCCACAAGTTGCACGAGGCCGGCAAGATTCGCGTGACGTCCTCGGTCGAGGTCAACACGATGAACCAGCTCGCGATGGCCTACTCCCCCGGCGTCGCCCGGGTGTGCACCACGATCGCCCAGGATGTGTCGCAGTCCTTCGAGTACACGATCCGCAAGAACACCGTCGCCGTGGTCTCCAACGGGACCGCCGTGCTCGGGCTGGGCGACATCGGCCCGGAGGCCGCCATGCCGGTGATGGAGGGCAAAGCGCAACTGTTCAAGCGGTTCGGCGACGTCGACGCGTTCCCGATCTGCCTGCGCACCAAGGACACCGAAGAGATCATCGCGATCGTCAAGGCGTTGGAGCCGACCTTCGGAGGCATCAACCTGGAAGACATCGCCGCCCCGGAGGCGTTCGAGATCGAAGAGCGGCTCGTCCAGGAGATGAACATCCCGGTCTTCCACGACGACCAGCACGGAACGGCGATCGTCACCGTGGCAGGCCTGGAGAACGCGCTGCGCATCGTCGGCAAGAAGCACGAGGACCTCAAGGTCGTCGTCGCTGGGGTCGGCGCTGCGGGGGTCGCGGTTTCCAAGATGCTGATGGCTGCCGGGGTGAGCAACCTGATCGGCGTGGACCGGCAGGGCGCCGTGCACACCGGGCGTGAGGACCTGAACACCTCCAAGCAGTGGTTCGCCGAGAACACCAACCCGGACAAGATCGCTGGCTCTATCACCGACGTCATCACCGGTGCCGACGTGTTCATCGGTCTTTCGGGCCCCAACCTGCTCACGGTCGAGGACGTGCGCAGCATGGCTTCGGACCCGATCGTGTTCGCGATGGCCAACCCAGACCCGGAGATCCGCCCGGAACTCATCAAGGACATCGCCGCCGTCATCGCGACTGGTCGCAGCGACTTCCCCAACCAGATCAACAACGTGCTCGCCTTCCCCGGCATCTTCCGGGGCGCGCTGGATGCCGGCGCCACCACCATCACGGAGAACATGAAGCTCGCTGCGGCGCGCGCCATCGCCGACGTGGTCGGGGAGGACCTGCACCCGCAGTTCATCGTTCCGACAGCGTTCGACCACCGCGTCGCACCCGCCGTGGCGGCTGCGGTGGCGCAGGCGGCGCGGGAGGACGGCGTGTGCCGTTGAGTTCCGCCCGCTGCCCGCGCTGAACCTCAGGGCAGCAGCAACATGAGCGTGACGGGCGCCGTCCGAGCCGAGGATTCCTCTGGGTTCGGGCGGCGTTCGTCGCCCCCGGGGAGTGGCAGGGGCGCGTGGCCGCATCTCAGGATGTGACTACCTCAGACATCGGATGCCGCGCTCGACCTACAGGTAGAGGTAGCCGCCATCGCTAGGAGTGCCCCATGCCCGTCACCATCCCCCGTGATCTTCCGGCCCGCGCCACTTTGCGGGAGGAGAACATCTTCACGATGTCCCAGGAGCGGGCCGACCATCAGGACATCCGGCCGCTGCACATCGCGATGGTCAACCTCATGCCGACGAAGGTCAACACCGAGACCCAAGTGTTGCGGTTGTTGTCGAACACGCCGCTGCAAGTGCATGTGAGTCTGCTGCGGATGAGTTCGCACGAGTCGAAGAACACCGCCTCGGAACATCTGGACGCGTTCTACACGACGTTCGACCAGGTGCGGGATCAGAAGTTCGACGGCCTCATCATCACCGGCGCCCCCATTGAGCTGATGCCGTTCGAGGAGGTCGATTACTGGGACGAGCTGTGCGAGATCATGGATTGGAGTGCGCAGCACGTCTTTTCGACGCTGCACACCTGCTGGGGCGCGCAAGCAGGCTTGTACCGGCACTTCGGTGTCGGTAAGCATGCGCTGCCGGAGAAGATGTTCGGCATCTTCGATCACGACGTGCACTTGCCGAACTCACCGATCGTGCGGGGTTTCGACGCGGTGTTCCCGGCGCCGCACTCGCGTCACACCGGGATCGAGGTGGCCGCCATCGAGGCTGCAGACGGGTTGGAGCTGGTCGCCTCATCCCCGCAGGCAGGGGTGTACCTGGTTTCCAGCAGCGACCAGCGACAACTGTTCGTGACCGGCCACCCCGAGTATGAGCGGGACACCCTGCTAGGGGAGTACCAGCGCGACATCTCACGGGGCCTGGACATCAACGTGCCCGCGAACTATTTCCCGGACGACGACCCCACCCGCACCCCGCGGATGACGTGGCGGTCGCACGCGTTCCTGCTGTACGCGAACTGGCTGAACTACTACGTCTATCAGCGCACCCCGTTCGACCGTGACTCGATCCCCAGCACTGGCGCGATGAACGGCCACGGCGACGACTGACCAACGCGCGGCGAGAGCCCGAGCCCGGGCTCGTCACCCTCACTCAACGACGAACAGCAAAGAACCGTCGTAGCCGGCGCCCGGGAAGGGTGTCTCGCACGCTCACCCACGCCCGGCTGTTCACGAGGCGGCGGACAGCCTGAGTTTGCAACAGCAGCGCGGTGATCGTGGGGTCAGGCCGAGTTTCCGGGACCACCGATCGGGTCGTCTTTAAAGCAGACATAGGTGCGGGTGCAGGTGCAGGTGCGGGTGCAGGTTCCGGCGGAGGTGGTAAGCAGCCTTCACGGTGCGGCCGCGGCGTGCCGTTGATGTCAGCCGCAATATCAGCGAAGGCCGCGCGCCACACGGCGCTGCGAACCAACCGTTCTTGTGCCGCGGAGGTTTCGTGCCGGGCGGAGCCACGCCAGATCTCTGCCATGAGCGCGGGGTCGAATGGGTAGTGCCATTCGTCGGGGTTGGCCAACACTGCTTCGATGGACGATGCGTCGGTGCAATCGGCCAGATGCAGGATCCTGGCGGGAGCGCGCCGTTGGGGTGATTGCGCAGTCATCTCCCCCGGGAAGTACGGCACACCCCGCCAGCGCGGAACCAAAGCCTCCGTCAGCTGCCGGTGCAATGCGTTCGTACGGCGCTGCTCCGGGCGCAACGCCAAAGCAGCTCGCTGGAAACTGGGTGTGAGTAGTGGAGACATGACACCGTGCCGCTCCGCCGTCGTGCCCCAACGGCGCATCCGTTCCAGGACGTAGAAATGGTCGAGAGCGTTGGGCCCGTAGACGCCCGCTTCCTGAATGCGGTTGAGCACGCACAACACATGTTCGGTGAGTGCTTCCCGAGCCTCCCGCTGAACGCCTGGGACAGGGCAGTGCCGTCGCACGATCCGCTCAGCGAACTGCCGCAGCACACGCGGCGAGTCAACGGGGTTCTCGATACCCGCGCGCAGTTCATCATCCAGGTTGGCAAATACTGCATCTGCTGAGGTGCCGTAATAAGAGTGGGCGACCTCGCCACCGGCACCGCCGACGGCCACTCGCCGATCTCCATCGAGACTCTCCGGCACGGGGTAATGCAGGAAGGTCGCGGGGCGGAGCCCTTCAGCGTGGCGGTGCCACGCGCGCGCCGCGTCAGCGGCTGCGAGCGGCTGCGGCTTTGCGACACCTCCCGTGCTCATGTGTTCGACATCGTGCTCGATATCTCGATCGAGCAGTGCCACGAGTTCCAGAGCCACCTTCAGGTCGTCGGCAACCGCGTCGTGCGAATGCAGCACCATGTCAGTGCCGGCAGCGAGGAATCCTGCGGCGACAAGCCTGGAATCTCGTCCGCCACTGAGGTCGATGACGGGGGTCCCCTTCATCCACCGCCCGATGGAGGCGGTGGTCGACGTCAAGTCGGCTGCGGCTTGTTCGATCAGGTCTTCGTTCTGCCCCTGGGGGGTGAGCCAGCTCGTCACCGTATCGAGCTCGTTCACGAGTAGGCGCTCCTGGCGCCAGGTGATGCGGGTCGCCGGACCAACGACGCGGACCCCTTGGAACGGAGTCCGGTTTCCGTAGAATTCGTCGGCGACCGCTGACTGAGCCCAACCCACCGCATCGGGCACTACTGGAAAATCTGCGAACAACAACGCCGCAACCGGTCGGTTGCTCCACACGTGCCCCCACGCGGTGCGGACCCCGAAAAGACGCCCGACTCCTAAAGCGTCGGTGAAGAGATCGAGCGAATCACCCTCGACATCGAGTGAAGCGCACACAAACGGCGGCGTGATGTCGAAGATCCGCCCGGGGGCTGCCCGCAATGCGTCCACCAATTCGAAAGGAGCCTCGTTCGCCCCTGCGGCCGTTATCCGCTCGACGCCCAGGGGCGTGTAGCAGGAGGCCACCGCGCTGCGTCCGCGCTGTGCCCAGGGCTGCCACCGCGACGGCGAGTCGGCGGCTGCCCACATTGCCATCCCGCATGAAGAGGAGACGAGGTCATGGCGTTGTGGTGTCTGATGCCACCTCGAGCGGTAGTGCTCCTCAACTCGGTCGAATCGAACCCGAACGTCCTCCGTTGCAGCTAGGCGCCCGGCGTACGCAACAAGGGTCTCCATATGTGTTTACCCCTCCGTCTACAGGTGCTGCACACCTGGCGGGATGCCGGTGACACCGCTGAATGGTGAGCGTGTGCGCCCAGACTAGAGCCAAGGCACGTCGCCCTGTAGACCTGAACTGGTTACTCTCACAACACAATCGCTCTTGTGTAGGCGATGGGTCGATCGGTATACCTTTCCGGACGCGTACTGGCCAAGCCACACTCACCGATACCGCCGTGAGGCCGCGCCCTGGGCCTGCGCCTGGGGGCGCCGCTTCGGTGCGTCATCGACGTTGGCCTGAACGGCTGTCACCCCGCCCACTCCTATCGCCGCACGCACCAGCAGGCGGTTCGACCCCAACGTGCAGGGCAGGCGGTGAGGGGTACCCAGCCTGGGCCGCTACGTGCGCCTCACCGTCAGCGCCAAAGGAATCAACACTCTCGACGCGAGCGTGATCGACGACGTCGTCGCCGAACTGCCGGCCGCCACGAACGCTGCTGAGCAGCGCCCGAGACACCGGCTCTCGAAGGCCGCGCAGCCTCCAGAGGCAGGCTGCCCGGCCGTGTAGTTTTAAGGACATGGCCACTCCCGATACCCCCGCCCCCGCCAGCGACTTCGTCCGCGACGCCGTGCGTCGCGACATCGAGGCAGGGACCTATGGCGGCCGGGTTCAGACCCGCTTCCCTCCGGAACCGAACGGGTACCTGCACATCGGGCACGCCAAGGCGATCTGCGTCGACTTCGGCATCGCGCAAGAGTTCGGCGGGGTGTGCAACCTGCGCTTCGACGACACCAACCCCGACACCGAAGACGTCGAGTACGTCGACTCCATCAAGGCCGACATCGAATGGCTCGGGTTCACACCCAACACCGTCGTGTTCGCCTCGGACTACTTCGAGCAGCTCTACTCCTGGGCCGAGTTGCTCATCGAGAAGGGCCTGGCCTACGTCGACGAACAGGACGGGGAAACGATCTCGGCCCAGCGCGGCGGCTACGGCAACCCCGGCGTGGAGTCCCCCCACCGGGATCGCCCGGCCCAGGAGAACCTGACCGAGTTCCGCAAGATGCGCGCCGGTGAATATCCCGACGGTTCCCGCGTGCTGCGAGCCAAGGTCGACATGCAGCACGAGAACATGCAGCTGCGCGACCCCGTCATGTACCGGATCCGCCGCGCCCACCACCACCGCACCGGCGACTCCTGGTGCATCTACCCCACCTACGACTGGGCGCACGGGCAGAGCGACGCCATCGAAGGCGTCACCCACTCGCTGTGCACGCTGGAGTTCGACAGCCACCGGCCGCTGTACGACTGGTACCTCGAGCAACTCCCGCTGCCTTTCGAGAAGCCGGTGCAGCGCGAGTTCGCCCGCCTCGAACTCACCCACACCGTCACCTCCAAGCGGCGGCTGCTCGCTCTGGTGCGCGACGGCATCCTCGAAGGCTGGGACGACCCCCGGATGCCGACCATCTCCGGCCTGCGTCGACGCGGCTATCCGGCCGGCGCCATCCGCGAGTTCTGCTCCTACGTGGGCTTGACCCGCACCAACAGCCGACACGACATCGAACTGCTCGAATCGTTCGTGCGTCGGGAACTCAACACCACCTCTCAGCGGCGGATGGCAGTGCTGCGCCCGCTCAAACTCGTCATCACGAACTGGCCCACCAACCCCGATGGCTCCCCCGTCGTGGAGCACTTCGATGTCGTCAACAACCCGGAGAACCCCCAGGACGGCACCCGCAGCGTGCCGTTCACGGGCAAGTTGTTCATCGAACAAGACGACTTCGCCGAAGTCCCCCCGCCGAAGTTCTTCCGTCTCTCCCCCGGGCGCGAGGTGCGCCTGCGCGGGGCCTACCTCGTGACGTGCACCGACGTGGTCAAGGACGAGGCCGGCACCATCACGCAAGTGAACGTGACGATGGACCCGGAATCACGTGGCGGCAGCGCCCCCGACGGGCGCAAGGTCAAGTCGACGATGCACTGGGTCTCGGCGCCGCACGCCGTGCCCGCTACCGTGCACCTGTACGACCGGCTCTTCACCGCACCCGCCCCCGGTGAAGCCACCGGCGACGCGATGGACGACCTCAACCCGAACTCCCGCGAAGTCCTCTCCGCGATGGTCGAACCGGCACTGGCTGAGGCCGCGCCCGGGCAGGTCGTGCAGTTCGAGCGCCTGGGTTACTTCGCCCACGACACCCACACTCCGATGCTCTTCCACCGCACGGTGGGGCTGCGCGACGAGTGGGCCGCGATCCAGAAGCGGCAACAGAAGGGCTGACCGGCCCCGAGCACGAACGCCGCCCGTCGACGAGGTTCATCCTCGGCGACCAGGGAAGATGACCGCTAGGCTTCCGTGATGACTACAGCGAAGCAGCACGGCACGAGCGATCACGGCGCGGCTGGGCAGCGGCGACGGGTAGCCATCGTCGGGGCGGGACCTTCTGGGCTCTATGCCGCGCAGGAACTGGCCAACCAGGATCAGGTGCCGGTCGAGGTGGACGTGTATGACCGTCTGCCCACCCCGTACGGGCTCCTTCGCTATGGCGTGGCACCTGACCACGAGAGCATCCGCGGAGTGGCCACCACGCTGGCCCGGGTGTTCGAATCCGAGCACATCCGCTTCCTCGGGCTGGTCGATTTCGGCAACGACGTCGCGCGTGAAGAATTGCTGGCCGCCTACGACGCGGTGATCTACGCCGCCGGGGCCAGCGAAGACCTACGGATGAACGTCCCGGGTGAGTCCCTGCCCGGCAGCCGCTCGGCCCGTGAATTCGTCGCGTGGTACGGCGGGCACCCGGACGCGCGAGCCCAAGACCTAGCCGGGGTGCGCTCCGTGGTTGCCGTCGGCGTCGGGAACGTGGCGGTGGACGTGGCGCGCATCCTGACCAAGCACCCCGAAGACCTGGAAAGCACTGACATGCCCCGGCAGGTGCTGGACGAACTGCACCGTCACACCGTCGCTGACGTCTGGGTGATCGGGCGACGCGGACCGCAACATGCCAGCTTCACCACCAAGGAACTTCGCGAGCTCCTGGCAGTGCCCGACCTGGCCGTGACGGTGAATGCCGGGGCTTTCGAGGGCATCGAGGATGCCGACCTCGACCGGCGCACCAGGGCCAACGTGGCGGCCCTGCAAGCTGCGGCCACGCGGGAGGTGCCGCAGGCGCGGACCCGCCTGCACTTCCTGTTCTGGCGACGCCCGGTCGCCGTCACCGGCGAGGAGCAGGTCAGCGGGATGACGGTGGAACGCACCGCCCTGGATGCCGCCGGAGGGGTCACCGGAACGGGTGAGTTCAGTGAACTGCCCGCCGACCTGGTCCTACGCGCCATCGGCTATCGCGGCGTTCCGCTGCCCGGGGTTCCCTTCGACATGGAGTTCGGCATCATCCCCAACGACGAGGGCCGCGTTCTGACCGAGGACGGGCACCGGCTGCGCCGGGAGTACGTTGTGGGTTGGATCAAACGCGGTCCGATCGGGGTCATCGGAACCAACAAGTCCGACGCCGCGCAGACGGTGCGGCACCTGTGTCAGGAGCTGCAGGAGGCGCCACACGACGAGCGCGCCAGCCTCGACCTGGACCGCCACCTCGCCGAACGCGGCTTCCGGCCCTCGACCTTCGAAGACTGGCGCCGCATCGACGAGGCCGAGCAGAGCCGCGGTCAGGGCCAAGGCCGGGATCGCAGCAAGATCGAAGCCTGGCAGGAACTACTGGACCTGGTGACCAGGGAACGCCCCGGCGGCCCGCCCACCCCGGCCGATGAGCACGCTCAGGCCCGACCCCAGGAGGTCGGCGGACCCAGGTAGAGCAGGAAGGCCGTCAACGCCGCGACGAGGAGCACCGCGAGCACGCACGCAAGCACGGGGCGCGCCAACGCCCTCGACAGGACCTTCTCGGCGCCGGTGAGCTGCTCGACATCTCCGGTCACGCGCCAGGCTCCAGAGAGCAAGCCGCGTGACTCCACGAGGCGTTCGAACCACACCGTGGCGTAGGGGATGACGGAACTGAACAGGCCCAGCACGCCGGTGCTGACCCGCCACTGCTGATCGATCCAGATCGCGACCGTGGCGATCACGTAGCTGAGGAACACCACTCCGTGCACCAGCCCGAAGACCTGCACCCCCAGGTCGGTGGTGTGCGTGACGTACTTGAGCACCATGCCGATGATCAGCAGGGTCCACGTCACCGCCTCGGCAAACGCGAGCCGTTTGAACACAGTTGCAGGGGTCACGAGCACGTCCTTTAAGCAGGTGGGTGTCTGCTCGATGCTGCCACGTCCTGCGGGAGGCCACGACCACGCCCCGGTTCCTCCCGGCTTGCCCGCTCCATCCGTCGCGTCCGACCCGGTCGTACTGGGTAGTCCTCGCACCCCTCGGCCGGGGTCGAACCTGAGACGTTCGGCGTAGGGACGCCAGCCGTAACGAGAGCTGGGCCCGGCGGCACCGTCAGTACCGTCACGTCACAGGTCAGCGCGGCCCTCCCCCTTTTCCGCGAGCCGTCACTGCGAATCGACGGCTCGCGGGGTGAGCACGGCGAGCCGTCACTGCGGATTGACGGCTCGCGGGGTGAGCGGCAGCGCGACTCAGGACGGCCAGACCCCTGAGCTGCCGCGCCGGTGGGAATCGAGCAGGTGGGTATCCACGATGCCCACTGCCTCCATCAGGGCGAACATCGTCGTCGGGCCGACGAAGGTGAACCCGCGACGTTTGAGTTCTCGGCTCAACGCCAGCGACTCCGGGGATGAGGTCGGGATCTCCTGCATCGTGCGCGGGGCGGGGGTGCGCTCGGGCTGGAAGGACCAGATGAGATCGGGCAGTCCCGGTCGGCCGTGCTCGTCGCGTAAACCCAAGGTTGCGCGAGCGTTGGTGATCGTCGCCTCAATCTTGCGCCGGTTGCGCACGATCCCCGCCTCACCCATCAGACGCTCGACCTCGGCCGGGCCGAAGGCTGCGACCACCTCCGGGTCGAAGTCCGCGAACGCCGCCCGAAACGACGGCCGCTTACGCAGGATCGTCGCCCAGCTCAGCCCCGACTGGAAGGCTTCCAGGCTCAGCCGCTCGAACAGCCCGCGCTCATCACGCACCGGCATGCCCCACTCGGTGTCGTAATAGGCGCGCAGCAGCGGATCGGTACTGGCCCAGGAGGGTCTGGCCAGTCCGTCTGGCCCGATGACGACATCGCTCACCGAGCGGACCTGCGCCTACCCAGCGCCCGACTGGCCGCCACCACCGAAGCCACGATCAGCACGGCCGTACCCGCCAGGTAGACCACCCCCAGCATGGGCACCGCGTCGGCCTCCGGCAGCGGGGCGCCGGCATCGATCACCCCCCACACCTGCTGCATGGCCAACAACCAGCACGCCAGAGCAGCCGTAGCCAGCACCGGCGGTTGCCAGTGCCGCAGCCACACCCCCAGCACCAAGGCGATCACCAGCCATGCCACGAGGACCAGCGAGATGACGAGCACCGGTGACATGAGCGGCACCTTTCCTGAGCAGATGAGTTCTCTTGAGGATGCCGACCCTGCCGCATCCTGCGGCGAACCGACACCCCACACACCGTGATCCCATCCTGCGAACCTCTTTCTCCGCTGCCGTCGCGTCCAGCCACCCCGGCACGCAAGGCCGCACATCCCTGAGCTGTGCGCGGCGTCGGCGTCTGCCCAGTGACCAGGCCCGCCAGCGCGGACATCGCGCCGGCAGCACACCTGCTGGATGTCATGCTTTCCGGGTGCCCTCTTCTGCTGACAACACCCCTCCCGCGGGCGATCCATCCACGCACTCCAGCGGACTGATCGGCATCCCGGCAGAGCACGCCGAACCGATCCCTGCACCAGCCCCACCCCGAACCGCCGACTCCGCAGAAGCAATTCGTCGGGTGCTGGCCTTCCTCGGTGCAGCGATGACCGCCGGCGGTCAGCCTGCCCACGAAGTGCAGGGCGAGGTACGCCAGGTCGCGGCAGCGCTGGGGTATCGCCGGGTCCAGGTCAGCACCGGACCGACCGGCATCATCGTCTGCCTGGGCGATGGCACACCGGCCACCTTCGAATCGGTCGAGGGCGGGCTTCGGCTCGACCAAGCCACCCAGGTCTATGAGATCCGCACCGCCCTGGAGCGCGGCTCGATGAGCGTCGCCGAAGCCACCGAACGACTCTCGAGCCTGCGGCGGGTGCCGCACCGCTACCCGCGTGGCGGACTCGATGGCGGCGTCTTCGTCATTGCCTGCGGGATCGCGCTCATCCTGCAACCGGCCTGGTCCAGTGTGCTGTTCGCAGGCCTGGCCAGCCCGATCGTCGGCGCCTCGATCCGGATCGCTGCCCGAGGTCGCCTGCTGGCCACCCTGATGCCCTTCGGCGCGGCCCTCATCGTGGCGCTGGCGGCGTTCTGGGCGCACAGCCAGGGCTGGATCGTCGGCCCGCTACGCACCATGCTGCCGCCCATCGCCATCCTGCTGCCGGGGGCGCTCATCGTCACCGGCCTGTCCGAGGTCGCGGCGGGGGCGATGGTCGCCGGGACCGCCCGGCTGAGTTACGGCACCTCGCAACTGGTCATGTTCGGCCTCGGGGTCGCCGGTGCGGCCATCCTGTTGCGGGTGCCCCCGGAAGCGCTGGCCAACACCACTGTCGACAGCATCGGCTGGTGGAGCCCCATCGCGGGGCTGGTGCTCGTGGCCAGTGGCATCAGCTTGACCGAGTCGGTGCCGATGCCGTTAGTGCCGTGGATCCTGCTCATCCTGGGCCTGACGCTGTCTGCGCAGATCGGGGGTCAACATGTGGCCCCGTGGTTCGGCGCGCTGCTGGGTGCCGGTGTCGCCAGCGCCGGTTCTGGACTGGTCGAGTTGGCCCGACCGCAGCTACCGCGAATGGTCATGTTCCTGCCCAGCTTCTGGCTGCTCGTACCGGGCTCGCTCGGGCTGGTCTCGGTGGCCCAACTCGGCCTCGAACCCAGCATCGCGGCGCCGACGATCACGCAGTCGGTGAGCATCGTGTGCGCGATCGCGTTGGGGATGCTGCTGGGCACCAGCGTCTCGCGCACGGTCGCCATCATCGTGGAACGCGGCCGGGCGTTACGTCGCCGCCGGATCCGCCTCAGCCGCAAGCTGGTGTGACGCGGTCCCGTTCGCTACTTTCCCGCGCAGCTCGGGTTCGACGGCGTTCGGTTCTCCGGCCCGATCCACCCACGCAGTCCAGCCGTTGAGGAGGTCACGTTGAGCAGCGAGGACCCGCAGTCACCCCCACGCACGCCCGACGGTCGCTACATCATCGTCGGGGGACGGCGGTGGCGCGCGAGCGACCCTTCGATCCCGGAGAACCTGCGGGCCGAACTGGTCGCCGAACTCATGCGCGCCCGCAGGCTCGTGCGCACCCGCGGGGACGAGGTGCGCCCGTTCGTCAACGACGCCAAGGTGGCGCTGGGCGAACGAGGCGATCCTTGGTGGGAGCCCACCGAAGCGGGACGCCGCGAACGGTTGGCAGCCACGATGCGCACGCTGCTGCGCCACCGCGAAGAGCGCACCATCTGCCCTAGCGACGCCGCCCGCTGTGTCGGCGGCCAGGACTGGCGCGAACTGATGCCAACCGCGCGCGAGGTAGCCGCCGAACTGGTTCGTCAGGGCAGCGTTCGGATGCTGCAGAAGAACGAGCAGGTCGACCCAGCCACTGCCCGCGGCCCGATCCGGTTGGGCGCCGGACCCGCTCTGGCACGCTGAACTACCCACCCGAAAGCTCAATCCGCGCTCGCCGATCCTCGAGTCGTCACGGGCGCACAACTGCCGCACGAAACCGGGGCGTGGCAGGTTGTGCACCCCACGAGCGGGGGCGCGTAGCGCGAGCAGGGCGGCAGGAGTGAGCAGCGCAGCAGCACGGACAGCGCAGGAGGCGCGGAAAGCACTTGTGCCCTACCGTCATGTGGTGTTTGCACCTGACTGGCTGCGCCGGGTCCGGCCCGCGCTGCACGAGGACGTCCCGCAGTGGTTCGCCGAATTCGTTCCCCCTGACACTCCGCACCGCCAGTCAGCCGTGCTCATGTTGTTCGCCGAGCACGACGCCGCCACCGGCGCCGGACTGGATGTGGTTCTGACCGAACGCTCCTCAAGCCTGCGTTCGCACGCCGCCCAGGTGGCCTTCCCCGGCGGGCACCTCGACCCTGGAGACGGCGGCCCGATCGCGGCCGCAATGCGTGAGGCCGAGGAGGAAGCCGGCGTCATCCCGGCCACCGTCGAGATCGTCGATGAACTTCCAGCCCTGTACATGCACCCCTCTCAGACCTCGGTCACGCCGGTGCTGGGCTGGTGGCGAGAGCCGCACCCGATCGGAGTGCGCGACGTGAACGAGGTGGCCCGGGTCGTTCGCGCCGACCTGGACCACCTGCTGGACCCGACCAACCGCTTCACGGTGCGCGGGCCCGGAAATTACCGCGGCCCCGGGTTCGACGTCGACGGGCTGTTCGTGTGGGGATTTACTGCCACCCTGCTGGACCACGTCTTCGACCTGGCGGGACTGAGCCGCCCCTGGGAACGCGAGCGCGAACGCCCCCTGCCCCAGCATCTCCTGGCGCCCTACCTGCGTCGCGGCAACACCACCGAACCCCCTCGCGCCTGATCCACCCGCAGTCGGCGCTTCTTCCCTCGCCGCGGTCAGGGGTCAACGAACGGACCCGATGCCGCCGGGGGATGTCCTCACTCGGGAATGTTGCTCCCATTGGGCTGGGGCCGCCCCGGGTGGGATGAGTGCCCAGTTCCTGGGTCGGTCTTCAGCTGCTTTGAGCGCACACGTTACGGCTGCGGTAGCGGCGCCGCTTGCTACCTCTGCCACAGCATCGCCTCCGCAGGCTGCGGTGAGCCGGAGGGTCTTGGCCTAGGTGGGCGTACCGGCCGCCGTTCGCCACGCTGGCGATCGATGTCGTCGCGGACTCCCGACCGCTGAAGGCGCCGTCGGTGTCGGTGTAGAGAACGCGAAGGAACACCCCTTGGGAGACCCATGGCTGGGGCACGCGCTGGTCACTCAGCGATTGGGTCTGCTGCGCATCGCCGAACCCCACGCGAGCGCGACGCTCTCAGGGGGCCTACCGAGGGACCTACCGATCTCTACCGGCGCGCACCAGCTCAGCCCGCAAGCAGGTCGGCGGGGATTTCGTCCCACAGCGCCGGGCGCCACATAGCGCACACCGGCGTTTGCGGCGAACAGCCGGGGGCTAGCGCCACCGGGCGGAAGCCGTGGCGGGCATACAACCTCGCACTGTTGGGTGTGGACGCCTCCAGGTAGCAGGCCTGCGGCCCGGCTCGCTTGGTGCCGTGTTCGATTAGCGCACCGCCGACGCCTTTCCCCGGTTGCGCCACGCCCAGCGCGTACAGGTACCAATGCGGCAGCCGCGGATGCATCGACTCGATCCTGCGGTGCGCGGCCAGCGCGCCCCGCCATGAGGGACCCAAGATTCGCAGCACCTGCGGCATGAACCGCAGTTCGCGCGCCAACGGCAAGCGCCACCGGCCCGGCCGCGCCCACAGGGCGACCCCCAGCACGCGGTCACCCTCCATCGCCAGATCGACGCAGCCATCACGCATGTACTGGTGTCTGATCTGCACCTCGAAAAGCGCCTGCATCACCTCGCGTAGATCGTCATGGCCGGTGAAAGCCGCCAGCATCGGGGGATCGAAACGAAATGCCTCCCCGAGCACACCGGCAGCGGCCCGGACATCGTGTTCGCCGCACGCTTGGATTCGCATTGTTCGCTGGCCTCCTTAGCCACGCGCTGGACATGCATCGAACCACTGACAAAAAGTTTCAAATCTAGCGCCGCAGGGTGCTGCCGGTTGCATACATCCCCTGATCTACTGAGGATGTGCCCCGAAGCGCCGATAAAGATCCTATGGACCCGCAAGAGCTGCTACTGCCCGTCGAAGACGGTGTCCTGGCAGTCCTGGATCACGGGGGCAACGGCCCTGCTGTGTTCATCATCCCAGGACCGGCCTACACCGCGGCAGCCGCCAACGCCATCGCCGCCCAGTTGTCCGACCGGGCCCACGTCTACGCGGTGGACCCGCCCGGCAACGGGCACAGCAGCCTCATCCCGCGCAACGCATTGCATGCCGCCGACAGCATCGCGACCGCGCTCGCAGCGCTTGCCCTGGACCGTCCGATCCTGGTCGGGATCGAAACCAGCGGGTTCACCGCGGCCGTCATCGCCGTGAAACGCCCGGATCTGGTCGGCGGGGTCGTCCTGGCCAGCGGGTTGTGCCTGCGCGACTGGGAGATCAACGCGGTCGGCCTGGAGTTCGCGACCTCCGATGAGTTCCTCCGGGAGATGCAATCCCGATTCCTACTCGGAGTCACCGGGCAGGGCGAGTCGGCCCGCAGGGAGATGATCGCGAGGTTGGGTCAACGCCTGGCGCAGGACTGGGCGACCGCCGACACCTGCGCGATCGCGTCGGCCGACATGGAACGTGGCCTGACCTACGTCGAGGACGACACCTGGGTTGTCACCCCCACCCTGGAGTCCCTACGCGCCACCCTGAGGCTGCCGCCCGATACCGAGCTGCGCCCCGAGCCCGCCCTGCTCAAACGCATCACGGCGCCACTGTTCGTCGTGGTGGCCGAGCTCGGCGATGACGGCGACACCTTCGAAGACGCGGCGGGCATCGTGGCGCAGATCGCCGGTGCCACCTACGTACCGCTCGTGGACGCCGTCGGCGTGTACGACTCGCAGGCAGGCGTGTTCGCCAATGTCGTGGTGCGCTCCCTGAAACACCGGGCCTGACCCTAGCCGTCCCTGCAAGCTTTCCGAGCCACCGCTACCGCGCGGGCGATGCGACAGCCAGGCGGCACGCCTCGGCGCTACGGTGCGCTAGTGATGTCCACCTCCGCCAAAGCCAACGTGCTGCTCACCCTGACAGCAGCGATCTGGGGCTTCGCGTTCGTCGCCCAACGTCTCGGGGCCGAGCACCTGGGACCGTTCGCGTTCAACGGGGCCCGCTTCGCGCTGGGCGCGGCCTCGTTGCTGCCCCTCATCTGGTTCTTCGGCCGACGTTCCCGCGGCGCCGCACAACGCGCCGGCGACGCGGCACCGGTTGCCGGCTGGCGGGCGGCAGCGCTGCCGGGGACCTTGGCTGGGGCCGTGCTCTACGTCGCGTCGGCGCTGCAGCAAGCGGGCCTGTCCTGGACGACGGCCGGCAAGGCGAGTTTCATCACCGGGCTGTATATCGTCATCGTGCCGATCTTGGGGATCGCGCTGCGGCATCGCACCACCCGCGCCACCTGGATCGGTGTCGCGCTGGCGTTGGCCGGGCTGTACCTGCTCAGCGTGACCAGCGACTTCACCTTGGCCCCCGGTGACGGATTGGTCTTCATCAGCGCCTTCTTCTGGGCCGGGCACATCCTCGTCATCGACGCTGTGAGTTCGCGCCATGATCCGCTGGTGCTGTCGGTGATCCAGTTCACGGCCTGCTCGGTGTTCAGTGTGTTGACGGCTCTGGCCGTGGAGAGCAATCCCTTCGCGGGTGTGCCACAAGCGATCCTGCCGATCTTCTACGGCGGGTTCTTCTCGGTGGGGGTGGCCTACACCCTGCAGGTCATCGCGCAGCGCAACGCCAAACCTGCCCACGCCGCCATCATCCTGTCCTCAGAGTCCGTTTTCGGGGCGATCGGTGGGGCGCTGCTACTGGCCGAGACCATGACGGGCCGCGGATATGCCGGATGCGCCCTGATGATGGCTGGGATCCTGGTCAGCCAACGCAGCAGCCCGACTGCGGCCGCGGACCTACCTCTGGAGGCGCCATTACCGAGCGCACCCGTGGACAACCGAGATTGAAAACCCCGGCCCGCCGTCGACTGGTGTCGACAGCGGGCCGGGGCTGGCGGGCTCAGGCCCACGGTTGAATTGCTCCGATAAAGGGCCGAAACGCTCTTCCTGCTTCAGTCCTGGCTGGGCGGCCATTCACTCCCGGTGCAACCCGCGAACTCGGCCGCGATATATGTCGAAGATCGTGCTCAGTTCGTCGTGGTCGCGAACTCGGGGATCTCGCCCTTCTCCTGGCAGTCACGCGCGAGCGCCTCGATCGTCTCCTGCTTCTCGCCGAAGTCGCGGACGATTCCGCTGAGCGCGGAGGCATCAAGGTCCTTGGCCGCTGTCACACCGCGCCCGAGCACCACGCCCATTTGCCGGGACTCGTCGGCGATCTTCAGGCACGAGGCCGGCACCTCAACGCGACTCACGGTCGTCGGCGCTGCGGGCGTCGGGGTCGCGGTCGCGGGTGCGGAGCTATCCGATGCCGATACCCCGGGGAAGGAGTCCGAACGGGCGGCGAACCACATACCGCCGGCGCCGAGAACAAGCCCGAGCAGCAAGGTGACGACGGGTACGAACCACGAGACCCCGCCGCGGGAGGATGAGGCGGACGAGGATGAGGTCGTGCGAGGGCCCGAAACGCCCTCGTTGGGGTCCACGCGACGAGCCATGGCGTTCTCCTTCAGTCGGGTTCAGGTCTTCTCCACCCTAAACGCTCACGAACCACCGGTCACCGAGTGACACCGACGGCACCGGGACAATGCCGCTTTACGCTGCTGGCATCGCAGTGGCGCTGTCTGGGCTGTATCCCCTCGATCGCGCGGTTCCCAGCCCTGGGCCATACCCTGGAGCCTGCCAGCGATGGGTCCCTGGAGGAGCGCGACGTGAGCATGGACGACAAAGACGAGAGAACGGATGCTCTCGTGCGACCTCCGCGCGGGCTACACGGCTGGCACGCTCGGATCACGTACGCCCTGCGCTGGCCGATCATCGCGACCTGGATCGTGATCTGCATCCTGGCGATCCTGAACCCTCCGGCCACGAACCTGACCGGTGACGGCGGTGCTGAATCGCTGATGTCGCCCACCGGGGAGGCCTACCGCACCGAGACCCGCGACATGGAGATCTTCGGGTTCCCGCTGTTCAGCCGGACCGTTGTCGTGCAACGGGACCCGAACGGGCTTTCCCCCTATGTGCAACTCGAATCCGTCCTCGACGCGATCGCCGTCAACCAGAGCACCCCGCCGCCGCCGCTGTTGGGTGCGCTGCCGTTGCCGAATGCCGTCACGCTCGGCGCAGGCCAACAGGAGCGCGGCACCACCGTGCTCACCTACCTGTTCATGGACCCCCGAGTCGGCTTCGGTGAACAGCACTCCCAGTCACGCCGCTACGCCCAGGAGCATCTCGACCGTCCCGAGGACCACGTCATCGGGGTGGCCGGGTCCATCCCGGCGCGCGCCCAACAGGCCTACCTTCTCGGGATCCACGTCCACCAGCTCGAGATCCTCACCCTGGTCGCCATCTTCGTCCTGGTCGGCTTGGCCTTCCGCTCCCTGTTCGTCCCGTTCCTGGCCCTGTGCGCCTCCGGCGTTGCCGTCATCGTCACGATGTGGCTGGTCACGGCATTGGCCGATGTCCTGGGGGTGACAGCGCCTGCGGAACTGCAACCCGTCCTGGTCGCGTTGCTGTTAGGGGTCGTCACCGACTACACCATCTTCTACGTCACCGGACTCAGCGCGGTGATCGGAAGAGGAGTAGAGGACAAACGCACCGGTGTCACGGCAGCAGTCTCGACATACACCCCGATCATCGTCGCGGCCGGGGTGACCGTGGCCGCCGGAACGCTGAGCCTGCTCGTAGCCGAGTCGGTCTTCTACACCACGTTCGGCCCGGCGATGGCCGTCACCATCGCTGTCGGCCTCGTCGTCGCCATCACCCTCATCCCCGCGGTCATCGCCGTCCTGGGCAAGAGGGTGTTCTGGCCTCGCAACCGCGAGGGCATCCAGAAGATGGCACGCCCCTCCCCGTTGATGGCGTTCTTCGTGCGGACTCTGTCCCACAAGGCGCCGGCCGCGCTAGCCCTACTGGCCAGTCTCGTCGTGCTGGGCGGCGCTTCGCTTCCGCTGTTCAATCTGACGCTCAAGGCTGGGTTCAGCAGTTCACTGCCCGACGACAACACCGTCAAGCGCGCCACCGACGCGGCCGCGCACGGGTTCGCACCCGGCATCACCTCACCGACCTCGGTCTTGCTGGAAGGTGGCGGCACCGCGCGAAACGTCAAGGGACTAATCGACCTGCAGAACCGGATCGACGCCGAGCCGGGCGTGGCCGGCGTGATTGGGCCAGCCTTGTCGATCCCCCCCTTCGACAACGGCTTCTTCACCTCTAACAAAGACGACGCAGCCCGGATGCTGGTCGTCCTGGAGGACACTCCACTCGACGGCAGCGCGGTGCAGAACCTCATCTCCCTGCGCGAACGGCTACCGGACCTGGCAGCGCAATCAGGGCTGTCACCCCAACGCATCGGAGTCGGCGGCGACACCGCGCTAGCTGCCGGTCTCATCCGGGGCACCACAGACGACCTCGGGCGACTGGCGATCGCAGGTATCGCGGTCAACCTGATCATCCTCATCATCTTTTTGCGAGCGTTCGTAGCACCGGTCTACCTGCTCGTCTGCAACATCATGTCGGTGGCCGCCACCCTCGGGCTCACGAATTACGTCTTCACCAACCTGCTCGGCGAGGACGGCATCACCTTCTACGTGCCCTTCGCCTCGGCGGTACTGCTGGTCGCCTTGGGCTCGGACTACAACATTTTCGGTGTCGGACGCACCTGGGAGGAGGCGCGCTACCACCCGCTGCCCAAGGCGATGGCGATCGCGATGCCCGAGACCTCTAAGGCGATCACGACTGCCGGGTTGGCTTTGGCCGTGAGCTTCGGGATGCTGGCGATCATTCCGCTGAGCGCGTTCCGCGAACTGGCCTTCGCGATGAGCGTGGGCATCCTGCTCGACGTCTTCGTGGTGCGCACGTTCATGGTTCCCGCGCTGCTGACCCTCGTGGGACAAAAGAGCGCCTGGCCGCGCAAGAGCTTGTACGACCCCAAGGCGGCAGCCGAACTGGCCGAACTGGCACAGGAGAACCCCACGGGACAAAGCCGCGTCTAGGGTGGCGGCTATGCGTATTCCGCTCGTGCCGTCGGCCTACATCTTCCTGCGTCGCGGCGACCAGGTCCTCCTGCAACTTCGCCGCAACACCGGCTACATGGACGGACACTGGGCGGCCGGGGCGGCCGGGCACGTCGAGGCGGGTGAGTCGGTGACGGCTGCGGCCCTACGCGAGGCCGAGGAGGAGCTCGGGGTGCGGATCGCCCCCGAGGATCTGCAGCCGCTCACCAGCGTGCACCGCACCGACGGCACCGACAGCCCGATCGAGCAACGCGTCGACTGGTTCTTCTGCGCCCAGCGTTGGCAGGGCCAACCGCGTGCCCTCGAACCGGAAAAATGCGCTGACCTGCAGTGGTTCTCCCTCAGCGAACTGCCCACACCGATCCCGGCCTACGAGTTGGCGGTACTGCGGCACTGGGCCCAGGGCAGCCTGCCCGCCCTGCTGACCCACGGCTTCCAAGCCTGAGGCGCCGGCGCCTGGGAGCACTCACCACGCCGCGCAAGCATCGCGCGCGGCCACGGCCCCGGCAGCGGCAGGCACCCCAGCGGTTGCGGGACCAATGGCCTGACTTGCCCGGGCTCTCATTCTCGGGCCGCTACGGTGATAGTGCTGGTTCTCCACCGGCCTACTGGCCGGTGGAGTCGCAAGAGGGAATCCGGTGTGAATCCGGAGCTGCCCCGCAGCGGTAAGTGGGAATCGAACACCGTCATCACGCACTGGGGAACGGCCTCCTGGGAAGCGACGGCCAGTAGGACCACCGGGCTTGTTCGGCCCGGAGCGCCCACAAGTCCGAAGACCTGCCAGTGCGTCGCACCACGGTGCGGCGCGCCCGTGTACACCGCCTCGAGGGAAGGTCGGCACACGCCGCCATCACGGCGATCGAGCCGTCCTCAGGCGGGGCGCCGATCACCCCTCGGTTACGACCGGGAGGTCCGTCCATGTCCCTACCTACCGCCCCCACCAGCGAAATTGGCCCGCAGCACCACGGGTTCGCGGGCCCGATCCGGCTGTCGCGCTACACCCAACCCCACGACGTCCTGAGCCTCACCGAAGAGCTGGTGCACCTGGAAACCCAGGCGCGGATCCCCGCCGATATGGACCTGACCTGGCTCGCGCCGACCCTGCAAAAACCCGGCCTCGAACTCATCACCGCCAGCGTCGGTGGCCGCCTGGTCGGCTTCATCGCCGCCAACCTGGGACAGGACATCGAGATGGCGCGGATGGTTATCGCCAGCGCCGCCCTCGAGGCGCATCCGCAGCTACCGGTCGTGCTGATCGACACCGTCCTGGGCGACTGCGAGCACCCCTGGGCCGACGTCATCGCCCCGCGCAATTTCAGTGGTTTGCCGATCTTGCTGGCCCAGAGGTGGCACCCCTGCCCAGAACGAGACGGGATGCGCGAGAATGTACGTCTATCAGCAGCACATCTCGGCGAAGAGTGAGCGACGCAACGATGACTGAAGAAACCCCGCTAGCAGCGGGATTTGAAACCCTCCCCAAAGACCGGTGGCCTGAGCTTGCCGCAGCGGCCCTGAACCGTAAGCGGCCGCCGGAGAAGCAATTCAACGGCGAGCAAGCTGTGGAGAGGTTGCTGACCAAGACGGTGGATGGTCTCACCATTCAGCCGCTGTACCGCGACGGCCACAAGCCGCTGGGGCGCCCGGGTCTCATGCCGTTCACCCGTGGCACGAAACTGCGCGACCCGCAGGCGCCGTGGGAAGTGCGCCAGATGCACGCCACCTCTGACGCGGAGGCGACTCGAAAGGCAGTCCTGCTCGACCTCGAACGCGGTGTGACCGGCGTCTGGTTGCACACCGGTCCCGGGGCTGTAGCCGTTGAAGATCTCCCCAAGGTCCTGGCCGATGTCTACCTCGACCTGGCTCCGATCACGCTGAGCAGCGTGGAGCACGACCGCCCGGCCGCCGATGCGCTGATGGCGCTGTGGGCCGAGCGCGACATCGACGACTCGGCTGCGGCTGGGGTCTTGGGTTATGACCCGTTGGGACGGGCCGCCCGGGAGGGGACCCCCGCAGCTGACGCAGACTTCTCAGACTTCATCGACGCCGGCAAGACGTGCCTGGCGCGCTACCCGAAGGTGCGGGCCGGGGTCGTAGATGCCCGGCCGTACCACGACGCCGGCGCCGGGGATGTCGAAGAGGTCGCGTGCGCGATCGCTACCGGCATCGCCTACCTGCGCGCCTTCGAAGAGGCCGGGGTTTCCCCCGCTGAGGCCGTCTCCCAGTGGGAGTTCCGGATCTCGGCGACGGCCGACCAGTTCCTCACCATCGCCAAGTTCCGTGCGATGCGGCGCCTGTGGGCACGGGTGACCGAGGCCTGCGACGTTCCCGAGGATCGCCGGGGTGCGGTCCAGCACGCCGTCACCTCCTGGCGGATGCTCACCCGCGACGACCCGTGGGTCAACATGCTGCGCGGCACGGTGGCCTGCTTCTCCTCCGCCGTGGGCGGCGCCGAGGCCATCACCGTCTCCCCCTACGACGCGGTGTGGGGAGAGCCGGATGTGCTCACCCGCCGGATCGCGCGCAACACCCAGATCCTCGTCGCTGAGGAGTCCAACGTCGGACGGGTCACCGACCCCGCCGGTGGATCCTGGTACGTCGAGCAACTCACCGACGACCTGGCGCGGCGAGCATGGGAGTTCGTGCAGGAGATCGAAAGCGCCGGTGGGATGGCAGCGGCGTTGGACGCCAACCTCATCGCCGACCGGATCACCGCCGTCGCTGCGGAGCGCGACAAGCGCCTGGCCCGACGGGCGCAGCCGATCACCGGCGTAAGCACCTTCCCCAACCCCTCCGAGCGCAGCCTGCGCGAGAGCGTCCCGCAGGCTGTTGCCAAGGGCCACGACGACCTCCCCGGCCTGTTCCCGCGCCGCGACTCGGAGATGTTCGAGGCGCTGCGTGACCGTTCTGCTGCCTACGCCGCCAAGAGCGGCCACGAGCCGGCGGCGTTGCTGGTCTGTCTGGGCGCCCGGCGCGAGTTCGGCCCGCGAGAGATGTTCACCGCCAACCTCCTCGGCGTGGCGGGCATCAGCACCCGCGCGATCGAGGTGGCCTCGGCGGAGGCCCTCAGTACGCAGCTGAGCTCGCCGAGCGAGCCGCTGCCGAACGTGGCCGTCCTGTGCTCCTCGGCCAAGGTCTATGCAGACCTTGCCCCCGACGCACTCGCTGCGCTGCGCGCGGCCGGAATCGAACGTGTTCTGATGGCCGGGCAGGAACGAGAGTTCCCGGTCAACCAGGACAGTCCCGGCGACCGACCCGACGGTGTCATCTTCGACGGCATCGACGTCGTCGCCACCTTGCACACCCTCCTCGACGAAATGGGAGTGGCTCGATGAGCACGATCCCCCGCTTTGATGCGATTGACCTGGGTGACGGTGAGCCGGACTCGGCCGCCAGCGCCCAATGGAGCCAAGCCATCGGTGAAGACCCAGAACCCTGGGAAACCCCGGAACGCATCGTCGTCCCGCGTCTCTACACCGAAGAAGACCTCGCCGAACTGGACTTCCTGGAGACCACGCCGGGCGCCCCGCCGTTCCTGCGCGGGCCCTACCCGACGATGTACGTCAACCAGCCGTGGACGGTGCGCCAGTACGCCGGATTCTCCACCGCTGAGGAGTCCAACGCCTTCTACCGGCGTAACCTCGCGGCCGGCCAGAAGGGCCTCTCGATCGCCTTCGACCTGGCGACCCACCGCGGGTACGACTCCGATCACCCCCGGGTCGAAGGCGACGTCGGTATGGCCGGCGTGGCGATCGACTCGATCTACGACATGCGCACCCTCTTCGACGGCATCCCGCTGGACCAGATGAGTGTGTCGATGACGATGAACGGCGCGGTGCTCCCGGTACTCGCTCTGTATGTCGTCGCCGCAGAGGAGCAGGGGGTCACCCCCCAGCAGTTGTCTGGAACCATCCAGAACGACATCCTCAAAGAGTTCATGGTGCGCAACACCTACATCTATCCCCCGCTGCCCTCGATGCGGGTGATCTCCGACATCTTCGCGTTCACCAGCGCGAACATGCCTCGGTTCAACTCGATCTCGATCTCCGGCTATCACATGCAGGAGGCCGGGGCGACCGCCGACATCGAGATGGCCTACACCCTGGCTGACGGCGTGGAGTACATCCGCGCCGGCCGGGCCGTGGGCCTTGATGTCGACGCGTTCGCGCCGCGGCTGTCCTTCTTCTGGGCGATCGGCATGAACTCCTTCATGGAGATCGCCAAGATGCGTGCGGCGCGACTGCTGTGGGCTCGCCTGGTCAAGCAGTTCGACCCCAAGAAGCAGAACAGCATGTCGTTGCGTACCCACAGCCAGACCTCCGGGTGGTCCCTGACCGCCCAGGACGTCTACAACAACGTGGTCCGCACCTGCTTGGAGGCGATGGCCGCCACCCAGGGGCACACGCAGTCGCTGCACACCAACGCCCTGGACGAGGCGATCGCCCTGCCCACGGACTTCAGCGCTCGCATCGCCCGTAACACCCAGCTGTTCCTGCAGCAGGAATCCGGGACCTGCCGCGTCGTCGACCCGTGGGGCGGCAGCGCCTACGTCGAGAAGCTCACCCACGACCTGGCTCGTAGCGCCTGGGCGCACATCGAAGAGGTCGAGCAGGCCGGCGGGATGGCCAAGGCCATCGAAGCCGGGATCCCCAAGCTGCGCATCGAAGAAGCCGCGGCCCGCACCCAGGCCCGCATCGACTCCGGTCGCCAGCCCGTCATCGGCGTCAACAAGTACCTGGTGCAGGGCGATGAGGGCATCGAGGTGCTCAAGGTCGACAACGCCGCCGTGCGTCGCAGCCAGATCGAGAAGCTGCGCCGACTGCGCGAGGAGCGCGACGACGCCAAGGTGCAGGCTGCCCTGGACAACATCACCCGGGTCGCGGCCGACCCCCAGCCCGGCGACAACCTGCTGGCGGCCAGCATCGACGCAGCCCGCGTGATGGCAACCGTCGGAGAGATCTCCGACGCGATGGAGAAGGTCTTCGGGCGTTTCACCGCGCAGATCCGCACGATCAGCGGGGTGTACCGAGAGGAGTCGGGCACGAACACCAACATGGACCGCGCATCTGGTCTCATCGCGCGCTTCGAAGAGCTCGAGGGTCGTCGCCCTCGTATCGTCGTGGCAAAGATGGGCCAGGACGGACACGACCGCGGTCAGAAGGTCATCGCCACCGCATTCGCCGACCTCGGCTTCGACGTCGACGTGGGCCCGCTGTTCCAGACCCCGGGTGAGGTTGCCCGGCAGGCGGTCGAGGCCGACGTGCACGTTGTCGGTGTCAGCTCGCTGGCCGCCGGTCACCTCACGCTGGTGCCTGCGCTGCGCACCGAACTCGACAAGCTGGGACGCCCCGACATCGTCATCGTCGTCGGCGGCGTCATCCCCAGCCAGGACTTCGACGCGCTGCGTGAGGCAGGTGCCGACGCGATCTACCCGCCCGGCACGGTCATCCCCGAAGCTGCCTGCGGTTTGGTCGAGCAACTCATCGAACGAATTGAGCGCGATGAGGGGGATGCATGAGGCGCGGCCTAGACGTCGATGCTCTTGAGAAGGGTGTGCGGGAAGGCTCCCGTTCCGTCCTGGCGCGGGCCATCACCGTGCTCGAATCCTCCCGTCTGGATCACCGCAAACAGGCCCACGAGTTGCTGGCCCGGTTGGAGCCGGACACCGGCGCCGCCCTTCGGGTCGGCATCTCCGGGGTCCCGGGCGCCGGCAAGTCGACCTTCATCGACGAGCTCGGCACCCGCCTCATCGAGAAGGGGCACCGGGTCGCGGTACTTGCGGTGGACCCGAGTTCGTCCCGGACCGGCGGAAGCATCCTGGGCGACCGCACCCGGATGGCGCGCCTGGCCGAAAGCCAGGATGCGTTCATCCGCCCCTCCCCCTCGGGATGCCACCTCGGTGGGGTCGCCCGCGCCACCCGCGAAGCGATGGTCGTCGTGGAGGCGGCCGGCTTCGACGTCGTGCTCGTTGAGACTGTCGGCGTCGGACAGTCCGAGGTCGCCGTCTCGGACATGGTCGACACCTTCCTGCTGCTGGCGCTGGCTCGTAGCGGCGACCAGTTGCAGGGCATCAAGCGCGGCATCCTGGAGCGCGCAGATGTCATCGGGGTCAACAAGGCCGACGGTGAGCACGCCCGGGAAGCTCGCATCGCAGCACGCGAGCTGAGCTCGGCGATGCGGCTGATGATGGGCTCGGATGAGAAGCGCCGCAAGCCCACGGTGTTCACCTGCAGCGCGGTCACCGGTGACGGCCTGGACGACATCTGGAACGCTGTGCTGGCCCACCGGCAGGACTTGGAGGACTCCGGCAAGCTGGCTCCGCGTCGGGCAGCCCAGCAGTTGGAGTGGATGTGGACGATGGTCGACACCCGCCTGCAGGACGCCGTTCGGCGTACCGAAGGTGTCCGCAAGGTCCGCGCCGAGCTGGAGAAGCGCGTTTCCGCCGGCGAGCTCAGCGCGCTGGATGCCTCCGAGGAGGTGCTGGCAATCTTCGGTCGGGAAGCCACCGAGATGCTGGCCATCGGCGCGTAACACCGCTTGAGACGAACAGAACCGCCCCGCATCTTCGGATGCGGGGCGGTTTTGTTTGTGCACCTGGACACACCGGGCGATGGCGCCTCAGCGCTCACCCGTCGTAACGGAAGAGCACCTGGCCGTCGGCGCCGGTGACCTGGGCGCTGGGGCGCAGCACGTCGAGTTCGACGGTGATCGATTCCGGGCCTTCGGGGTTGCGAGCGCGGTAGACGAAGCGTTCGTTGCTCAACTCGACCTGCTCGGTGCGGGCCCGCACCAGCCACGGGTGGCGGCGGCGCATCCCGATGAGGTCCTGGTAGACCCGGTGCATCCAGGATCCCAGAGGCGACAGTTCGCTCGGGGTGGCCGGAAACACCGGACGGACCTGGTCGTCGCCGCCCCAACCCACGGTCTTCTCTCCGGTGTAGGCCTGCTCGTCGCCGTAATACACCGACGGCACCCCGGCCACCGTGAACAGCACCGTCGCCGCCAACACCGCTTTGGGCCCGCCCACCTTGGTGGCGATCCGGTCCACGTCGTGGTTGCCGACGAACGTCTGCGGCAGCATCCCTTCAGCGAACTCGTCGTGGCGGGTCAGGGCGTGCGCCAACTCGTAGAAGTTCGCGTCCGCGAGCGCGCTCCAGGTCGCCTTCCACAGCTCGTACTGGGTGATCGAGTCCAACCCGCTGGTCGTGGCGATCTGGGCGTAGTCGCCGTGGATGACCTCGCCGAGGAACCAGGCTTCGGGGAACTCCTGACGCACACCGGGGATGACCCGGGTCCAGAAGGCCGGGTCGACGGCGTAGGCGGCGTCCAGACGCCAGCCGTCGACGCCGCGGGCCAGCCAGTGCCGCATGACATCGCCGACCAACCGCTCCACGGCTGGTGAGTCGTGATTGAGCGCAATGAGGTCGCCATGGCCCTCGAAGTCGCCGTACTCGGGCTGCTGGCCCGGCTGCCAAGCTTCGGGCCAGGTGAGGCGGAACCAGTCCGCCTCGGGGGCGCTCGGGCCTTCTTCGATGGTGCGGATGAACGCAGGGTGGGCACGCCCGACGTGGTTGAAGACGCCGTCCAGGACGATGCGCAAGCCGCGCTGTTTGGCGGCGCGAACCAGTGAATCGAAGTCGTCCTCATCGCCCAGGCGTGGATCGATGCGGAAGTAGTCCGTGGTGTCGTAGCCGTGCGTGGAGGAGTCGAAGATCGGGCCCAGGAGCAGCCCGGAGGTGCCGAGCTCGACGGCGTAGTCCAACCAGGCCTCCAGGTGCGCCAGGCTGTGCACCATCGGCGCCTGCGGGTCGCGGTCCCGGATGGGTGCCCCGACGAACCCCAGCGGGTAGACGTGCCACCAGATCGCGTGCTCGATCCACATATGTTTCTCCACTCGTCGTGTCGTTGCTTCAGTGTGGCGTGCGACGAGGACCAGCGTCCTCCACGTCGAGGAGAGTCACTATTGAGTCTCACTCACCAACGTTGCTGAGCCTAACTCACTAACGGGCTAGACTCCACCTCGATGACCTCGACCCCGCCCCGCACCCGTCTGAGCCCGAGCGCCCGACGCGAATCCATCCTGCGCGTCGCCCTGGCTGCCTTCGCGCGGGCCCCTTACGCGCAGGTCTCCGTCAGTGGCATCGCCGCGCAGGCCGGGGTCTCCGAGGCGCTCGTGCATCGTTATTTCGAGGGAAAGCCCGGGCTGTACGCCGAGGTCGTCGCGGCAGCCAGCGCCACGCTGCTGGCCCGACAACAGGCAGCCGAGGCGGCGCTCCCGCTTGGCGCACCGGCCCGAGAACGGGTGAAGGCGGCGCTGCATGCCTACCTGGATCACATCACCGATGACGAGGCGGGCTGGTCGGCCCCGTTCCGCGCCACCGGCAACGAACCGGAATCCGCCCTGGAACTGCGGCGGGGCATCCGCGCCGACTATGTGCAGCGACTGGCGAACCTGCTCGGACCTGATCCCGGGCCGCGACGCACGTATGCGCTGTGGGGGTATTTCGGGTTCATCGACGCCGCCTGCGCGGCCTGGGTGGAACGCGGCATGCCCGATGACGAACGGCATGCTCTGGTCGAGGCCGCCCTCGGCGCCCTGGAAGGCGCGCTGGGCGACTGGGGCCGCTGAGGCCCGCCCAACACACCTGGATCGTGCCGTGAGGCTCTCGACGAGCGCGTCGAGTGCGTCGAGACTCAGCTAGGCGAGGTCGTCAGGGCAGCTCAGCACCCCAAGCGCGACGAGGTGGGCGCCGCTGGCCGACAGCCCGCAACGGCACTGCCCGAGCACTCGCATCACGGTGAACTTCGACCTCTTGCGGGCGACCCTCAGCGCACGGCACCGGCTGATCGCAAACCACAGCAGCTCGGCTTGCACCGACGCGCCCAGGCCGGGTAGCGCGCGGGCGCGGGCGATGAGCCTCGCGCGCGGCCTGAGCCCGGCGCGGTGCAGATAGCACCCGCGGCCAGATCTGCTTGACCGCCACCGATCACGACCTACCTATCGGGCACACCCACGGGCTCACCGTGTCACCTGGGCCGCCGCGGGCCGCGCAACAATGGCGACGTGGCCACTGACATTCCCCTCACCGAATTCGACCCAGACCCTCGCGACGCGATATCCGGCAGCATCCGGTCCCGGACGGGGGTGAGGCTGCCGGATGCCGCGGTGCTCACCCTGCTCGGCACCGTCTCCTCCGATTGGGCGCAGCAGCACGGCTTCCAGGCCGTGCACGAGGTCGAGATGATCACCCGGGTCTTCCCCGTCTGGGTAGGTGAACACGCCGGCAGAAGCGTGGCGTTGACCGAGATCCCGCTCGGCGGACCGGGGGCGGTGATCGTCCTGGAGCACCTGCTGGCATTGGGGGCGCGCACCCTGGTCGCGGTCGGTTCCTGCGGTGGTCTGGTGCACTTCGACGAAGGGCAGTTCGTCCTGCCGACGAAGGCACTGCGCGACGATGGCACCTCTCACCACTACCTGCCACCCGGGCGCTGGGTAGAGCTGGACCCGCAGGTCCGCGCCGCCTGCGCGGCCGCGGTACAGGCCGCTGAGCTGCGCTATCTCGAAGCGCCGACCTGGACCACGGACGCCTTCTACCGCGAGACCCGCGCCAAGGTCAACGCCCGCCGCGAGGAAGGCTGCCAGGTCGTCGACATGGAGTGCGCCTCGTTGGCGGCCTGCGCGAGCTTCCGCGGCGCGCGGTTCGGCCAGATCCTCTACACCGCCGACACCCTGGCCGAGGAGGACCACGACCCGCGGCTATGGGGTCGCCAGTTCCGCCAAACAGCGCTGGAGTTGGCCCTGGACGCAGCCGCCCGCCTGGAACCGCTGCCCGAAGAGCCGGGAGTGCGCAGCGAATAACCGAGGCCGTCGCCCGCAGGTACGGCACACCCCTCAGCGGGCAGCTGCACCTGCGGCCATCGACGTGTCGAACGCCCCAGACCCGGTCACGGCACGGCGTCGCCCGGTTCGGCAGCCGCCTCGGACAGCAGGGCCTTCATCTCGGGCAGGTTGAAGTAGTCGGCGACGGCGTGCCCGCTCTGGGCGCCCAGGCCCGGGTCAGCGCCTGCGGCCAGCAGCATCCGGACGATCTGTTCGTCCTGCCGGAAGACGGCTGCACCGACTGCGCTCTGGCCGCGGTCGTTGACCCGCGAGGTGTCGGCTCCGCGCGCCAGCAAGGCCCGCACCACCTCCGCGTTGCGGTAGTAGGCACCGAGGATGAGCAGGGTGTCGCCGACCTCGTTGGTGAGGTTGACCGGCAGCCCGGAATCCACGAAGTCCGCGAGCTCCTCCGCCTGACCCTCCCGCGCCATATCGAACGCGGAAGCGATAACGGCCAACTCCTCAGGGGTCAGATCACTCATCGGATAAGCCTAGGCCGCCCGGCCCGAGCGGACGCATCGCCTCACCCGCTCCCGATGTCGAAAGGCAGGACGTCGCCCCTGCACCGCCCGGCGCCGTTGCCGACCCTGACGGCGGGCACGGTGCGACGATAAGCCCGTGATGACGGCGTGAAAGCGGACGTGCTCGATGCGCTGTACGCGGTGGCCCCCGAAGAGTTCGTCGCCACCCGCACCGCCCTGGCCAAAGCCGCCCGTGCCGCGGGCGATCGTGACTCGGCCCAGGCGATCAGCGCCCTGCGCAAGCCCACCGTCGCCGCTTGGGCCCTGAACGCCCTCGTGCTCGAACGCCCCGTGGACATCGAGGCGTTCGTCGAGTTCGCGGCCCGACTGCGTCAAGCCCAATCCACCCTGGACGCCCGCGCGATGCGAGACCTGCGCGAGGAACGTGAAGCGGTCCTGGGCGCGGTCCTGACCGGCGTGGAGTTCGTCGCCGAACGCCACGAACGACCGCTGACCCCCGCCGTGGTGGACGAGGTACGGATGACCCTGGTGGCGGCCCTGGCCGATGAGGCGGCCCAACAAGCAGTGTTCTCCGGGCACCTGGTGCGCCCTTTGACCTACGCCGGCTTCGGCGAGGTCGACCTCGATGACGCCGTCGCCGCCGAGGTGCTGACGGCCTCCGCGCAGCGAGCAGCCGACGCCGCGCGCGCCGAGAGAACTCGCGCGAGCCAGACGCCCGAGGCGGGCCGGACACCCGAAGGGGGCGAGAGTGGCGGCGTAAGCGAGATTCCCGACCGGGGCGACAAGCCCGAGGCAGCGCCCCGACCGGCTCCGGCCGACCCACCCGCTGAAGCGCTTTCGGCCGAGCGACCCCAAACCCCCGCCATCGCTTCGGCATCGTCCTCGGCGCCCGAGGCTGTGCCCCAACCAGCCCGGCGCACCCGGAAGCACGCCGAGCAGCGCGACGCCGCCAAACGCGCCCGCGCCAACCTGCTGCGGGCGCAGCAGAACGCCCGCGAACGCGAACGCCTTGAACGGGCTGTGCAGGAAGTCGAGCACGCGCTGGCGCAGGCTTCGCTGCAGCACGCCGAATGCACCCGCCTCGCGCAGCGGGCCACGGCTCGGGCCGACGAACTGCAGGCGCTTCTGACCCAGGCGCGCCGCGAAGCCCAGGACGCGCAGGCCGCCGCTGAGGCGGCCGAAACCGAGCGAGCCCAGAGCGCCCGCAAGCTGCAGAGGCTGCGAACCCAACTCGAGGCCGTGGACTCCCCCAGCTAGCGCAAGCTTCGCCCCCGGGCGCGCTGAACCACCAGCAGGCAGGATGGGGCCATGTGGTTCGACTCGACTTTCGACCTGGTGCGCATCCTCGCGGTGGGCGGCAGTGCCTATCTGGCGCTGGTCATCCTCACCCGCATCTTCGGCAAACGCACCCTCGCCAAACTCAACGCGTTCGACCTGGTTGTCACCGTCGCCCTGGGTTCGGTGCTGGCCAGCGTGCTACTCAGTTCGGATGTCGCCTTCCTGGAAGGCCTGCTGGCGATGCTGCTGCTGATGAGCGTGCAGTGGCTGGTCGCTCAGTCGCTGGTGCGCCTGCCCTGGACCCGCTCGATCATCGTCTCCGAGCCCACCGCGCTCGTCTGGGACGGCCAACTCCTCACCGCGCGGATGCGCGAGCAGCGGATCGCCGAAGCCGAGGTGCAGCAAGCCATCCGACGCACCGGCACCGGCGGGATCGAGGACGTGGCAGCGGTCGTGCTGGAAAGCGATGGGCAGCTCTCCGTGATCAGCCGCTCCCAGCTCGGTTCCGGTTCCACGTTGGAGAACATGACCGGAATCCCCACCCACAACTCAGGTCACGACGTCGCGTAGTGCCGCGCCACCCGCGCGAAACCTTCATCGAGGCTGACCCGCGGCGTCCAGTCCAACGCCGCACGAGTGCGGCGTTGATCGAACCAGTGCGCGGTGGAGAGTTGCTCGACCAGGAACCGGGTCAGCGGCGGATCCGCCTCGTTCAGGGTGCCCAGACGTTCGCGCACCGCCGTGATGCCGTCCACGAGGGTGCCTGCGCCCAAAGCCAACGAGGTGGGCACGTGCCGGGTCGGCGCCGGCGCACCGCCGGCCTGCACCCAGGCCGTAATGAGTTCCCCGATCGGGCGCGGCTCCCCGTTGGTGATGACGAACGCCTGCCCGCGGACCTGTTCGCACCGGTCCAGGGCGGCCACGAACGCCTCTACCGCGTTATCGATATACGTCGTATCCACCAGCGGTGCACCGCTACCGATGATCGGTAGCCGTCCCGCTTGGGCGCGGCGGATGAAACGGGCCACGAGTTGGGTGTCTTCGGGCCCCCACACCAGATGCGGGCGGATCGCCACCACCGCCGGGCCGGCGCCGTCGCGTTGGGCACGGGCATCAGCAGCCAGCGCGATCCGCTCGGCGATGGCCTTGCTGCGGGCGTAGTTTCCGCGGGCGCGTTCCGGGTCGGCGGGAGCGGCACCTTCCCCGACCAGCGAGGCCCCGGCGTGTGCCACCGAGGGGCTGGAGGTGTGCACCAGGCGGGTCACCCCTTCCAGGCGGCATGCCTGGACCACAGCTCGGGTACCGACGACGTTGGCGCGCACGAACTGCGGCCAGGCGCCGGTGACCCCGACCTTGGCGGCCAGATGCACCACGGCGTCCTGCCCGCGGACCGCGCGACGCACCACGGCCTCGTCGCTGACGTCGCCCAGCACCTCACGCAGCCCCGAACCGCTCGGGCGGCGCTGCAGCACGGTGACTTCGTCGCCGCGTCGGGCCAGGGCGTGGGCGATCCCGGCGCCGAGCATCCCGGATGCTCCGGTGACGAGTACCTTCACCATCCACCTCCACCGATCACGCGCATCTCGACCTCACCAGCTGGGGGGTTTACGACCGGCAAGAACGTCCTGGGCCCAACGGGCCAGCAAGCTCCGGTCGATCTTGCTCTGGTGACGGATGTCGACCGGCATCCGGGCAGCCACGAGGACAGCCGCCACCGCCTGCCCCATCTCCCCCGCCAACCGGCGCACTTCTTCGGCCACCGAGGGTGGCGCCAGGACCGGCGGCCGGGACCCGGCCTGTTCCAAAGTGAGAACGACGACCACCTGCTGGGCGCCGATCGGGCCGACCCCCACGACGGCGGCCGAGGCCACCTCCGGCAGGCGTTCGCAGCGCTGCTCGAGCGCGACCGGCGTCACCGGGCCCTCTGCGGTGTGCACGACGTGCACCCGCCGACCTTCGACCCACAACCGACCCTGCTCGTCGAGGTGGCCGACGTCGCCGGTGCGATGCCAACCGGGCGGGTGCGCGGCGCTGGCCTGCTCGGTGGCCCACAACCGGTCGTAGCGGTCCTTGACGTGGGTGGCGCGCACACAGATCTCACCGGTGACCCCCGGCCTGCTGGTGAGTTCACCGTCGGCTTCGTCCGGGTTCTTCGGCAACGGGGCGATCATCACCTGCACGCCCGGCAGCGGGTGTCCGACGGCGACCCCGCCGGCGGTCCCGCCCATCTGGCCAGTGAGTCCGCGAGCTTCCAACTCGTCGATCTCTTCAAGGGTGATGTCGGCGACGGGCAGACACTCGGTCATCCCGTACGGGGTGTGCATGCTCGCGTTCGGGAAGACGGCCCGCAGCTCGCGCAGCAGATCCGAGGGCACCGGCGCGCCCGCCGAGGTCAACAACCGCACCCCGTTCAGCGCCTCCTGGTCCGCAGCGCTCAGGTCAGTGCTGGTGCGCAAGACGTTGCGCAGCGCCGCCGGTGAGGCGAACACCGTGCTGGCCTGCAGGGTGCGCACCGCCTCAGCGAGCGCGGCGGCGCTCAAAGAACCCGGCGCCGTGACGTCCATGTCGGGCACGACCGCCCCGACCCCTAACGCCGGTCCGTACAGGGCGAACGGCGCGAAGGCGGCCACGAGCCGCCGATCCCGGGGGGCGTCCACCAGGCCGAAGACCTGCCCGACATGCCCGATCTGGGCCCGGAGCTGCTCCAGGCGGTACACCACGCCCTTGCTCGGGCCGGTCGCCCCGGAGGTGAACAGCACCGCCGCGTCGGGGTTGTCCGATAGCGGCGGTTGCGGGACGAGGTCCGGTTCGCAGGCGGCCAGCGCCCGCCCGCGACTGCGGATCTGCTCTAGGTCGGTGCTGACCCCGGCGGCGCGACGCACCCCGGCGGGCACCTGGCCCACAACGATGCGCTGTCCCGGGACGCGCATGGCCATCACGGCGGCGAGGCCCTTAGGGATGGTCACCACATGGGCCGGACCTGCACCTCGCAGGGCACGTCCCATCGAGGCCAGCCCCAGGCCGGCGTCGGCGACGACGATGACCGCGCCCAGGCGCCAACAGGCGTACACCACGACGGTGAGGTCGATACCGGGCGGCACCAGCAACGCGACCCGATCGCCGGCGGCCACTCCCGCCTCGCGCAGCCCGTGGGCGACGGCGAGCACGTCCTGTTCGAACTGCGCGAAGGTGACGCGGCGCCCCGAACGGACCTCCGCAACGCAGATGTCCTGCGGTGTCTGCTCGGCGCGGCGGCGCAGCAGCAGCCACGGCTCCTGCGCGGTGCCGATCGCCCCATCCGATTGCGGTAACCGTTGCGGGTCACCTGCCGGGTCGGTATCGCGGCGGCCCTCGATCCGCGCCCCGACCCAGGTCCAGATGTCGGTGGCGCTGCGCGGGGCGTCTTCGAGCACCAGGTGGGAGGCGCCTTCGTAGCGGTGCACGTCGGCCTGCGGCATGCGGGCGATGAGGTCGCGCAAATGCGCCTCGGAGAAGACCGGATCTTTGGCGCCGCGCAACAGCAGCGCGGGCACTCCGGCAGCGCCCAGCCGTGAGGCCGCCTCGGCGACCTCGGCGAACCCGGCTCGAGTGGGGTGGGAGGGCGCGGCGGGGATGTCGGCGACGAACTGGCCCACGAACTCCCGCTGTGCCGCACTGCGGTAAGGGGCGGCGTAGGCCTGGCGGATCTGGGCGCTGGGGCGCGGACTGCTGATCGCGGTGGCTCCGGCGACGAACAGCGGCGTGTCCACGCACACCCGCCGCAGCAGGCGCTGAGAGTGGGCGAAGGTGAGCGGGGCGGGCAGGCCGGAATCGAAGTCGTGATGCACGGCCGTGTTGGCCAACACGATCCCGGAGAGGACGTCGCGGTGGCGACCGGCCCAGCCGGTCGCGACCAGGCCGCCCCAGTCGTGACCGGCGACGATGACCGGGGCACGATTGCCCGGCTCGCGGTGCTCGCCGGTGATTCCGAGCGCGTCGGTCAGCCCACTGAGGTCGCCGATGCGTTGGAGCAACCGGCGCGGGTGCGCCAGGTCACCGCCGGGGTGTTCGGAGTAGCCCATGCCGAGCTGGTCGACAGCGATCACCCGCCACCCTGCCGGGGCGGCTGCCAGCAGGCCCCGCCACAGGTAGCTCCAGGTGGGGTTGCCGTGCACGGCGAGCAAGGTGCCCGCTTCACCGGTGCCGGTCATCAGCACGTGCCAGCGCCGAGTGATGCCTTCGGCGTCGGGGGCCGCAACGAACTGGGACCAGGCCGGGTCCATACCGGGCAGGCGCCCAAGCTGCGGCGCCTCGGCAGCTACGGAGTTTTGGGAGTTCACCACGCGAGCTCGGTGAAGGAAGTGTTCAGCCCCGACCCGATCCCCATCAGCAGCACCCGTTGCCCCCGCTCGATGTTCGGTACCTGCTTGGCCAGGGTGAACGGCAGCGCGGCCGGGCCGATGTTGCCGTACCGCTCGATGGTGGTGGGGAACTTGGCCCGGTCCAGCCCGAGGGTCTGGCACAGCCCGTCGATGTGCACCAGGGAGGTCTGGTGGGCGACGTACCAGTCCATGTCCTGCCAGTCGAAGTCCGCCAGGGCGTCCTTCCACGCCTCCGTCGCCAACGCCAGGCCTTCGACGAAGAGCTTCCGGGAGTTTGTACGCATGCCCGACATCGACCCGACGCACAGCTCGTGGTGGGCGGTGCCGGCACGGCTGAGCCCGCCGATGATCCGGTGGCCTTCCTCGTGCCGGTCGGCTCGGGCCAGGACCAGCCCGACGGCGCCGGAGCCCAGCGTCATCGTGGCGAAGGCTTCTTTGACCTCTTCACGGCGGGCGTCATCACGCAGCAGCCGCTCGATGGTGTCTTCCTGCATGCTGCGCGCGCCCTCGGAGGCGACGATGAGCGCGTACTCGATCTGGCCGGCATCGATCATGGTGCCGGCCACCTGCAGGGCGTTGACCACACCGAGGCAGGCGTTGGTGATGTCGAAGTTGAGGCATCGGGTCGGCAGGCCGAGGTGGTGGTGGACTCGGGAGGCGATCGAGGGTTCCAGATGCGGCCGGGTGACGGAGGCGTTGATGAGCAGCCCCACCTCGTCGGGGTCGACCCCGGCTTCCTGCAACGCGAGGCGTCCGACCTCGATGGCGCCGTCGGTGTAGTCCTCACCCTTGGGCCACCAGCGTCGTTCGGCCACCCCGGCCAAGCCCTCGATGCGACCTCCCTTGAGGCCGAACCGCTCGTAGGCGGGCGCCAGCCGGGCGTCGAGATCTTCGGAGGTGATGACCTCTGGGGCGTCTACCGAGCAGGCCGCGAGCAGGGTGGTGTTCGCAAGTCGGTAGGTGGCGTTATCACTCATCGGGGTCCTTCCGCCGGGGCAAGCACGGCGGAAGCCGGGCTGCGGTCACGCGCCTGGTGATCCTACCCACACCCTCTGCCTGCTTCAGCCCGGGCCGGAACGGATCGTTCCTGGCCCGGGGGCGCGCCCCCGCAGTCTCGCCCAGGCGGGGGCAGCCGGAGGCGACCTGCTGTCGGTGGGCAGCCATGCTCACCCTGGGGGCGAAAGTCGCAGGGTGCGAACGGATCCCCAATCGGCAGGGTCGGTGCTCATCGGCAGGTATCGACCCTGCTGATGCAGCTGCAATTGGTCGGTGTGGTGCGGATGGAAGGGGCTGCCTCCTTGGCCGGAGACGCCCACATAGCGGCTGGCGTTCATATCTGACAGGTCGATGATCTGCCGGTAACCGGGTCCGGTGCGGGACTGCAGTTGCGCGTCGTAGGGGCGGGCCACGTTCACGGTGTTCGTCCCGCCAGCGGCCGGCCAGCTGGAGCCGAAGATCCGCCCCAACACCGGGATGTCGGCGAAGGCTGTGTGCCGGTTGCTCAACTGATGCACCCGACCCCAGGCCCAACGCTCCTGATCGCTGCCGTGCTGCTCGCGCAGCGACTGGATGGCCTGGGCCAGGGTGTGGGTGAGCAGCTCGGGGCAATCGCGGATCCCGGCTACTTCATCGGCGCAGACCGGAGCCGATCGCTGCAGGTTGGCCGCGACGACACTCGGGCGTAGGTCGACATCAGGGCCGAACTCGTCCTGGGCCATCGCCCGCAGTTGCACCAGCCAGGCCTCGTAGAGGCTGGCGGCGACACTGTCCAGGTCTTGCACACCGTCCCAGTCGCGCAGCTGTTCCAGGGCAGCTGCCGACTGCGCGTCGGCCGGTGCGGTGGCCAGCAGCGGCGCGCGGAGCTGCTCCCACGCCAGGCTGCGGGTGTCGAGCTGGATGGCGCTCATGTCATCGACGGTGAGTTCGCTGCGTCCACGCAACAGCTGCAGGATGCGGGTGGCCCGGTGCGGTTCGGCCCACATGCGGGGGTTGGCCACGGTGTGCCGGTAGGAGTCCGGCGGCACTTGATTATTGGCGGTGACAACCATGCCGTCACCGGGGTCGAGCACCTGCGGCAGCTCCTCGAACGGTATGTAGCCGCTCCACTCGTGGTTGCCGTCCCCGGGCACCGGCAGGGTCCCCGGCCAGTGCCGGATCGGGATCCGCCCCGGCGCGAGATAGCCGATCTTGCCTGTCACGTCGGCGTAGACGAAGTTCTGGCTCGGTGCCACGTAGTGGCGCATCGCCTCCCGGAACTCTTCCCACGAGGTTGCTGTGTTGATGCCGATGAAGGCGTCCAGGGTGGTGTCGCCGGGATCGAGCGCGGTCCAGCGCAGCGCCACGCGTTCGCCGAGGTCCTTCGCGCCGATGCCGCTGATGATCGGTCCGTGTCGAGACTCGGCGACGGTGAGGTGCACGTCCGGTTTTCCCTTGACGCCGATGGTTTCCACCCGTGTGCGCAGCGGCGCGTCGGCGGGTTCGACGTAGAGGTCTTGCACGTCCGGGCCGGTATTGGTCACGCCCCAAGCGATGGTGTCGTTGCGCCCGATGACGACCGCAGACAACCCCGGGATGGTGGCGCCGATGCTGTGCACCCCCGGCCCGTGCAGCTCCGCCAGGTACCACAGCATCGGGTTCGGCAACCCCAGGTGCGGATCATCGGCCAGCAGCGGCTTCCCGGAGGCGGTGTGGGCGCCGGAGAGCACCCAGTTGTTGCTGCCTTTGCCCGGTTCGGGCACCATCCCCAGCTCGGCGCCGGCCTCGGTGAAGCGCGCCAACCCCGCCGATTCAGCGACCGCAGCCACCGCAGCGCCCGAATAGCCCGGGTCTCGGACGGCGGCGCTGCGACCAGGGCTCACCTTCGCCGGTGCGGGCTGGGGTTTGGTCTTGGCCCCGCGCGGCAAGCCCGCTTGAGCGATCTCTGCTGCCGACAGCACCGTCGGGCCGTCCTTGGGGTAGGGCAGGCTCACCTGGTCCAGACCCGAGGGCCCGAACCGCTGTACCGCTTTCGCGCCGAGGATCTCATCGACGTAGTTGCCGCCCAGGTCGTAGGCCATCAGCTTGCTCCAGGCGATGGAGTCGACCTCGGTCCACGGCTGCGGGGTGTAACCGAGGATGCGGAACTCCGGCGCGGGCCGCCCCAGTGACATTCCGGCGTTCACACCGGCGGTGTAGGCGGCCACCACGGCCCGACTCTGCTGGGAAAGCGCCGGTAACGCTGACTCGGCGGCGCGCTGGAATCCCATCGTGCGCAGGAACTCATCACGCGTAAGGGCCGCCTCCCCGAGGATTTCGGAGAGACGGCCCTGAGTGATGCGTCGTTGCACGTCCATCTGCCAGGCGCGGTCCTGCCAGTGCACGACCCCGAGCGCGAAGTACACGTCGGCGTCATGCTCGGCGCGGATGTGGGGAACACCCCAGGCGTCCCGCGTCACCGTCACGTCCCCGGACAGCCCGGTCAGTTGCAGTTGACCGGTGTCCTGTCCGGGGGTGACGACGCGCAGCCAGGAGACTGCGCCGAAGGCCAGCACCAGAACCACGCACAGCGCGACTCCCAGTGCCTTGAGCAGTCTGCGGGCAATTCTCGTGGCCACGGGGGCCCCCTCCCGGATACGACGGTTCCGGGAGCATCACACCACGCTCAGACGCGCGCGGGCGGCTGCACAGCCGTGCTTCCGCTTTCGTCCTCGTCGTCGATGACCTGCTGCAGCTCGCGGTGCTCGATGAGGCGGCGGCGGCGTTCGGTGGCGACGTACTCACCGTGCAGCGCGCGTGCGGTCGAAATGCACATGGCGATCATGACCAACGAGAACGGTGCTGCCACCAGGATCGCCAGGATCTGCAAGGCGCGTAGTCCGCTTTCCAGTTCGCCCGTTGTATACCCGGCGTAGAGAACCACCGCGGCGACGGCGCCCTCCAGGACGCCCCAGAACATCCGGCTCCACACCGGAGGGTTGGGGCTGCCGCCGTTGGCGAGCATGTCGACCACGAACGAGCCCGAGTCCGAGCTGGTCACGAAGAAGACGACGATGAGGATGAGGAACAACCCGGCGATCAGGGCGGAGGCCGGCAGGTTGTCGATGACGTGGAACAGCGAGGAGTTGGTGTCCACGCCGCCTTCGGCGTCGATGAGGTCCTTCTCGCCGAAGACCTGCCGGTACAGGCCGAGCCCGCCGAGGATGGAGAACCACAGGAAGGTCAACATCGTCGGGACGAGCAGCACACCGGCGACGAACTGACGCACCGTACGGCCCCGCGAGATGCGGGCGATGAAGATACCGACGAAGGGAGACCAGCTGATCCACCAGCCCCAGTAGTAGGTGGTCCAGCCACCGAGCCAAGTCTCACCGGCCCCACCCTGGTAGGGCATGGTGCGGAAGCTCAGACCGACGAAGTTCTGGATATAGGCGCCGATGTTCTGGACGAACTCACGCAGGATGAACACCGGTGAGGGCGCCAACAGCAGCAGCGCGAGCATGAGCACTCCGGCGAGCACGAGGTTGCCGGTGGACAGCCATTTGATGCCCTTGTCCAGGCCGCTGACGACCGAGGTCACCGCCAATACGGTGATGATGACGATGAGGCCGAGCAGCAGCCAGATGCTGGGCTCGATGATGCCCAGGTAGGACAGACCCGCTGCGAGCTGGGTGACGCCGAAGCCCAACGAGGTGGCGACGCCGAACAATGTGCCGACGATCGCGACGACGTCGATTGCGTCACCGATCCAGCCTTCGGCGTGCTTACCGAGCAGCGGCTCCAGAGCCCACCGGATGGAGACCGGGCGGCCCTTGCGGTGTACGGCGTAGGCCACCGAGAGCCCGACGACGACATAGATCGCCCAGGCGTGCAGACCCCAGTGCAGGAAGGTCGTGGTCATCGCACTCTGCGCCATCTCGGCGGGCGAACCCTGCGGTGCCCCCGGCGGCGGCGCGGCGAAGTGGTTGAGCGGCTCGGCAACGCCCCAGAACACCAGACCGATACCCATACCGGCAGCGAAGAGCATGGAGAACCACGAGAACAGCCCGTACTCGGGCTCCTCGTCATCGGTTCGGCCCAGCCGTACATCGCCTAGCCGCGAAAAGCCCAGGACGATGCAGAAGACCACGAAGCCGGTGACAAGAAGGACGTAGTACCAGCCGAGGCCGTTGACGACGGTGGTGTTGGCCTTGTCCAGGACGCTGGCCAGCCATGTCGGAGCCAGCGCGGCCAGGGCGACGAAAGCGATGATGAGGGCAGCGGCGGGGATGAAGACCCGCGGGTAAAGCCGACCGGGCCCGTCGGGACTGACCTCGTCCTGCACCTCGGATGACGATGGCGGTGGAGATGAACTCATACAGTCCTCACGTAGTAACGGTCATTTCGCCCGGTCGGCGCATAGGACATGCACGCGTCATTGCGTAATCAGCCGCGCAACAGCAATCCAACTCAGACTTCGCATCGCGCGCGCCGGGGGACCAGCAGTGGCCCACAACCGGGGAACACGCCCCCTCGGGGGCGCACCGCACCCATCGATCTCGGGGTGCGTATGACCACAGCCTAACGACTCGCCTTTCGCGGCCGTACTCGCCGTAGGCTTGAAGCCCTCGGCCGCGACGGTGCGGCCACCGATGCATCGAGGACGCGCCATGGCCAAAGAGATCGTCTCTTTCACCCCCGACGAGTGCTGGGACCTGCTGGGGAGCAAGGAGTTCGGGCGGCTGGCCTACCAGCTCGACGGCCAGGTGAACATCGCGCCGATCAACTATGCGGTCGAAGATCGTCGTCTCGTATTCCGGACAGGTGAGGGCAACAAACTGCTCGGGGTGCTGCAGAACCCCGACGTCGTCTTCGAGGTGGACGACATCGGCCCGGAGTGGGCAGCAAGCATCATTGTGCGCGGCAAGGCGAGCGAACTCGCCCACGAAGAAGCGCTCTGGGCCGACCAGATGCGGTTGCGGCCGTGGATCCGTTCGGAGAAGCAGCATGTCGTGGTGATCTCCCCCACCGAGGTCTCCGGCATGAAGTTCCGGTTGCACCAACCGTGGAAGAGCATGTTCCCCCAGCCGTGAGCTGATTGCCCGGCGCCCGCGGGCACCCGGAAGGCGCCGCACCACCTGCGCCTGTGGATTGTGCTGACCTCGGTGGGCCCGGCCGGGCCATGCTGCTGGCTTCCGCTACCGGAGGCCCCTCATGCCCTATTTCCTTCGCCCTGCGTGTCTCGCCCTCGTCGCAACCGTCCTGCTCGTGATCATCGGGAGCTCCGTCTCAGCCGAGCCGAGCCCGCCACCTCCGCCGTCAACGCCGGCTGTGCAGTCAGCGCCCGCAGCCTCCGCAACGCCGAGCCGACCCGCACCGCAGGACTGTGAGCAGGTCGCGCTGAGCTACCGCACCCTGCTGCCCCCAGGGTGGTCCATCTCCTGCCAGGACGCCCTTCCCCCGGAGTGGGTCGCAGCCGTCGGCGGGCGGGACGGGGTGGCGATGTCACGGTTGTCCGAGCGAAAGATCGTGCTGGTGCGCGGCCGTCCCCGGTTGGCCGCCGCGGCCCAGCACGAGCTCGCGCACGCGCACGCCTCCACCTGGCCCCCGCAACTGCGGGTCGCTTTCGCTCGCGCCATCGGCCAGAGCGCCTGGCAGACCCGATCCGAGTTCACCGCCCCGTCCGAGATCTTCGCCGAGAGCAGCGTCGCCTGCGCGGGGCTGCCCGCCGATCCGCGCTACCCCCTGGTGCCCTGCGACCTCATCGAGGCGACCCGTTCGGCGGCAGGCACTTCCCAGGCTCAGTACACCCGGTAGTCGGCGCGCATCGCGCGCTGGATCGACCCGTAGTCAGCCAGCGGATCCATCCCCAGCACCCCGGCCCACATCGGCACCAGGTCCTCTTGGTAGCGGTGGCCTTCGCCTCCGGGCACCCGCACCGAGCGCGGCATGTCACTCATGATCTGCCAGAACGTCACCCACGGCGCCCACCGCATGTGGGACACCTTCTGGCTGGCCCGCTCACGCACCCAGTCCGGTTCCTTCCACATCAGATCCCACGACCACCACACGATCGGGTCGGTCGGATACTGCGCAAACACCACCCGCGGGCTGGACCAGGCACCGAAAGGCCGGCCGTAGAAGTCGTTGACGAGATTCTCGGGGCGGAGGAAGAAGCGGAAGTGGCGCCCATCGTCAACGACCGGCGCGATCTCCGGGGTGCCTTCTCGACGCCGGGCCGTCAGGGTCTGCCACATCGGGCTCAACCGGGGGGTACCGGTCCAGACGGCCCCGTCGACGCGCTGCAGGAGATCCTCCGGGCTGGAGAACGCCGCCTGGCCGCCGTAGGCACCAAGGGACTCCCCCGCGATGTACAGCTTCGGGCGCCGCTGCGCGGGTCGTTCCTGCACTGCGGCCTCTACCCGCTCGAAGAGGACCCGCCCGGCCTTACGCGCGGTCTCCAGGTCGGTGTAGAAGGCGAGCGCGCTCGGCAGATACGTGTACTGCATGGAGGCGATAGCGCTGTCGCCTCCGGTGAGGAACTCCACCGCGCTGGGGTGCCATTCCGGGATCCACCCCTCGCCGGCGGGGACGATGACGACGAGCACCTTGCGATCGAAGGCCCGGGTGCGGTGCAACTCGGCGACGACCGCGTCCGCGGTCTGCTCCAGGCTGCGGCCGTCGTTCTCCCCGGCGTAAACCCGGATCGGGTCCTTGGCGGGGCGGCCCGTCACCTGTTCGATGCGTTCCTTGGTCGGGCCGTCGGCCACGATGCCCTGCCCCTGTCGACCCAGACTGGCCCAACTCTCCGGCGAGCCGGGTCCGGCCGAACGGGTCGACGAGTGGGGCGGACGACGCCCCGGGGGGGTCTGTGCGTTGACCTGGATGGCTTTCTTCGTGGCCGCCTTGACGAAGTTGGCGTAGAGCACGTCGTTAGAGACGAACCCGACCAGCATCGCGACGATGAGCACGGAGGCGCTCGTGGCCACCAGGCTCGGGGTGAACGGGCGCAGCAGCTGGCCCACGACCCGGCCCAGCAGGCGCACTCCGCGCGCCAACATGAGGAACAGCCAGAACAGCGCCAGACCGGCAACGAAGCCGAGCGCCTGGTCCCCCACCGGTGCAGCGCTGACCCCGACCCGCCGGGCGATCCGAACTTGAGAATGCACGCTCTGCCACCACCAGTAGAGCGTGCTGAACACCAACGTGAGGTACCAGAGCCGCCGCAGCCAAATCGCTGGGCGCTCCCGGACTCGAACCACCAGGCCGATCCGAGCGCCCATCGCCCGAAGCAGCACCGCAAGCAGCAGACCTAAGCCGTAGCCGTAGGTGGCGCACAGGCCGACGTTGAACATCGTCATCCACCAGGTGCGCGGGATGAGGCTGGGCGAGAGCGCCACCCAGGTCATCACGGTGGCGCCGGTGAGCCCGGGACTGGTCAGCTTCGCCTGGACGAGACCGTCAGCGACGTGGGCGGTGGCGCCGGCAGACGTCCTGGACGCTTCCACGTCACCTCCCGTTCTGGTCCCGTTCGTTCCCGCCACGCGGCGAGCCATCAAGCTGAACGAGGATAGCGGGCAGCCGTGCTCGCTCCACTCTGGGCAGTGCCTGTGAACTGCATGTATTCGGGGTGGGATCCGGGGATTCCCCGAAGTCGTGGCTGCGCCGCGCCCGTAAGCTGGCCCCGGACGGAACCGCGGTCGCAGGGCCACACCGTCGCCACGACGACGACCAGGCGATACCAGATCGGGGGGATAGCGCGATGAACATCATCATCGCTGTCCTTTTGGCGATGGTCGCCGCAGCCGTGTTCGCCTTGGGGGCCACGGTGCAGTCGCGGGCGGTGGGGCGCACGGTCAGCGACCACAACAACACCAGTGGCGTGGTGGGTGTGCGCCAGATGGCCACGCTGCTGCGCTCGGGGCGCTGGCTGGGCAGCGTCGGGATCATGATCGTCGGGGGGCTACTGCACATCCTCGCCTTGACCTTGGCTCCGATCTCGATCGTGCAGCCCGTGGGTGTGCTGGCGATCCCGTTTGCGGTACTGCTGGCGGCGCACCGCGCCCGCGCTCTGCCCGGCCGGGGCGTCGCCGGTGCGGTGGCGTTGACGGTCCTGGCGGTCGTGGTGTTCGTGGCGATAGCGGCAAGTGATGGGCACAGCGCCCCGCGACTGGACGCCTCCGACATCGCGGTCGCTGCCGCCGGTTTGGCTGCGGTGGCAGCGTTCCTGGCCGCAGTGGGCGGTTTCGGTCCCCGCTGGTCACGATGCCTGGCCTGGGCCACCGGAGGCGCAGTCATCTACGGACTGTCCTCGGCGTTGCTGCGCGCCGACACGATGCTTATCGCCCAAGGGGAGGCCTGGACCGGCCCGGTGTTGTGGCTCGCGCTCACCGTCCTGACCGGTTTCGCCGTCGGCGGCTGGATGATCCAGCACGCCCACGCCAACGGCCCGCCGGCGGTGATCCTGGGTTGTTTGACGGTTGTGGACCCCATGATCGCGGTCATCTTCGGGATCGCCTTCCTCGGCGAAGGCTCACGCCTGGCCCCCGTTCACACCGCGTCGATGCTCGCTGCCGGCTTCGTCGCCTCGGTCGGGGTCGTCCTACTCGCCCGCCACCACCCCGAATCTGACCACCTACCTGCCACCTCGGCCGCCCCGGTCGAACGCTGTGAGAGAGGAAGCTGTCCGTGAAGATCCTGCTCGGTTGCGACACTTACCCAACCGACGTCAACGGCGCCGCCCGGTTCGCCGAACGGTTGTCCATCGGTCTAGTGGGGCGAGGCCACGAGGTGCATGTCGCGGCCCCCTCAACGACCGGCCCCGTCGGAGTCGAGGAACGTGACGGGGTGGTGGTGCACCGTATCCGTTCGCTGCGTTACCCCCTCCACGAAGAGTTCCGGATCAGCCCCCCGTGGTCGACCAAGCCTGAGGTCGCCTCGCTGGTGCGCGCTCTGCGCCCAGACGTGGTGCACGCCCAGGCGCACTTCATCGTCGGGCGCTACGTCTGCCGGTCGGCGCACGAACAGGGAATCCCGTTGGTGGCGACCAACCACTTCATGCCGGAGAACCTCACCGACCAGTTGCCGATACCGGTCCCGGGAGTGTTGGGGCGCCTGGCATCACGCCTGGCCTGGCGGGACCTCAGGCGGGTGTTCGGCGACGCACAGGTCGTGACCGCACCCACGCCTCGGGCGACCGAGTTGCTGGCTGCCTCGGCCGGAATCCCCGATGCGCTGCCCATCTCGTGCGGGATCGACGCCGCCCCTTACGCCAAGGCAGCTTTGAACGCGACGCCTTCCAGCGTGCCGACCATCCTGTTCGTCGGGCGCCTGGATCAGGAGAAGCGGGTCGGAGAACTCATCGACGCCGTTGCCGCACTGCCGGATTCGCTGCCGGTCCAGTTGGAGATCGTGGGTGACGGCACCATGCGTGAACAGTGGAAGGCCCAGGTCCAACAGCGCGGTATCAGCGACCGCACGGTCTTTCGGGGTTTCATCTCCGAGGAGGAGCTGCTGGCGGCGTACGGCCGCTGCGACGTTTTCTGCATGCCTGGCATCGCTGAGCTGCAGAGCCTGGTGACGTTGGAGGCGATGGCCGCCGGCAAGCCTGTGGTGGCCGCCGACGCGATGGCCCTGCCGCACCTGGTGCACCCGGGGCGCAACGGATGGCTGTACACCCCCGGCGATATCGGGGAGTTGACGCTGCGCCTGTCGACGCTGCTCTCCGACGCCGAGCTGCGGCATCGGATGGGGCTGGCCAGCCAGGAGATCGTGCGCTCCCACGACCTCGAAGCGACCCTGGACCGATTCGAGGGCCTGTACCGCGAGGCGATCACGGCAGCACCGGCCAATCGGCGTCACGCCGCCTGAGGCCTTCTGGGCCGCGGCGCCCAGCGGTGCGAACACATGAGGCGGCCCCCACCCATCGACTGATCCGGGTGGGGGCCGCCTCGCGTGTGCAAGCGGGCGATCACCAAAGGCGGCGGTAAGCCTGTGCCGAGAGTGGGTTCTGCGGAGCTTCGGTCCACAGCGAGTTACGGATGTACTCCTTGGGCTCGTTGAAGTAACTCTCCACGGCGAGTACGTCGGCGTTGGCCGTGAAGAACTGGCGCATCTTGGTGATGTAGAACGGGTTGTCGCCGTGGCCACCGGCGTGCGGTGCGGCCAGCCCCCACTCAGGCACCGACATTCCCTTGCCGCGAGCGCGGGCAAAGCGGGCCACATCGGCCAGGCCGGGGGCATCCTTGGGCGTCAACGCCCTGCGCCAGCTCGCCTCGTCGATCGCCCCGGTGGTGTGCCAGTCATAGACATCGCAGCCGATGAGGTCGACATAGGCGTCCCCGGGGTAGAGCTTGGTGAGGCTGTCCAGTCGGTTGCTCTGCCCGCGCAGCGGCGAGCCGCAGTTGATGTCGAAGTCGATGACCAGACCAGGCGCGGCGCTTTTCATGACCCGGGAGGCGCGGCGAAAGGCCGCCTGGTAGTTCTTGGCGCTGTTCGCGTCGGCGCTCCAGGGATACCAGTGGCCGTTGCCTTCCCAGCCGATACGCACGATGGCGTTGCCCCGACCGCGTGACTTCAGATCACGGGCGACCTTGCGAAAGACGGCGTCGTGCTTACCGCGGGCCACGTCGGCCAGGTTCGCCGAGCCATCGGCCGGCAGGAGGGGCATCCCGTACATGAGGCGGCCGCGGAAACCGCGGTAGGTGTCGATGTGCCAGGTCGAGTTGCTGATCTTGCGCCAGGTCTGGCGCTCGGGGTAGGTGGTCGCCACGTCGGAGGGGGTACCGCGCCAGGTCCCCCACCGGGTGGCGCGTTTGGCGTCCAGGTGCCCCCCGGTCCAGGCGCCGGAATGCCAGGCGTTTCGGGAAGCGGAGGCGCCCAGGTAGCGGCGGGCCTGCGCGCCGGGTCGCTTGTTCGCCTCGCCCCCGCCCGCCTGCACCACCGCGGTGGTCTCGGGTGCGGCTTGGGCGGCGGAGGGGATGAAGACAGCAGCGATCGCGAGGGCACTCGTGGTGCTGAGCAGACGCAAAGCGGGCATGAAACGGTCCTATGGTTGAGCGCCGGAGGGGATTGCTTGGCAACTTACGGCACCTGCGAGCGTCCCGACCCCGCCCCCGAGGAGGCTTCTTGGGCCGCGGTTGTCCGGCTCGAAGACCTTCGATTCAGGCGGCGGCAGTGATCTGGTTGGGACGCAACGGATTCGAGCCGACACGGACCGGGCTCGGCGCTTCGGCCGCACCAGAAAGAAATCATCTGCTGGTCACTTGGCTGTTACCACACAGCGATGTCTCACCTGACGACATGCGGCCGTTTCAGCATTCGACACCAGGGTCAGCCTCTGCCATCCGGCCACACGGGCGGATACCGTTGAGTGTTCACAGTTGGAGGGAGCAGACCCGTGGCTGAAGCGATCCCTTCGCGCGAGGAGGACACACTGGCGGCGGCACTGGAACGAGCTGCCGCCGATCTCGAAGCGGTCCTGGTGGAAGCAACTGCGGCGCACGAGCAGTATGTGCGGGCCTGCACGGCTGCACCCCAGCGCGGAATCGACGCGGTCTCCGAAGAGGTCCGCCACCGGCGCACCCATGTCGCGCTGTACGCCGCAGGCCTGCTCGTGGAGCACCTGCGCACCGAGAGCCTCGGGGCCCGCGAACGGTTCCCGGAGCTGGACGCGACCGGGGCGCACCGCCCGTTGCGTCCGCCGAACGACAACCCTGACGTCGTTCACCGCTGGTGGCAAGGCCTGGACGAGGCGACCCGCGAAGACATCATCGTGCACTCCCCCGCCTGGGTCGGGCAGGCTGACGGTCTCCCTGTCCTGGCCAGACACCGCGCCAACATGGTGCTGTTGGAGGCCGAGATCGAGCGTCGCGCGACCCAGGCCGAACCTGGCGGGATGCCGGAGGGTGAAGGACCCAGCGAGGAGGAACTGCGTGACCTGCGCGGCTTGCTCAAACTGCGGGCCCTGCTCGACCCGGCTTCCCAAGCCGAGGAGGACAGTCAGGACGCCGCCGATTCCAAGGGCCTGAAGGACCGCACCGTCACCGCGCTGGAGAAGGTCACCACCCCACTGCACGAGCGCTACCTGTATCTGTTGGATGCCCGCGCCTATCCGCTGAAGACGGCGATCGTGCTGGGTGAGCTGGAGACGGCCACCCATGTCGTGGTGCATGTGCCCGGCGCCACCACGACCGTCGACCTGCGCCTGTTCCGAGAGGCGGAGTGGATGTCGAACCTGCGCAACGAGGCCGCCCGGTACGCCGGCGGCACCGAGCAGGTCGCCGTCATCGACTGGATCGGGTATCAGGCTCCTTATGACATCGCGGTGCGCACTGCGCTGGGTGACAGCAAACTCTCCCTGATCATGCCGGGGCAGGCCGCAGACGACCGCTACGCCCGCGAAGCCGCCCCTGACCTGGTGCGTTGCGCGCAGGGCGTGCGCCTGGTGTGTCGACAGGATGCCTGGCTGGTGGCTTCCGGGCACTCTTACGGCGGCGCCGTGGTCGGACTTGCCCTGGCCGAGACGGACGCCTTCGACGTGGCGATGGTCTCTGGTTGTCCCGGGTTGTTCACCAACGATCTGCATACCCTGCGGTTGCCGCCCGGGCGCATGTACGTTGCTGCCTCCCCCGGCGACGTCGTGCCTCTTCTGGGCATCTTCGGCGGTCAGGTCTTGCAGATCCCCGGCATCAAGTTCATCTCCCCGTACGCGCGCGCCATCACCGGCCCCGACGGTGCACGTGCCTTTCTGCTTCCCACCTTCGGGCACGAGACGTACTACAACCCGGGGACGGCCACGCTGCAAGCCTTCGCCGCGATCGCCGCCAACGCGCTGGAGAAGGTGAAGACGACCACCTGGTTCGGGGTGCAGCGGGTCGCGCCGCCACTGAAGCCCGCGATGAGCGACCCACCAAGGCCCAACTGATGACCCGTAGGGCTCAGGGCTCGGTTAGCATTACCTACCCAGTGCAACCTGCGACCAGGAGCATCGTGACCAAGACTTGTGGCCCCGCTGAGCCTTCCAGCGCCTCGGCCCTCGACATCTCGTTCACGAGTCCCCCGGAGCGTGCTCTCACCGGCGCTGAACTGGCCGAGATCGATTTGTCCCCGCGGTTTCGAATCGGCGAGGTGGCCAAGCGGATCGGGCTGTCCGTGCGCAGCATCCGCTACTACGAAGAGGCGGGGCTGATCACCCCGGCCGGTCGAACCAGCGGCGGCTTCCGGATGTACTCCGAGGTCGACGTGCAGCGGCTGCTATCGATCATGCAGATGAAACCGCTGGACTTCACGCTGGAAGCGATGCGAACGGTCCTGAACGACCTGGACACCCTGCGCGACGCCGAGGCCGAGCCCAGTCAACGGGAAGCAGCCCGGGAACGACTCAGCGCCGTGACCAAGGATGTTGACCTGCGATGGGAGACCTTGCAGCGCAAGCTCACCATCGCCGATGTCTTCCGCTCGTTGCTGCGCACCGAACTCGCGACCGGCGCTGAGGGCGCGGCCGACTCAGCAGACTGAACGCCCTGCCGCCGCTTCAGCGCGGGCGTGATTTGAGGTACTCGCGCAGTCCCACATAGGCGCTCTCGTCGGCGTCCAGCCCCGAGGCTCCTTGCGCCTTCTCCAGCCAGGCGTCGGCGCTGGGCTCGATCCGTTGCAGGGCGGCGCGTACCTGTTCGAGACTGACCGGGCGTCCTTCTTCGCGGGCGCGGCTGCGGGCGTCTTCGGCAGCCCCGGCGATGTCTGCGCCGGAGTAGCCCTCGGCGAACAGCGCCAATTCGTGCACGTCCACCTGGGCGGCGTCGGCGCCGAGATGCTGCTGGAAGATCACCGCGCGGGCTTCCAGATCCGGCGGTAGTACCAGCAGGGTCCGCTCCAGGCGACCGGGCCGGCGCAACACCGGGTCGACATCCCAGGGCGCGTCGCTGGCGGCCAGCACGGTGACCCCGTAGTTCCCGGCGGGGCCCTTGTCGAGCTCGGCGGCGAGCTGGCTGACGGCCCGCCCGGTAGCGGCACGGCGGGCGGGACCCCGGCGTCCGAGCGCTTCGAGCTGCTTGAGGTAGAGCAGCACCGGGGCCTGCTCGCGGGCGGTGGCGAAGACCGCTTCGATCTCGGACTCGGCGTTCTCCTCGTTCAGCGCACCCAGGCAGACCGCCAGGAAACGAGCTTCGAGTTCACCGGCGACGGCGCGGGCCAAGAAGGTTTTGCCGCAGCCGGGAGGCCCGTACATGAGCACCCCACCGCGACGGCTCTGGTGATAGAGCCGGCGCAGCTCGGGGTTGCGCATCGGCGCGAGCACGGCAGCTTCCAGGTTTTCCTTGGCCACCGACATCCCGCCGACGTCGGCCAAGGTCACATCGGAGTCCTCCACGCCCCAGGGCGCATCGTCCGGTTCCTCCTCGGTCGCCTCATTCGACATGTCGGTGTCGGCGGACGGGGTGGATTCGGCCAGCGGGCTGGAGTCTGGGGTCTGCGACTCCGGCGAGCGCGCGTCGCTCGCAGCCGACTGGCCCTGGTGGGGAGCAGCAGTCTCGGCAGAGACGGCGAACGCCGACCCCGCACCGGCAAGCGGTGCGGAATCGGCGTTCGTATCGGAAGCGGGTCGCAGTAGCCGCAGCATCTGCGTGCGTGCTTCGGTGTTGCCAGGATCGATAGCCAACGCTGCGGCCGTCTGACGCACAGCTTCGACAGGCTCACCCCGATCCTGCAGCAATGCGACCAGGTGCAGTCGCAGCGGGACGTCATCGGGGGCGGCCTGCACAGCGCTCAGCAGGCTCGCGACGAGGGGATCCGAGGCGGGGCTCACCTGACCAGGCTAGGGCCGCCGGTGCAGATCGACGAGCAGCGCGCTGGTCAGCTCGGTCCCGACCTGAGTGAGGGCCTCCATGTCGACGCCCTCGTAACGATCAGCCACGGTCGGTTCCGGGCCGGCCAACACCTGGTTGTCCTCCAGATCGGTCGCCGCAGCAGCAAGGGTTTCGCGCAGTTGCGCAGACAACACCCCGCCCTTGCGCGAGCCCATCTTGGCCACGTCGATCGCGTACCGCTCGGCTCGCGCGGCCGACTCGTGGTCTTCGGTCGTGAGCATGTGCGCGGTGCGTTCCAGCAGAGCCAGGCCGCGCCCGAAGTCGCCGCTGCCGAGTTCGCTAACTGCCGCTCGCAGCAGTGGGGTGTCCGTACGCGAGGCCTGACGGCAGACCAGCTGCAGCCGAAGACCGAGCAGGCGCTCCTTGGTTCGGGTCGCGCCCGATTCACGTCCCAGCGGGACGCGCTGGTCATCGGCGCTGGACTGACCCAGGCCGTCCAGCATCTCTCGACCGGCTTCTTCCGGGGTGTGCACGGTGTCGCGCAGCGGCAACGCCTTGATGAGCAGCGTGACGATGAGGACGAACGCCACGATCGGCAGGCCGAGCAGGAACACGTCGTGCAGACCGTCGGCCAGGCCCTGCCGGACGGCGACCGCGATCGGGCCCGGCAATGAGCTCAACGATGCCGGGTCGAGCACGGCGCCGGCGTCCAGGCCGCCGGGGGGCATCTTGGCGGCTGCACCCTTGGGCAGGTGCTCCGGGATCGCGGTAGTCATTCGGGTCGTCATGACCGTGCCGAAGACCGCGATGCCGATCGTCGAGCCGACGTTGCGGAAGAACTGGGTGGAGGCGGTCGCCACCCCCAGGTCGGAACGCATGACCGCGTTCTGCACGACCAGCGTGTAGACCTGCATGGAAGTGCCCAGGCCGAGACCGAAGACGATCATCGCCGCGGTCAGCTGCAAGGTCGAGGAGCTGTATTCGAGCCGGGTCAGCAGCCAGTAGCCCACCCCCATGATGAGCACGCCGGCGATCGTCAGTTCCTTGTAGCGGCCGAACTTGGTGATGAGCAGACCCGAGATGATGCTCATCCCGATCATGGCCACGCTCATCGGCATAACGATGAGGCCGGACTGGGTGGCGTTGACCCCGAGGACACCCTGGGCGAAGACCGGGATGTAGATGAGGGCGCCGAACATGAGCATCGAGACCCCGAAGCTGGCCAGGTTGCTGAACGTGAACACCGTGCTGCGGAACAGCCTCAGCGGGATGACCGGCTCGGAGGCGCGGGTCTCAGCGAAGATGAAGAGCCCGAGCAGCACGACCCCGGCAACGTACAGGGTGACGATCTGGGTGGAACTCCAGGCCCACGTGGTGCCGCCCAGGGAGGTGGCGAGCAACAGGCAGAGCAAGGTGGCGGTGAGCAGCGTGATGCCGAGGAAGTCGATCTTGGCGTGGCGTGGTTCGTGCTCCAGGTGCAGGAAGCGCACGATGGCGCCCAGCGCAGCCAGGCCGACCGGCAGGCTGATGTAGAACAACCAGCGCCAGCCCCAGTGGTCGGTGACGAAACCGCCGACCAGCGGCCCGACGATGGAGCTCAGCCCGAAGACCGCACCCATCAGGCCCTGATACTTACCGCGCTGACGCGGCGGGATGATGTCGCCGATGATCGTCTGCGACAGCGGCATCAGGGTACCCATGCCGAGGCCTTGGATCACCCGGGCGAAAACGAGGAACCAGAAGCTCTGCGACAGGCCGGCCAGAACCGAGCCGAGCATGAAGACGATGAGGCCGCCGATGTAGAACGGGCGGCGTCCGTACAGGTCCGACAACTTGCCGACGATCGGGACGGCGATCGCCGAGACGAGCATCGCCGAGGTGGCAAGCCAGCTGTAGTGCTCCATCCCGCCGAGTTCGGCGACGATGCGCGGCATGGCCGGGGAGACGATCGTCTGGCTGATGGAGGCGACCAACATGCCGAGCATGAGGCCGATGAAGACCCGCTTACCTGCGGGATCAAGCTGGTATTCCGCCGTGGGCGGTGTCGACGCTGCGGCGTCTGTTCGAGTCGATGTCACTCCGTGAGGATAGAACCAAAGGTGCAGTCACTGCAAATTTGCAGTGGGTGCATAATGGGGGCATGACGTCACCCGCGTTCGACGCATCTGCGACCCCCGACTCAGAGCCCGACGGGCTTCCGTCCTGCGAACAGACCGAGGGTCTTCGCGAACGCAAGAAACGCGAAACGCGGCGCCGCATCCACCACTGCGCCTTGGACCTGGTCGCCGAACACGGCATCGCCGGCATCACCACCGAACAGATCGCAGCCGCCGCCGAGGTCAGCCCGCGCACCTTTTTCAACTACTTCCCCACCAAGGACGCCGCGATCGTCGGCGCCAGCCCCGACCTGCCGGAGCGGCTGGCCGCGCACCTGCTGAAGCGTCCGGCAGCAGAGGACATCCTCACTGCGCTGCGGGCCGTGCTGCTGGCTGCTTTCGGCACTCTGACCAGCGACGAAGCGCTACGCCGCCGCCGCCGCGACGTTTTCGCCCGCCACCCGGAGCTGTCCGTGACCACGATCGGCATGACGATGGAACTGGAGAAGGTGCTCTCTGCGGCCGTCGCGCAACGACTCGAGGCCGACCCCAACGACCCCTACCCGCGCCTCATCGCCGCCGCCACCCTCGCGGTGACCCGGGCGGCCTTCGTGCACGCCCAGTACGCCCCGCAGCACCCGCCGATCGCCGACACCCTGCAGCTGGCGTTCGCGCAGGTTCTGCAACCGCCCGCGGCCGCGAAGTAGCCGGCTGCCGATACGAGAAAGCGGCCACCCGGCAGATGCCGGATGGCCGCCTCCGGCCAGCCTGATCAGTCCTGCGACGCAGGCGCACCCTCCCCGGCCGGGGCCGGTTCGCGCGTCGGGACGGCGGGGCTGCCCTGGATCGGGGAGTCCTCTACCGGCAGTTGCCGTTCGATGCCGGCGGCGGCGTACACCTCGGCCTCGTCCAGGGTCTCCTTCTCCAGCACGGCGCCCGTGATGCGTTCCAGTTTGTCGCGGTGCTCCCGCAGCAGGCGTACCGCCTCGGCGTAGCACTCGTCGACGATCCGGCGAACCTCATCATCGGCAGCAGCCAGGATCGAATCCGAGAAGCCTGCCGAGCGCGGGTCGCCGTCGGTGGGGTAGATCTGCACCGGCCCGACCTTCTCGCTCATCCCCCAACGCCCCACCATCTGGCGCGCGATGTTGGTGCTGGAGTCCAGGTCCGATTCGGCGCCGGTGGTGATGACCCCGAAGACGACCTCCTCGGCGGCCATCCCGCCCAGCGCACCGATGATGCGTCCGCGCAGGTACTCCTCGTCGTAGCCGTACCGGTCGGTGTCCGGCGTGGACAAGGTGACACCCAGCGCCCGCCCGCGCGGAATGATCGAGACCTTGCGCACCGGGTCGGCCCCGGGCTGCAGCATCCCCAACAGGGCGTGCCCGGCCTCGTGGTAGGCCGTTCGGCGACGTTCCTCCGGAGGCATGACGACATTGCGCGCGGCGCCGAGTTGCACCTTCTCCAGGGCCTCGAACATGTCAGCGGACGTCACCTGGGTGCGGTCGTTGCGGGCCGCGAGCAGCGCCGCTTCGTTGACCAGGTTGGCCAACTCCGCGCCGGTCATCCCCGGGGTGGACTTGGCGATGGCGCCGAGGTCGACGTCCTCGGCCAGCGGCACCTCCCGGCTGTGGACAGCCAGGATCTGCTCGCGCCCAGCAGCATCCGGGGCGTGCACCTGGATCGTGCGGTCGAAGCGGCCCGGGCGCAGCAGCGCCGCGTCCAGCACATCGGCGCGGTTGGTGGCCGCCAACACCACGACCCCTTCGCTGCCGGAGAACCCGTCCATCTCGGTGAGGATCTGGTTGAGGGTCTGTTCACGTTCGTCGTGCCCACCCATCGCCCGCGAGCCGCCGCGGGAGCGGCCGATGGTGTCGATCTCATCGATGAAGATGATCGCGGGGGCAACCTTGCGGGCCTCCTCGAAAAGCTGCCGGACCCGCTGCGCGCCGACACCGACGATCATCTCGATGAACTCGCTGGCGCTGGCCGAGAAGAACGGCACCCCGGCCTCGCCGGCCGTGGCCCGGGCCAGCAGCGTCTTGCCGGTACCGGGAGCACCAGCCAGCAGCACACCCTTAGGTGCCCGCGCCCCGACCTTGCGGTACTTCTCGGGGTTCTTCAGGAAGTCGACGATCTCGTAGATCTCGTTCTCGACCTCATCGATTCCGGCCACATCATCGAAGGTGACCCGCACCGTCTCCGGGTCCACCGGAGCCTTCTTCTTGCCGCCCATGAGCCCGCCGCCGCCCATCATGGAGGCCTGCTTGCGGAACAACCAGATCCAGAAGGCGATCAGCAACAGGATCGGCAGGAACGAGATGAGCAGATTGCCGATGATGCCCCGCTGGGAGACCACCGGCTCAGCCGTGACGGTCGTGTTGTGCTCGGCCAGGCGCTGTTCCAGGCCTTCACCGGCGAAGGACGGGATCTCGGTCGAGAAGTCGGTGTAGGTCACCCCTTCGAGGGTGGGGTGGTTCTTGCCGTCACGCAGCGTGCCCTGAATCGTGTCGCCCTTGGCGTACACCTCTTTGACGTTGCCCGCGTCGACCTGCTTGGTGAACTCGGTGTAGCTGACCTCTTTAGGTCCGTTTGCCGAGTCCTGCAACGAGGTCAGCGCGAACACGATGAGGTAAAGGGTGGCGATCCAGAAGAGCATTCGCCGCCAGTTGGGTTTCTTCGGTCCGGCAGCGGAGCTGTCGTTCTTCTTCGCCTCCGGTAGGCCCTCGGTGCGCCACGGGGTGGGCGAAGGGTCGTCGCGCCGGTCGGCGGGCGGGTGGGCCGTAGCTGGCATGAGGTTCCTTCGAGCTGGCGGTGAAGCTGGCGGATGGCACAGGTGACAACGCATGAACGCTGCCGATCTTTCCCGTTCTTTTACTTCGGTGGGTTCATCCGATCATCCCGGATGCCGGCTGCGGCAGCGTGTACTCGCTCTCCGGCCTCGGGTGACTTCAACCGCACGGGGGCACGACGCGCCTCCACCCGGTCCACCCGGCGCCCGTCCAATGTCAGCACGGTCAGCTCGTAGGCATCCCACTGCACCCGATCCCCGACCTGGGGTAGATGCCCCAGGTTGTGCATGATCAGCCCGCCCAGGGTGTCGAAGGGGCCTTCGGGCAGTTCGATGCCGAACGTCTTGGCCGCTTCGCCGCGCCCGAGCAGACCGGAGACTTCACGGCGCCCCAGCCGCACGACGGTCGTGGGAACCTCGTGGTCGTATTCGTCCTCGATGTCCCCGACGAACTCCTCCATGACGTCTTCGAGGGTGACGATGCCGTCGGTGCCGCCGTACTCGTCCACGACCAGGGCCAGGTGGCTGCGCGCCTCACGCATCTGGGTCAGCGCGCCGAACAGCGGTTTGCTGCCCGGCAGCACGAGAATCTCCCGCACCAGGTCCGCGACGAGCAGGTTGTCGGCTGCGGCTGAGAGCAGGTCCCGACTGTGCAGGAATCCGACGATGTCGTCGGCGTCCTGGCCTCGAACGGGGTAGCGGGAGCGTTCCAGGGTGCCGACGAGTTCGCGCGCCTCCCGCACCGAGGTGTCGGCTTCGAGGAAGTCGACCTCGGTCCGGGGCGTCATGATCTCGGAGACGGTGCGCCCCCCGGCGGCCAGGATGTCCACGACCATGCCGCGCTCGTCCTCACCCAGGCCTTCATGCTCGGCGACGAGGCTGCGCAGCTCGGCCGCGTCCATCGTCTCTTTCTGCGCGCTCGGGTCGCGCCCCAGCAGGCGCATGGCGACGTTCGTGGAGGCCCCCAGCAGCCAGATGACCGGCCGCATCACCGTGGCGATCGCGTCTAGCGGGCGCGCCACGAACAGCGCGAACGGTTCAGCGGCCTGCATGGCCAACCGCTTGGGCAGCAGCTCACCGAAAACCAGGGAGAGGTAGGAGACGACGAGCGTGACCCCGACGAAGGCGGCCGTACCGGCCACGCGGACGGGAGTTCCGGCCTCCTCCAGCAGCGGCACCAGGTAAGGGGCGATGGTCGCGGCGCCATAGGAAGCCGAGAAGAACCCCGCCAGAGTCACCCCCACCTGCACCGCCGAAAGGAACCGGTTGGAGTCGGAGGTGAGACGCTGCACGACCACGCCGGAGCCGCCGCGTTCGGCCATGGCTTTGATTTGTCCGTCGCGTAGTGAGACCAGCGCGATCTCCGAAGCGGCAAAAACACCGCCGACAAGGATGAAGGCGAATACCAGAGCAATATTGAGAAACAAGCCATCCACCCCGTGATTGTCCGCTGTCCCGACCAGATTTCCCTCATGCGGGTCCCACCGAGACACCTTGCGGGTCGTTTTCGTGCTTCTAGAGTTGAGGCATGTCCCAGCCTCCGAGCTCCCCCATCCCCCCGATCGGGTCCCGGCCGCCGGGGCGCGGAGATGGTGTCGGTGCCGGCAGCTACCCCTCCGGAGGCCTCGAGGAGCAGGTCGGCGAACTCACGGCCCTGGTGCGCGAGCAACGCAAGGAGATCGCCTTCCTGCGCACCCGCACCGGGTGGGTGTTGTTGTGGGCGGTGCTGGCCGCCTTCGGCGGATGCGCCAACTCCGATTCTGGCGAGATCAGCCAACTACGCACCGAAATCACGCAACTGCAGCGGCAAGTGGACAAGCTTCCCCAGAGCCCCCCGGCCCCGGTCAATGGCTAGCGCGCAGCAGCCCCGGGCGGGCCGACCTGAGGAGGCGGTGCAGCTCGCCGAGTTGTTGGAGTGCGAGCGTCTGCTGCACGCCCCGGAGGGGACCCGCGCGGACTTCGAACGCGGTGTGGCACCCGGCTATTGGGAGGTCGGCGCCTCTGGTGGCCGCTACGACGTCGATGTGATCTGGGGCGTCGTGCAGCGCCGACGGCGCGGGGAGCTGCCCACGCCGCAGTGGGCCACCGCGCAGGAGGAATGCCGCCCGATCGGCGATGGGTACTGGCTGTTGACATACCTGCTCGATCAAGGCAGTCGGTTGACCCGCCGGGTCACGCTCTGGCAACGCACGGCGGCCGGTTGGGTGGCGTCGTATCACCAGGGCACGGTCGTCACCGGCCAGTTTTGAGACGGCCGGTGACGAACCCCGCCTCGCTGCATCGAAAGCGTCGCGCGGTCTGGTTCAGTTGCCGAGCGCCTCGACCAACGCCGGCAGCGCTGCGGCAGCGCTGGCTCGCCAGATGTGGTCCACGTGGTCGCTGAGGTTGGTTTCTTCGGGGTTGATCTCCACCACCGGCACCCCGTGCCCGCGAGCGATGTCGGGCAACGAGGCGAAGGGGTAGACGATCCCGGAGGTGCCCACGACGAGCACCAGGTCGGCTTCCAGGCACGCATCCAGCGCGGCGTCGAAGGCACCCTGCGGCAGCATCTCCCCGAACCACACCACGCCGGGGCGCACATACTGACCGCAGTCGCACACCGGCGGCTCCAACCGCTCCACCGGCTCCGCCGGGACCTCGATCGGTGCCTGGTAGGGCTCCTGGCAGACCGAACAGCGGAAGGCCAGCAGGCTGCCGTGGACGTGGGCCAGGACCTCGCTGCCGGCGCGTTCGTGTAGGTCGTCGATGTTCTGGGTGGCGATGTGCAGCCTCACGTCATCGCGCTGGGCCCACCTGGCCAGCGCATGATGCCCGGCGTTGGGTTCGACGCTGCGTACCCGCCCCACCCGCCAGGCGTACCAGGCCCACACCAGCTCGGGGTCGGCCTCCCAGCCGTCCTGACTGGCCAAACTCATCGGGTCGAACCTGGACCACAACCCGGTGGCGGGGTCGCGGAAAGTGGGGATGCCACTTTCGGCGGACATCCCCGCCCCGGTGAGCACGGTGACGGCGCGGGCACGCCGTGCGAGTTCCAGAACGGTGGGCGGTATGAGGCACTCCATGCCCTTAGCATCTCCTGCCCGATGCGCTTGGACACCGACACCCTCTGCTGCCGGGCAAGTGTCGGTCAGGGGAGGGTAAAGACTGCTCCGGTAGCCCCGGGGAGGTTGGCCCACCCGCCTAGGTTGGGGCGGTGGCAGAAACCGGCGCGGCAACGGGGAGCGATCTGGGCAGTCGACATGCCTTGCCGCTGTTCGTCATGGCCACGGTCGCCTCGTACGCCGGGACCCGGCTTTCCACGGTGGCCATCCCCTGGTTCGTGCTCACCACCACGCACTCGGCGACCGCGACGGGCGCCGTCGCCTTGGCGGAGCTGCTGCCCTACGTCGTGGTCAAAGCCGTCGGCGGTCCGCTCATCGACCGGGTGGGGGCCAGCCGGGTAGCCGTCGGGAGCGACGTGGCGAGCGCGTTCGCGGTGTCGCTGATACCGATACTGCATGCCCTGGGGTTTGTCTCCTTCCCCGTGCTGTTGGCCCTGGTGGCGCTCATCGGTGTGCTGCGCGGGCCCGGCGACGGCGCGAAGGCCACCCTCATTCCGGAGGTTTCGCAGGTCAGTGGCGCGTCTTTGGAGCGGGTCAGCGGGGCGTTCGGGGTCGTCGATCGGTTGGCGGCAACCCTGGGGACTGCACTGGGCGGCTTCATCGTCGCGGCAGTCGGCGGCGTCCTGGCCCTGTGGGTGACGGTGGCCGCGTTCCTGCTGTCCTCCCTGGTCCTGACCCTCGGCCTGGTGCCGGCGTTGCGCGGCGTGGAACGCCCGGCTCGTCCGCCGCGAGCGGCGACCTCCTCATACCTGAGGGAGTTGCGCGACGGGTGGGTCTTCCTGCGTACCGATGCGGTACTGCTGGCGTTAGTGCTCATGCTCAGCGTGACGAACCTGCTGGAGCAGGCGTACGCGGCGGTGCTGGTGCCGGTGTGGGCGTTGACCCACGGTGAGGGCCCCAGCGCTGTCGGTCTGATCTTCGCCACCTCTTCGGCGGCGGCCGTGTTGGGTTCGCTGGCGGCGGCGGCGTTGGCGGAACGGCTGCGTCGGCGTCCGATCTATATCGTCGGGTATCTACTGGTGGGCCTGCCCCGGTTCGCGGTGCTGGCCTTCGGCGCGCCGCTGCCGGTGGTGTTGTTCGTGTTGGCCATCGGCGGGTTGGCCGGCGGGTTCATCAACCCGATCCTGGGCGCGATCGTCATGGAGCGGATCCCGCCGCATCTGATGGGCCGGGTCAACTCTCTGGTGATGGCGCTGGCTTGGTCGCTGCTGCCCTTCGGGGGGCTGCTTGCCGGGGTGTTGGTCTCCGGTATGGGTTTGGCCACAACCTTGTGGATCGTGGGCGGCCTCTACATCCTGGCCACGATGTGGCCCACCCTGCTGCCGGCCTGGGCCGGCATCGACCGCCCCCTCAGCGAGGACTCTTCTTCGACGGAGCCGACACCGGCCTCGTCTCCCGTGCAGGCAGCCACGCCAGGGCGGCCACCAGCAGAACCCCACCCGTGACGGCGAAGGCTGGTCCGAAGCCGTAGCGGTCGGCGATGAACCCGGCCAGGATCGGCCCGGTGATCGTTCCCACGTCCTGCGACATCTGGAAGGCGGCCAGCACCTTGCCGCCGTTACGTTCGGAACCGACCACGTCGGCAACGCATGCCTGCTGGGCCGGGTTGAGCAGACCGGCACCGGCTCCGGCGACGAAAGACAGGCCGAAGAACATCGCCAGATTGGCCGCATAGCCGAAGGTCACCGTCGCTGCGGCACTGATGAGCAGCCCGGTCATGAGAACCCGTTTGCGGCCGGAGCTGTCGACCAGGCGACCACCCGCCTGCAGCGCCAGGGCGTTACCGCCGGCGAAGACGGCCAGACCGGCACCGGCCACCCCCGCACCGATCCCGGTGGTGGCGGCAGCGAACAGCGGCAGCACAGCGATGCGGGTGCCGAAGTTGGCCCAGCCGTTGGCGAACCCCGAGACGAGGGCGCTGCGGTAGGCACTGTCGCTGAGCGCTTCGCGGAATGTCATGGGCGGCAACGGGATCGTTCCGGGCTTGGGGCGCAGCGAGGCGCCGCTGAGGAACACCGCCACCACGGTCGCGGCGATCATCAGCGCCACCGAATAGATGAGGAACGGCGCACGGTAACCCCAACCGGCGAGCAGGCTTCCCACCAAGGGGCCGGCGATATTGCCGATGAGGAACGCCGAACCGTAGTAGGAGGAGATCCGTCCCCGAATGCCCGGCGGCGACAATCGCACGATCAAACCCATCGCCGAGACGGTGAACATCGTGGAGCCGACCCCACCGAGTCCCCGGAACAGCAGCAGTTGGCCGTAGCTGTTCGCGAAGGCGGCAGCGCCGGTGGACAGGGCGACGATGACCAGACCGGTGAGGTAGATCGGCCGCTCCCCGAAGCGGGTGATGAGCGCTCCCCCGCCCGGGGCGAAGACCAGCCGGGCCAAAGCGAAGACACTGACGATGACGCTCGCTGCCGCGACGCCGACGCCGAAGCTCTGCGCGTACTGCGGCAGCACCGGTGCGACCAGGCCATAGCCGAGCGCGATGACGAACGCGGAAGCAATGAGGACCTTGATCTCCCGCGGGACGACCTCGGGCGGCGCCGCGGCTCCGGGGCGGGCAGCGGGCTGCGCTGCGGCTGCGAGTGCGGGCTTCGGAGCGGGACCCGATTCGGGTCGCTGCGGGGTCTCGGGTACAAGGTGATCGGCCATGGCCTCACCAGTATGAGCGGCCCGCGAGGCACCGGTTCACCACCGTCGTCGGGACCGGTCGGGCACCGCTCCTGCCCGGTCTGGCGCGGCGAATCTGTCGCTGCGAGAACAGGAATGCTCAGCGCAGGGGCGATCGGGCCGATAGGTCTTCGACGGCCGACCCTCGCTCACCCCTTCGGAGCCACCATGCGGATTCAATCGTCGTACGACGTTGGCGCGACACCGCGCCCCACGGCGCCTGCCCCGGTAGCCCCGGCCCGGCCAGTAGCCCCGCCGGCGGGCACCTTCTCGGTACTCAACGACTTTCGCTATCTGACTGACTCCGACAAGGACCTGCTGCGCGATGTGACCGGCGAGGTCGTCGAACCCGGCCTCATCGACCGCGCCGGCGCCGCGAGCGCCTTCGCCCAACAGTTGGCCCTGGATCGTCGCACCGGGGAACTGGCACCCAACCAGCACGTCACCGGGGTCTATCTGCGCAACGCCGCCGCCGAATTGGAGAAGTTCGGCGAGCAGCGCCCCGGCTTCACCAACCCCTACTCCGGTGAGGTCTTCGACGCGGCTCTGGCCTGGCTCGATGCCCGCGGACGCGCCCGCGCCGACATCCGTCTCTGAGGCGGTCGCGACAGCGCAGTTGCCCGCAGGCTGGGTTGTGCCCGCCGTGTAGCGTTCCTGTCGTGAACATTCGGGACCGGAGCGTGCGCTGTGGATGATCCGTACGCGCCTCGGCGGCCGGTGCCGATCACGCTCCTGCCCGACGGCACGATCAAGCAGATCAACCTGCTCAGCGGAACCCAGGTGTGGACGGTGCCAGGGCGCGGTCAACGACCCCTTGACGTCGCACCCACGCCGGCCAAACCGATTGAGCCGGGTACCCGCGACGCGCTGTGCGCGTTCTGCGCCGAATGCTACGAACAGACCCCGCCGGAGAAGGCCCGCGTCGTGCGCGAAGGTGAACATTGGCGCACCCTGCGGGGGGTCTCCCCTTCGGAACTGCACGCGACGACGGCCGAGTTCCGGCGGATCGCCAACCTGTTCGAGATCGTCGGGTACGACTACTGGCGAGCCAACCACGGGGTACAGGCGGACGCGCAGGCGCTGGCCCACCGCGACGCCTACCTGTCCTGCCCCAGCGGACGCGAGCACGCCTTCGGCATCGCCTGGCGCCGCTTCCAAGCCGCCGGCGGCACCCAGTCGGAGTGGGACCTGCTCCCGGAGGCGGAGCGGGTAGCGCTGACGACCCGATTCTTCGCCGGCGGTCACGACGTCATCGTCGCCCGGCGCCATCTGCGCGACGGCGCCGACACCGCGGACGCGCTGGCTTCCTCCGGTTCGCTGCAGGTCGAGGAACACCGCCACTACCTGCGTTTCACCATCGAGGCGATGGCTGACCTGTACGCCAAAATCCCTGCTGCGCGCTACGTCGTCGCCTTCCAGAACTGGCTCAAACCGGCCGGCGCCTCCTTCGACCACCTGCACAAGCAGCTGGTGGCGATCGATGAGTTCGGGCGGCAGATCGAGGCTGAACTGCCCAAAGCTCAGGCAGACCCCGACCTTTACAACGCGCTGGCGCTGGATTACGCGGCCCGCGAGGGTTTGGTGTTGGCCGAAAACGAGCACGCCGTGGCCTTCGCCGGGTTCGGACATCGCTATCCGACGTTGGAGGTGTACAGCCGCAGCACCCACGGGCGTCCGTGGGAGGCGAGCCTGCCCGAGCAGGACGCGATGAGCGACCTGGTGCACGCCATGCACGCCGCCACCGGCCCGGCGATCCCGTGCAACGAGGAGTGGCAACACCAACCGCCGAGCTGCAGCACCCCGATGCCGTGGCGCATCCAACTCAAGTGGCGGATCTCGACCCTGGCCGGTTTCGAAGGGGGGTCGCGGATCTACCTCAACACGATCAGCCCGGGGGCGTTACGCGATCAGGTGCTCGCGAACTTGATGCAGCTACGCGAACAGGGGCGCATCGCACCCAAGATCGCCCTAGGCGCAGAATGCCCGGTCGCGCAGCTGCGCTACAGCCGAGGCTGAGCTGTCGAACCGCCGGCGCGAGGCGGGGCTACAACCAGCCGACCCGCCCGGCCAGCAGGGCGTAGCCGACGAAGGCCACGACGTCGAGCACGGTGTGGGCGACGATCAGCGGGCCCACCCGGCCCCAGCGCCGATAGGCCACCGCGACGATCAGCCCCATCGCGACGTTGCCGACGAACCCGCCGAAGCCCTGGTATAGGTGGTAGCTGCCGCGCACCAGCGCCGAAGTGAGCACGATCGCCGTCGTGGACCAGCCCGCCTGGGTCCACCGGGTGAACAGGTAGCCGATCATGACAACTTCTTCCAGGACCGCGTTCTGCACGGCGGCGAGGACGAGCACGGGCACCGCCCACCACACCGCGTTCAGGCCGGAGGCTTGCACCGTCGTGTTCAGGCCCAGCTCCCGGGCTGCGAAGTACAGGCCCAGCCCGGGGATTCCGATGAGTGCCGCCAGCAGCGCCCCGCGGGCCAGGTCGGACACCGGGCGGTGCAGGTCGAGCCCGATGCGGCGCAGCGCGGCAGCATCGTCGCGCCACAGCAGGTACGCCGCCAGCAGCGCCGGAACCACACCGAACCCGATCCCGGCGAGCTGGTAGGCCAGGTCCAGCCAGGGCCGATCCGGGGTCACCGCCGTGTTGAGCTGGGAGGTCTGCGCCGACAGCGGCACCGAGGCAGTCAACCGCCGGATGATCGCCAGCACCGCGTACACGGCCGAAGAACCGAGGGAGACCCCGAGCACGAGCAGCGTCTCGATGACCTGCGTCCGAGACGTAGCGCGTGCTGGGCGCTCAGTGAGAGGTCGGTCGGCAGCGTTCACGGTGGCGAGAGTAACGGGCCTTACTGGGCAAACGCTGGTGCGCCGCCCGGGCAGGCTCAGCGTCTAGTCTGCCTGGCGTGACGACCCTTCCCGACGGTGTGCCCGACCCGGGCGAACTCGACGCCGACTCCGGCAGCTACTACCGCCGACTCGATGAGCACACCTACCAGCCGACCTTGCACGCTCAAGGCGCCTGGCAGCCTTTCGAGCAGCACATGGCCCCCGTCTCCGGGCTGATCGCGCACTGCCTGGAGACGTTCAACGGGCGCGAAGACATGCAACTGTCCCGGGTCACCTACGAGATCCTCGGGATGATCCCCGCCGCCCCCAGCACCATCCAGTGCCGCACGATCAGGCCCGGGCGCACCATCGAACTCGACGAGGCCGTGATGAGCGTCAACGGCCGCGATGTCGTGCGCGCCACCGGGTGGCGACTGTCCAAGCAGGACACCTCGTCGGTCTCCGGCGGTTTTCCCCAGCCGCTGCCGGACCCCCAGACCTTCCCGGTCTGGGACGGCACCCGGCTGTGGGGCGGCGGCTACATCGCCTCGCTGGATTTCCGGGCCGACCCTGACTCGGTGCCCGGCTCTGGACGCATGTGGATCAAGCCCCGCAAGAGCCTCATCGAGAACACCCCGGCCAGCGACCTGGCCTCCTACATCGGCATCGTCGACACCGCCAACGGGGTCGCCACCCGTGAGCATCCAGGTGAATGGATGTTCCCCAACCTCGACCTGACGATCCACATGTTCCGCGCCCCGAGCGCGGGCTGGGTCGGGTTCGACACCGACGTCGTCTTCGGTCACAGCGGGGTCGGGCTCACCTCCTCGGTGCTCTACGACGTGCACGGAGCCGTCGGACGCGCCGAGCAGATCCTCACCGTGAGGCAGATCCCGTCCTCTGCAGGGTGAGTTGCGCCCCAGGACGCCCGAAGAGGCCCCCGGGCGCATAGGCTCAGAGAATGGACCTCACGTATCGGATCATCAACGTGTTCGCCACGAAGGACGACCCGTTCTCGGGCAACGCCCTTTGTGTATTCGAGGACGCCGGAGACCTCGAGGACGACCTCATGCAGCACCTAGCGCAGCAGGTCAACCTCGAAACGGTCTTCATTCGCGACCACTCGCCTTCTTCCGCCCGGATGCGGGTCTTCTCCCCCGGCGGCGAAGGGCGCTTCGCGGGTAGCGCCTCGCTTGGTGCCGCGCATGTCGTGTGCGAGTTGAACGGCGGCGAGCGCCAAGAGCTGCACCTGGAGGCCAAGACGGTCGACGATGTGACCGTGCGGCCGGAAGGTGTCGACAACTGGGTCATCAAGGCCACCCACGCCGAGGTGCGTCACCTGAAGTCGACCCCGCAGATCCTGGCCTCCCTCGTCGGGCTCCGGTTGGAGTCGATCAAGGGCGAAGTGATGGTCGTGGACTCCGGACGTTCCGGAATCGTGCTGCCGGTCAAAACCGTCGAGGACGTGCGCAAGGCACACCTGGACGCCCGCATGTTGCACTCCTACGCGATGCTGCTCAACACCGAACCGCAGGTTTACGTGTGGGCCGACAGCGGCGAGGGCGAGATCGAGTCCCGGATGTTCTACGGCCCCCAAGGCGGCATCGTCGAAGTCGCGGCCACCGGCTCCGGCGCGGCGAACCTCGGGCACTGGATGGCCGAGAACGGCCGTTTCGGTCGGACCCGCATCTCCCAGGGCGCTGCGGTCGGTCGACCCTCCTTCCTGGACCTGACGGTCGATGAGGACGGCGGGGTTCACGTCGGCGGGCACGTCAACCAGGTCGCCACCGGCACGTTCACGGTGTGAACCGGTAGCGGACTGATCCGCGGCCGCCGATAGGCGGCGAGGTTCGTCGACGAAGGGGGTGGCCCCGAGCTGATGCTCGGGGCCACCCCCTTCGCACTGGGGGCCAGTTCGGCGGCACCCCCCTCGTGACCCGATGGCGGCGATGCCCTGTGACTGCTGGCGAGCGTCCCGGACGTACACCTACCGAGGCGAGCTTCCTCCAGGTGTGTGGGTAGCCTCATTACAGAACCGCACGACCCCAGTCCTGCACCGTCGCAGTTCTTCCGTGGCCGTACACCATCACGAAAAGAAGGACGCCCATGGCGCTTCCCGATGTCCCCGCGATGATCAACGTCCGTCTCGCCCTGTTGGGCCTGCCCGGGGTCGGCACCCACGATCCCAACGGCTTCGACGACCTCGTCGCGCCGGTGCTGGCGCGTCAGCGCGAGTTCTCCCGGCGGCTCTCCGACCGGCTCTGTCACGCCGACCAGCGCATCGAGGACTTCCTCACCGACTACCTGAAAGACACCGGCGTCTCACCGTCGCTGCCTCGGCGCAGTCTGGTGCTGGACCGTCCGGGTCTGGCCCGTGAACTGTCGCTGCCGGTCGACGGCGACGAGTTCCGCTCACCCCTTGTGAGCAGCTACCGCCTCGCGAACGGGGTGTTGCACAACCCGGCGAACGACCGTCGCACCACGGCCGGGGTGTTCCACATCGCCGAGGGTGGGTTGCCGATCCCCGACGACAAGCGCGCCGTGCCCGCCGCCGTGTTCGGGCGTCTGCTGGAGCACGCGATGCAGCCGCCGCAGGAGTACCTGGAGCTGCCGTACACCTCCCGGCAGGAACAGAAGGCCGCCTGCTTCGTCTCTCTCATGTTGCGTCCGCTCGTCGTGCCCGGCGTGCTGGGCCACACCCGGGAGAAGCGGATGGAGATCCGGTTCATCGTGCCCGGTGGACTGGTCTCGAACCTGGACTTCGTCGAAGGCATCTTCGGTAACGGCGGCGACCCCTACCTGCCCGACAACGACGCCGCCCTGGACCCCGCGAGCTGGACCGGCACGACCGGCTGCGTCATCCTCGCCCCGCACCTGGTGCGACTCACGAAGAAGGAACTCGGCCTGCCCCATGTCTCGGAGGCAACCGAGCGGCAGCGTCGCGACGGCATGTGCTGGGAGCGTGAGGACGAGCGGTACAACAACGGAGCGGCGTTCAAGGCGTGTGCCCGCGACGAACGCGGCGTCATCGTCACCGTCATCGCCGACAACTACTTCGGGTACTGCAAGAAAGAGGTCAAGACCCAGATCGGGTACTCGGCCAACCTGCACGGCGCCGTCGAGGAAGAGCACTCCGGCGGAGCCCTGGTGTTCCCCAGCTACACCCTGGGTCGTAAATTCACCGACACCTACGTCGAGCCGGGCCAGAGCGTCGAAGAGGTCGTCGCCCGCGACCCTGATCGGTTCGAGATGCAGCCCGAGGGGCACGCGTTCGACCGCGAGCACCCCGAGTTCGTGCTCATCCCCGCCTACGCCACCTACCGGCTGCGCGAGCAGTCCATCACTTGGCAGGACGCCGGCGGCGAGCAGCGCACCATCCCGCTGCGCGCCGACCGCACCTACTTCGGTCCCGGCGGGTACCGCGTTCAGCTCGAACAGGACCCGAACTCGCGCACCACGTGGCGACTCGTCGGAACCTCGGCTCGTGCGACCTCCTGCCACAAGCCGAGCACCGTCTCCGGCGGCGGTAAGTCGGAGATCTCCAAGGCGATCTCGGATGCCTTCGTCGACGGCACGAGCTACACCGCCGACCTGAGCGCGGACCTGGACATCGTCGAGGAAGTCCTGGCCCGGGACTACTCCGATCGGTTCGCTGACGAGGCCCGCCGCGGCGAGGACCAGCGCTCGGTGCTGTCCTCGCGCCGCAGCGTCGGCAGCGTCATCAAGCTGCTCACCCCGCGTGCGGAGTACTCCGCGGAGTACAACGCCTGGCTGGAGTCGATCCCGCAGCACGTCAAGGAACTCGTCTACGTCATCAAGAGCGACTTCCGTCCCGAGTGGGGCGATGACTGGCGCAGCCACTACACGGTCGGCATCATCAACGGCCGCGCCGGCAACCAGGTCCGCCTGGACAACGAGAAGATCCGCACCCGGATGCTGCGGGTCGGGTTCGAGCCGGACGGGTCGTGGCGACTGTTCGGGTTGCGTCCCGACTTCAGCCCCGCCGTGAAGGTCCAGACCGAGGACGACATCACCGCGAGCATCGTCGTCCCCGGGGCAGCCGTTGCCGGCGGGACGCCGCCATCGCGCAAGGTGGTGGAGAACTGCGAGAACCTGCTGTTCCAGCGCCCGGACGACGCGATCCACCGCGGCTACGACACCCAGGCCGAAGTCGACATCGCCCGGCCCGGCACGTTCCTGTCCAACTTCGAGGCACTGTCGCGCGCCGACGTGGCGGCCATGCAGACCGACGCCATCGCGTTCAGCCGGTACAGCGACCCGATGCGCTCGCTGCTGGAGGACTTCGCCGCCGAACCCGAGGGCACCTCCCCGCAGTACGCGGTCTCCTCCTCGGAGCCGCGCATCGTCGAGGGGAAACGCTCCAAGAACCCCCGCTACCTGCAGATGCGTCCCGACCACGCGAACCCGCTGGCCACCGCGGCGGCGGATTTGTCCCGTCACCTGTACCTGGACCTGCCGCTGCGGCGTCAGGTGCCGCACGAGGTCGACGTGATCGCGGCGGGACGGCGTAACAACCCACCGGAGCCGGGGGTGCCGCCGCTGTGCGCCTTCAACCCGCTGCACTACCTGGAATTGCCTGAGCTGTTCATGGAGTTCATCAGCTCGATGACAGGCAAGTCGCCCTCGACGACAGGCGCCGGGTCGGAGGGCGCGCTGACCAAGGCCCCGTTCAACGCGATGCCGGCGACGATGGACCTGAACTCGGCGTTCCTGGCCTACGTGCTCGGTGATTACGACGGGTGGATCTCCGCGGCCGGGTACGTCGGTCCGAAGGCGCGCGTCGACCACGACTTCAGCCTGCTGGTGCCCGAGGTGCTGTCGCGGATGACCGACGAGGAGCGTGACGCCGGGAATCTGGTGGAGTCGGGTTGTCTAGAGCGGTTGGAGGACTTCGAGCATGACGGACGCCCGGTGCTGGCCAGCCGGCTCGGCTATCGCATGACGGCGAAGTTTGCGACGACGTTCTTCGGACGGGTCTTCATGCACCCGCAGGTCGTGTTCACCCCCGAGATGCTGCGCCCCGAGGAGCAGGACCTGGGCGTCTTCGCCGAGACGATGGCCACGATGGTGACCACCCACGAGCGGGTCGCGCAGGCCTACATCGACGACGGCACGATCGCCTACGCCTGCCCGCCGCTGCGCGCGCTGTTGGAGGTCATGGCCAACGGCGTGACCAGCGAGGGCTGGAGGCTGGACTCCCCGGAGCTGCGGGAGCAGTTCACCCGCGAGAGCGTGCTGGCCTCCGACTGGTACGCCGACCGGCTCGCCTCGTTCCAGGCCGGCGAGATCGAACGCGCCGAGCGAGCTGTGGCGACGCTGCGCGGGTTCATCGAACGTCCGGACAACGAGGGTGTCGTCGCCCGTCTCGGGCTCGTCGGGCGCCTGCGCAAGGCCGAGGACACCCTCGCCCGCGTCTGCTCCCCACAGTTCCGGCAGAGCCTCATCGGAACCCTCGGCCGGGAACCGAGCTTGGCTCGCTGACAGCCGAGGCGCGCAAGGCCGACGCCCGGGGACTGTTCTCGATCTCTGAGAGCGCTCCCCGGGCGTCGGCGTTCGTTGTCGGCACCGGCACGTCTTCGGTATTGACGCCAGCCTCGACCAGCGCCGCCGCCCGCAGCCTGAAGGGGTGGTCCTCGCTGCTCCTAGTCACCGCGTCGAGGCCGGGGCATGAGGCATCCCCTGGGCGCGGCCTGGGGACCGAACGAGCAGGTAGGGCGCAGCCGTCGCTGGCAAGCCTCAGCCGAAGAGCTGGATGAGGGCGGGCACCGCCGCCACAGCCGTGATGAGGCCGATGAGAACGGAGTCCTCGCGGGTCCACGGGGCAGTCTCCAGCCAGGTGCGCGGGCGACCGCCGCCGACGTGGGCCGAGTAGCCCCGCGCCTCCATCGCGACCGTCATCCGACCGGCTTGGCGCACGGCCTCCACGAGCAGAGCGAGCGTCATCGAGGCCAGGTGCCTGCCTCGCGCCAGCGGCCCGCGGCCTGGCCCCAACCCGCGCACCCGCCGAGCTCGATCCAGCGTCTCCCAGTCAGCGGAGAGGGATTCCAGCCGCTGTAGGGCGGCCACGGCGGCCAGCACCGGGCGGGCAGGAAGCCGCAGCCGTTGCCCGAGATGGTCACCGAGGGTGAAGGGGTCCAGGAAACACACCAGGACCAGCGCCGGCAGCACGAAGAACGCCACCCGCCCCCCGGCCAGCAGCGCGATCTCCCACGAACGGGGTTCAGCCAGCAACCAGTTCGACCAGGTCACCGACACCATCGCGACGATCCCCGGCAGCAACCGCAGCGGCGGGATCCCGGCGCGCCCGACGAGGATCGGGATCAGCACCGCCTCGATCGCCAGACCGACAAGCACGGCCTGTAGTTCTCCGACGAACAGCCCACCGATGGTCAGCAGGAACGTCGCGGCCAGCACGGACAACGGTCCGCACCGAGAGAGCAAGCCCCACATCAGTGACCTCCGCCGTTCGTGATCGTGTCTTCAGCCGTGCGTATAGCGCCCGACCCGGACCGACGTCGAACCTCACCGGCGTCGGCAACCACGACCCGACCGTCGTGCAGGTGGGTCGTGACGTCGACATGCTCGGCCAGATCGGGGTCGTGCGTGCTGAGCAGAACGGCCGCATCGGCCTGGGCGCACGAGAGCGCCAGCCCCGCCACGACCCCCCACACCAGGCGGTCCTGGCCGACGGTGGGTTCGTCCAGGGCCAGCACCTGCGGGCCGTGCAGCAGGGCGCTGGCCAGCGCAAGGCGGCGCGTCTGACCCCCGGAGAGGGTCTGCGGGTGTCGTTGTTGGGTCCCGCTCAGGCCCAGCAGGTCCAGCAGGTGCTCGGCGCGCGCGCTCGCTTCGTCGGCGTCGAACTCCAGGGCTCGGCTCGTGGCGAGCAGTGAATCCAGCACGGTCCCACCGGCGATGGTCAGCTCGGCCCGTTGCGGCACCCACGCCATCCGGGCCGCCAGTTTGCGCGAGGTCCACCGCGCCGGCGCCTCCGGCAGCTCCCCGGCCAATGCCGGATGCGCCCGCACCTGCCCCGAGGTGGCGCTATCGAGCCCGATGAGTACCGACAGCAACGTCGACTTGCCTGCTCCGCTGACGCCCCGAAGCGCATGCATCTGCCCTGCCCGCACCGCCAGGTCCACGTCCACCAACGCCGGTCGCGGCGTCGGGGGGCGGCGGCTGACCGCCAGGCCGCGGCGCGGACGCCGGGTGAGCCCGAGCCCACACGCCTCGAGCAGCAGCTCACCCGCGCGGGTGGGTCGGGTGGGGGTGAACAAGGCGGGATCGATCTGGGTCGGCACCGGCGCCGGATAACCCGGCACCCAGACTCCTGCTGCCAGTAGCTCATCGGCGCGCTCGGTGAGCGTCTCGCGCGCCGGCCCGTCGGCCAGGACGCGTCCGTCGGCACCCAGGACGATGAGCCGGTCGACGATGTCGACCCAGCCGGCGAGGCGGTGTTCGACGACGACAAGGGTGGTTCCCCGCTCGCGGCATACGGTCTGGACTGCCGAACGCACGGTCTCGGCACACCCGTCGTCCAGCATCGAGGTCGGTTCGTCGAGCAGGAGCACCCCGGGGCGCATCGCCAGCACGCCGGCCAGGGCCAGGCGCTGTGCCTCACCCCCGGACAAGGCACCGGTCGGGTGCTCCACCCCGTACGGAAACCCGACCGCAACCAATGCCTCATCGATCCGGGCGCGCAACTCCTGGCGGGGCACCCCGAGGTTCTCCGGGCCGAAGGCGACATCGCGACCGACCCGTCCGGCGACGCGGGCGTCGTCCGGGTCTTGCAGTAGCAACCCGACTCGTCCGTCTCCGGGCGTCACCGGGCGTCCATCGATGAAGACCTCACCGCCCAGGGTGCCCGGCTCGTTCTCGGCGAGCACCCCGGCCAGCGCCCGCAGCAGCGTCGATTTGCCGCAACCGCCGGCGCCGGCCACGAGTACCCGCTGCCCCGGCTCGATCTCCAGGTCGAGGCCGGGCAGCACGGGGGTGCGCCGCCCCAGCGGGGTCCAGGACAACTCCCGGGTGCGGATCTGGCCCGCGAGGTTCATTCTTTTTCGCCGACCGGGACCATGTCAGTCGTCAGCTCGCCGGTGGCGATGAGGTGTTCCTCTCCGGGCGGGAAGGCGTTGACCGCTCCGGTGGCAGCAAGCGCACGTATGAGGGCGCGCCCGCCCAGACCGGCGATGACCGCCCCGGAAATCATCCCGGCGGCGAGGTAGATCAGCTTCCACGCCCACGAGAACTCGCGAGCCGCGAACCACCATTGGTAGAGCACGATCTGGAAGACCGCCCCCAGGACACCGCCGAGCACCGCCAGCATCAGATCGAAGCGGCGCCAGCGCCACAGCGCCGCGACTACCTCGACACCCATCGCCTGCAGCAGGCCCGCCAGCAACACCAGCGAAGCCCACTCGGTCCCCAGCAGCATCTCGACCGAGGCCGCCACCATCTCGCACAGCAGCGCCGCGCCCGGGCGGCGCACCAACAACATCCCGGCCACGGCCGGCAGGATCCAGATGCCGAGCATGAGCTGTTGCGCCGGCGGGAATCCGGCCAGGAGTGCCTTGAGCGGGTAGTACAGAAAGGTGTCGAAACCCCAGAAGGCGACACCCAGCGCGACACCGAGCACCGCCAAGGTGATCAGGTCCAGAGCCCGCCAGGCGAACGGCCCGTGTTTGGCCAGGGCGGTGTGGCGCCCAGCCGTTGGGTGGGCGAACTGTTGTGACATGCGCGTCTCCCGTGGTCTGCCGGATCGCTCCGGTCGCCTCGGGGGAGGTGGCCCGACGTGCGGTACACCTGAGAACTCGACTCCCTACGCCGGTGCGAACCGGATCAGGTGCGAGGGTCTGCGGGCGGGCCGCACTCTCAGCGCCGAAGCGCTCCCCTGTCGATACACGGCGCACCTTACCTGTTCTGGCGCAAAGTGCACATGCCCCCCGGGAAAACGGGCAGTGCGCCGTGGTGGCAGGTGGACATGCCTGGCAGACTGTGCCCGACGCACGAACCATCGACGAAGGGCAGGCCCGACATGGGTGACAAGGTGTTCAAGCTCGTGGGAACGGCGGCTGCCGTCGGCGCAGGCGTCCTTGCGAAGAAGTTCAGCGAGGGCGGCTGGAAGGCCGTCATGGCCACGGACCCGCCGGCCAACCCGGAGGACCCCGACACCGAGCTGTACGAGGCGATCCTGTGGGCAGCGGTCTCCGGCGCCCTCATCGCGCTGGCCCGAATGGTCGCCAGCCGCCAGTGGACGCGTTACTACACCAAGTCGGCAGGCAAGAAGCCGAGCAACCCCAACGACATCGCCTGAGCACACCTGCGACAGGAAGTGACCGCATCCGGGCGCGACCTGGATGCGGTCACTTTGTGCTGGGGTGGACTACGTGCCGCCGTAATTGCGAGCAGCGCCACGATTGCTCCGGGGCCACCGGGGTACCCCAAAGGGCTACGGTCGGGGTATGAGCACTCACCTCGTCGCTATGGGCGGTGGCGGCTTCTCCTCATCCGAGGGGTACGCGGCCACCAGTCTTGACCGGTACATCCTCTCCTTGACCGACGCAACCAACCCGTTGGTCTGCTTCGTTCCAACGGCGTCGGCCGACGACGGGATTTACGTCTCGCGGTTCATCAACGCCTACAGCCCCCTCGGCGTTCGCACCTGCGTCCTCACCTTGTGGAGCGGCGCGGCCGACGCGATCGCCCGCATGGAAGAGGTCGACGTCTTCGTCGTCGGCGGTGGCAACACCTTGAACATGCTGGCGCTGTGGAACGCACACGGGGTCTCGCGCAGGTTCCGTGACCTTGCGGCCGACTCCAGCCACGACCTGGTGCTTGCCGGCGTCTCGGCCGGAGGCGCTATCTGGCACGAAGGGTGCACGACGGACTCCTTCGGCAGTGGCGTGGCCGCGCTCAACCACGGCCTGGGCGTCGTCCCCGGCAGCTTCTGCCCGCACTACGACTCCGAGCCGGAGCGCGCCCCCCAGTTCAAGGAGTTCATCGACACCACGCAGCTGCCCAGCGGCTGGGGCGTCGACGACGGGGCGGCCCTGCACTACGTCGATGGCAAGTTCGCCGACTGCGTCACCGAGAAGGAAGGTGCCAGCGTCTACCGCGTCGAGCAGGACGAGAACGGCGCCACCATTGCCGAGCAGGACACCCGACTGCTCTGAACACCCGGCTGCTCTGATTGAGTCGCGACCCTGATTCAGCCGAAACGCAGCGGGGCTCACCGCCACCCGGTACGGTGGGCCTCGCTGCGTGTCCTCGGGCCATGTTGTGCGCCATGACGCCTGTCATGTGACACTCATCCTGATGAAACTGTTCTCGCGCCCCGAATCCGGTTCCAGCCCCGATTCGCCCTCAATCCAAGAGCTTCGCCGCCGTCTGCTGCGTTCTGAGCCTGCCCCGGTACCACCACCCGTGGTGGGTCCGAGTCCGCTGCGGTTCAGTGACTCGCGCCGGGCGGACGACGCCGTACCGTTTTCGCTGCGTGTCGCAGCGGGCATCTCCTGGCGTCTTCTCGTCTTGGCTGCCGCAATCTGGGGCCTGTTCAAGATCTTCGCTGCCACCAGTACGGTCGTGATTCCGATCGGTGTCGCGATCCTGCTGACCGCGCTGCTGATGCCGCTGGTGGTGCTGCTCAATCACAAGCTGCACTTCCCCCGCCACCTGGCCGCGCTGGTAGCTCTCGTGGGCGGCATCGTCCTGGTCGTAGGCCTCATCACCCTGGCCGGCGGCCAGATCGTGAGCGGGGTGAGCCAGCTCGGGCAGAGCGTCGAACAGGGCTTGAACCAGATCCAGTACTGGCTGGCCAACGGTCCCCTGAAGATCGGCGGCGACCAGCTCAACGACATGATCGGCCAGGGCCGCCAATGGGTCAGCGACAACAGCGGATCCCTGACCAGCGGCGTCCTGTCTGCCGGCACCACAGCGGGAACGATGGCCGCGGGCGCGATCATCGCCCTGTTCGTCACCTTCTTCTTCCTGGCCGAGGGTGACCAGATCTGGTCCTGGCTCGTCTCGCTGCTGCCCCGCGAAGTACGCACCCCGGTCCACGAAGGATTCCGCCGCGGCTGGGTCTCGTTGGGTTCTTACGTCAAGACGCAGGCACTGGTTGCCGCGGTCGACGCGGTGCTCATCTCGGCAGGTGCTTTCGCTCTCGGTCTGCCGCTGGTGCTGCCCCTGGGTCTGATCATCTTCTTCGCCTCGGCCGTGCCCATCGTCGGCGCAGTCGTCTCCGGGGCCCTGGCCGTCATCCTCGCCCTCGTCGTCAAGGGCGTGGTGCCGGCGCTGATCATGATGGGTGTCGTCATCGCCGTACAGCAGTTGGAGGGCAACGTCCTGCAGCCGGTGCTGATGAGCAAGGCTGTCGCGTTGCACCCGCTGGCGACCCTGCTCGGCGTCGCGGTCGGTTCCTACCTCATGGGTATCGTCGGCGCCCTGTTCGCGGTGCCCGTGATGGCTGTGGCCAATACGGTCACGCTGTACCTGACCGGTCACGACAAGTTCCCGATGCTCGCCGAGAACGCCTCGGCACTGACCAATTCCCCCAAGGAACTGGCCGGTGAGAATGCGCTCGACGATGAACTCAAGAAGGAAACTGCGGAGCTGGAGTCCATGCCTAAGAAGGTGGGCGAGGTCGACCCCGACTACGTCGCGCGGCAAGCCGCGGAACGCGCCAGCATGACGGAGGAGGTCCGCACGCAAGCGGACTTCCACGAAGGCCGGGCACGGACCAAGGGCGACTGAGGTCCGACCTCAGCAGCCGGTACGGACCAAGCCTGTTTCGTAGGCCATCACCACCATCTGCACCCGGTCTCGCAGCTGCAGCTTTGCCAAGATACGACCGATATGGGTCTTCACTGTCGCTTCGGCTAGGAAGAGCGCGGCTGCGATCTCCGCGTTTGTCATCCCCTTTCCGACCGCCAGCAGCACCTCACGCTCGCGCGCGGTCAGGACCGACAGCTTGGCGTCCGGCGAGGCCCCCGGTTCGGGCATCGAGGGAACGAAGCGTTCCAGCAGTCGGCGGGTGGTGCTCGGGGCCACGACCGCGTCCCCGGCATGCACCGCCCGGATGGCGTTGAGCAGCTCATCGGGGCCGGCGTCCTTGAGCAGGAACCCGGCGGCCCCGGCCTTGAGCGCGGCGAACACGTACTCATCCAGATCGAAGGTCGTCAGGACGAGCACCCGAGGCGCGTCCGGCATGGCGGCGATTCGCTTAGTGGCTTGTACCCCGTCCAGTCTCGGCATCCGAATATCCATCAGCACCACATCGAATTCCGCTGTGGCGGCGACTTCTACAGCCCGCTGGCCATCACTGGCCTCGGCCGTGACCGTCATGTCGGACTGAGCATCCAGCACCATCCGGAAACCGGCCCGGACCAACTCCTGGTCATCGACCAGCAGCAATCTGATGGGGTTGTCCGTGCTGTTCATTGATCCTCCGGTGCAGGCGGCGCCACCCGCGAGGGCAGCGAATTGACAAGTCACTGCTGGTCATAGGGTAGGTGGGCGGTGACCTCGAAGCCGCCGGCCTGTCGCGGGCCGACGTGCAGGGTGCCCCCGAAGGCGGCCACCCGTTCCCGCATGCCGACCAGTCCGTGGCCGGCCCCATCGGGCACGCTGTCCACCCCCAGCCCGTCATCCCTGACACTGACGACCAACAGCGCATCCTGATAATCCAGACTGATCTCGACCGCGGCCGACGGTCCGGCGTGCTTGATGACGTTTGTCAACGACTCCTGTACGACGCGGTAGACGGCTAGGTTCGCCCCCCGCGGCAGCTCCCGCGGTTGACCGTGCACGCCCAGCGCAATATCCCGACCAGCGGCGCGCAGCGGCTGGATCAGCTCATCCAACGACTCCACGCCGGCGGCGGGGGTGTAGAGCGTCTGCTCGCTTTCGTCGCGCAGTACAGCCACCAGTCGCCTGGTGTCGGCCAAGGCCTCGCGAGCGGTGTTGCCGATGGTCATCAACGCCTGCTCGGCAACCTGTTGAGCGTGTCCCCCGCCACGCTCGCTGTCACCGCCCAGCGCATAGGCGGCCCCGTCGGCTTGGACGACGATGACCGAAAGCGAGTGGGCGACGATGTCGTGCATCTCGCGGGCGATCCGCGCCCGCTCCTCCTGGGCCGCGATCCGCAGGCCTTGTTCTCGTTCTCGCTCAGCGGCCCGGGCCTTGTCTCGGACCTGCTCCAAGGCAGCTGCGCGCTGGCGGGCGTTGCTTCCCAGCAGCCAGGACGCGGCGACGACCGAGAGGTTCAGAACGAGGAAGAACGTGGTGTTGACGATGAAGCCGACTGCGCCACTGCCGCCGTAGGTCGCTCCCGCACTCCAGCGCAGCGCCCCGAGAGCCGATCCGGCGATGGCGACGAAGAAGATCGACCGCCGTCCCGCCCCGGGTTTGGACCAGCGTGCCACCGCGTAGAGGATGACCGGCGCTGTGACGTTGCTGCCAGATGGGATGTCGATGAGCTCTATCTGCAGCAGATGCGCGAGCACCAGCACCCAGGCGGCCCCCACCGGGGCGGTGCGCCGCCACAGCAGCGGGAGCGTGAAGAGCGCGAACATCAGCAACGGCACGGCCCGCCCTGTCTCGGTGCCGAGATCAGTCTGGGCGGCGATCGACAGGATGAGGGGGCTGAGCAGCACCATCAGGACGGCGTCTCCGGCCATGGGTCGCTGAGCGATCCAGCCTCGCAACGCCGTCAGTCGCCTCATGGTACCGAGCCTAGGTCGCCAGCGCCTACGCAGTCGTCCGTCTGCGGTCGCACACGCGTCTGCTCCCCCGCCGCCGAGCCGCGGGGGAGCAGCGAGCACCGTCTGAGTGGGGGACAGCGCCGGCTAGGCGCTGGCTAGGCCAGCTTCTCGAAGCGGGACGTGAAGAAGCGCAACGCCGAGGGCTCGTAGACGAACTTCAGGCCCGTGATCGAATCCCGGTTCTTGAAACACTCGATGACCGCGTCGGCCACAACATCCATGTGGCGGTCGGTGTAGACCCGCCGCGGGATCGTCAGGCGGACCAGTTCCAGGGCCGGGTAGCGGTGGTTTCCCTGCTCGTCACGGCCCGCCGAGACGATGCCACGCTCCATCGAGCGCACGCCGGACTCCAGGAACAACTGGGCTGCCAACGCCTGGGCGGGTAGCTCGTCCTGGCTCAGGTGCGGCAGGAAACGACGCGCGTCCAGGAAGACCGCGTGGCCCCCGATGGGCTCGACGACGGGGACCCCGGCGTCGATGAGCTGCTGCCCCAGGTAGCGCACCTGCCCGATCCGGTGGGCCAGGTAGTTATCGTCCAGGGCTTCCTCCAGGCCGATCGCCATCGCCTCCAGGTCGCGCCCGGCCAGGCCGCCATAGGTAGGCATGCCCTCGAAGACGACCACGAGCTCACGCGCCTTGAGCAGGATGTCCTCACTGCGCATCGCCAGGAAGCCGCCGATGTTGACCAGGCAGTCCTTCTTGCCCGACATCGTCAGACCGTCGAAATGCGACAGCATCTCCTTGGCTATCTGGGCGCAGCTCTTGTCGGCATAACCCTCTTCGCGTTCCTGGATGAAGTAGGCGTTCTCTGCCAACCGGGTGGCATCCGACCACAGGATGATGGCGTGCTCGTCGCACAGCGCCCGTACCGCTTCGATGTTCGCCATCGATACCGGCTGCCCGCCGGCGAGGTTCACCGTGACGGCCAGGTTCACGTAGGCGATGTTCTCGGCGCCCACCTCGGCGATGAGGGCGCGCAACTTGTCCAGGTCGATGTTGCCTTTGAACGGATGCTCAGCGCTGGGGTCGTGTGCCTCGTCGATGATGACGTCGTGGAAGGTGGCACCAGCCATCTCCTGGTGCAGGCGCGTCGTGGTGAAGTACATGTTGCCGGGCACATGCTGGCCGGGCTTGATCAGGATGCGGCTGATGAGGTGTTCGGCCCCGCGCCCCTGGTGGGTCGGCACGACATAGGGGAAGCCGTAGTGCTCCTGCACGGCCTCTTGCAGCAGGTCGAAAGATTTGGCTCCAGCGTAGGCTTCGTCGCCGATCATCATGTGCGCCCACTGCCGGTCGCTCATGGCGGAGGTGCCGGAGTCGGTGAGTAGGTCGATATAGCAGACCTTGCTCGGCAGCAGGAATGTGTTGTACCCGGCTTCCTCGATGGCCTTCTGCCGCTCTTCACGCGTCGTCATCTGCAGCGGTTCGACGGTCTTGATCCGGTACGGCTCGGCCATCCTGCGCATGGTTCCTCCTCGAGAGTGCAATGCGATCTCTTGCACTCTGCGCCCGGAGAAATGGATGGTCAATTGGTCAGAAGAACCCTGGACAGGGTGGCCACAAGGACCAGTTCCAGCGGCTCATCACTGCACATACTGTCGTACTGGCGAGTCAGGGCCGGTATACCGCTGCCAGCGCCTGCTCGGCCAGGGTGGGCCATTGACCAACGTCGGAAGCCGGCGAATACACCCATCCCGCGTCGCGGCCGCGCGCGGCTTCGCGCTCCAGCGCAGCCTCTCGTGCGGGACTGTCGGCACCCAGCCGGAACGCCATGCCCTCCTGGTGCAGCTTGGCGAACAGCTGCCCCTGGAAGGCCAGACCCTCGGGCTCCCGCGCGACCTGCCGGTCGTCGGTGGTGAGATCCGCAGCGAGCTTGTCGAGCAGGGCGACGATATTCATACCCCCATTCTGGCGGGCGAATCGACGTGCAACGCAAACCGCCTCGCGGCGATCAGGTCGGGTCGACGCTCTCATCGATGAGGTCGTCCTCGGGCTTGCGAGCCGCCATCCGCTCCGCGTGCTCGCGGGAGCTGCGCACTGCGGTGATCGCCCAGAACGGCAGGAACAGCGTTTCCACGCAGGCCAGCGCCCATGCCGCCCCGGTCGCCCCGGCCTCCAGGGTTCCCCACACCATCAGACCCAGCAGGATCGGGGCGCGGAACATGTTCAGGCGGAAAGTCTTGTTGGCCAAGGCCATCCCGTACAGCGACACGGCCGCCCCGACACCCAGGCAGGAGGCGATCGAGTTCAGCCCCATCGGCAGCAGCACCTCTTGGGCCCCGCGCCAGGACGCCCGGAAAAGCGCGTCACCGACGGCGTCCGGCAGCAGCAGCAATCCCACTACCCACACGGTGGAGATGATCCCCATGAACCCCGAGACGGCCACCATGGCCTGCATGCGTGCTTTGAAGCCGAGGTGCGAGCGCCGCGCCAGCTCCGGGATCGCGAACGCGAACGCGGCGGTGCCCAGGATGTTCAACGGGCCCAGTACCGTCTGGGCGGCGCGCAGCGCGCCCACGTCGGCTTCGCTGGCCAGCGGCGCGACGAGCAGGATGCCGAACTGGGCTGCGCCCAGACCCAGCAGGTACTCCGCCATCAGGTAGCCGTTCAACTCACGCTGTTCGCGCACCCAGACCATGGCGCCGCGCATCCGAGGCGCAGCGCGCAGCAGGTACAGCCCGACACCGGCGGAGATGGCCCCCGCCACACCCCAGGTGAGCGTGAGGATGCCGACGTTCTGGTAGCCGGCGAAGATCGCCAGGAACAGGAAGGCGAACTGCAGCACCATCCGGACGAAGTCGATGAGCGCGGCATAGTCGGCTCGTCCGTTGGCGAAGAACGCCATCCGGCAGGAGTCCTGCATCAGCAGCGCCGGTAGACATGGCGCCAGCGCAATGAGGGCAGCTCCCACCGATCCACCGATGGCCAGGCCGGCCCCGGCACTCGTCAACCCCCCGAGGATGCCGATCAGAGCGGCGGTTCCCTGAGAGTTACGTACCGCGCGACGGAAATCCTCACCGGTGGTGTCGCTGTATTTCATCTGCAGCGGCTGGCCGACCATCGCCTTGGCGACGGCCACGCCCACGCCGTAGACGACGAAGGCGATGGCGAACGCGCCGAAAGCACCTTCGTCGTTGACAGCACGAGCGACCACGACCATCAGGAGCATGTTGGCCAGTGCCGACATGCCCTGATCGATGACATTCCAGCTGGCTCGCTTGGCTAACGCGCTCAGTCCACGCGCCATTCTCACCCTCCCCAAAGTCTTCGCCGCCCGTGTCGCCCGACCTTTGCCGGTCGCCGATAGCGTTCCCCCTCACGAGCGAATCGATGCAAGCTTACGAGCCGTCAGATTCTCAACCAAACGCCCGTCCAGGAACTGCCATGCAACACCACCCCGGTTCGGGCGGGCGTGCACCTGATCGGCGACGCTCAGGCAGCCCATATCGGGGCAGCCGCCTACGATGAGCGGTGCGCTCGCTATCCCGGGCGCAGCCCAGCAAGGAGACGGTGTGATCGAGTACTTCAATCACCGCGAGGTCGAGCAAATGCGACCTGCCGGTGAGTTCGTGGCCCACGTACTGACAACCCTGGCCTCGCAGGTCGAGGTGGGAACCAACCTGCTGGACATCGACGCTCAAGCGCACGCGATGATTCGCGAGCGAGGCGCGACGAGTTGCTACATCGACTACCACCCATCGTTCGGCGCCTCCCCGTTCGGGCGGGTCATCTGCACTTCTGTCAACGACGCGGTGCTGCACGGACTCCCGCACGACTATCGGCTTGCTGACGGCGATCTGGTGAGCCTGGACTTCGCCGTCTCGGTGGAGGGCTGGGTGGCTGATTCGGCGCTGAGCTTCGTCGTCGGGACTCCGCGCGAGGAGGATCTGCAACTCATCACCACTACGGAGGTCGCGCTCGAGCGCGCCATCGCCATGGCACGCCCGGGTAACAAGCTCGGTGATATCTCAGCGGCTATCGGCGCTGTCGCGCGCGCCGCCGGATACCGCGTCAACACCCAGTTCGGCGGGCACGGCGTGGGCCGCACCATGCACGGCGACCCCCACGTGCCCAACGATGGCACCGCCAAGCGCGGCATGAAGCTGCGGCCCGGGCTGGTCATCGCGATCGAACCGTGGTTCATGGCTGGCACGGACGAACTGGTCACCGACCCGGACGGCTGGACGCTGCGCAGCGCCGACGGCTCCCGCGGGGCCCACTCCGAGCACACGATCGCCATCACCGAAGGCGACCCGATCGTGCTCACCGCCCGGTGAACGCCGTGGACACCCGGCCAGTCCTTGTGGAGCTGTCGGGGGTCGTGAAGAACTACGGTGACCTGCGGGTGTTGGACGGCGTGGACCTGCAGGTGCGCCAGGGCGAGGTCGTCGTCCTGCTGGGCCCCTCGGGGGCCGGGAAATCAACGCTGGTCCGCACCATCAACGGTCTTGAATCGATCGACTCCGGCAGCATCACGGTTTGCGGTCAACCACTGCCGCAGGATCCTCGCGAGCTGGCGCACTTGCGCACCAACATCGGCATGGTCTTCCAGGACTTCAATCTCTTCACCGAGTTGAGCGTGCTGGAGAACGTCACCCTGGGCCCCACCCGCGTCCTGGGCAAGCCGGCAGAGCAGGCACGCGAGGAGGCCCGCCTGGTCCTGGAGCGGGTCGGGGTGGCCAACCAGGCAGGAAAATTGCCCGGTGCTCTCTCCGGCGGTCAACAGCAGCGCGTGGCCATCGCCCGTTCGCTGGCTATGGACCCCGAAATCATGCTGTTCGACGAACCCACCTCAGCCTTGGATCCAGAGATGATCGCCGAAGTGGTGGCCGTTATGGCCAGTCTGGCCGGCACAGGAATGACAATGGTGGCCGTGACACACGAGATGGGTTTTGCGCGACGTGCCGCTGATCGCATCGTCTTCATGGCCGAGGGTGCCATCGTGGAGGAGAACACCCCGCAGGAGTTCTTCGCCTCGCCACGCACCGAGCGAGCCCGCGCCTTCCTCTCGACCATCCTGTCGCGTTGAGCACACGTTGAAGGAGACATCGTGATCGCCGCCATCGAAGCCGCTGCGTCGATAGTCGCGGTACTCGGGGCCGTCCTGCTCGTGGGTGCGGCGATCGGGCGACTCCCGCGTCCGGTGACACTCGGCGTCCTCGCGTTGGCCGAGTTCGTCACGGTGGCAGCCGTCCTGGTTGATGTGGCCCTCGTGGCAAGCGGGTTCCGCACCCCAGGACTTGCTACCCACATCAGCTACCTGGTCTCGACGCCGCTCATCATCCCGGCTGGTTTCGCGCTGACCTACAAGAAGTTCGACCGGTGGGGGTTGCTTATCGTAGGAGTCGCCACCCTCATCGCCGCGATCATGGTGGTACGACAAGTGCAGACCCTCGGCATCCCGTTCGGATACATCAATGTCTGATTCCAGATCGTCTGATTCCGCCTCGCACCGCGCGGTCTCGGCCCCCAGCGAGGGTCCGGGACGAATCTTCACTCTGCTCTACGGCATCTTCGCCGTCGGGGCGACCTCTCGCGCCGTCGTCGAGTTGGCGACGAAGTTCGACGAGGCACCCGTCGCGTATTCACTGTCGGCGCTGGCAGCGGCCGTCTACGTGGTCGGTTTCGTCCTGCTGCTGCGCTGGGGCCATCCCGGTTCCCGGGCGGCAATGCGCGTGCTGTGCCTCGTGGAGCTGACCGGCGTGATCATCGTCGGCACCTTGAGCATCGCGGTGCCGCAGTGGTTCCCGCACGCTTCGGTGTGGTCGTACTACGGCATCGGTTACCTGCTGTTGCCTGCTGTACTTCCGGTGCTCGTGCTGCGCTGGCTGAAGCGCACCCGCGACGCGGCTACGCACCAGGTCGGGGCAGTCGCCAGCTAGGCAGTTGGACGTTCGCTGCCGCCATCTGACGGGACGGTGGCTCTTGGGTGTCGGGGCCGCTGCCCGCGGCTCCTCGCGCCGCCCCCGTCTGACCGGCAGACCTGCAGGCAGCCGAGCAATGCTTTCCGTGCTTCGGCCTATTCGGGGTGGTTCGCCAGCGCAGGCAGGGCCCGGTCGGGGTGATCGTGAGACGAGGAGGCCCCCGCAGCAACCGTGGAGATTGTCGCTGCGGGGGCCTCTCGCGGTCTGCGTCGGCCGGTTCGCTCAGCAGGTCGCCGGGCGGATCGTGGTGGTGACCTCACCGAAGTCGATGCGTTCCCCGCCCTCGCCGGGGGCGCTGGCGCGCAGGGTGATCGTGTCCCCGTCGAGCACGAAGGTGCGTTCCTGCCCGCCGACCGTGATCGGCTCTTTACCGCCCCAGGTCAACTCGATGAACGCGCCACGCTCATTCTTGTCCGGGCCTGAGATCGTGCCCGAGGCGAACACGTCGCCGGTGCGGGTGGCGGCGCCGTTGACGGTGGTGTGCGCGAGCATCTGTGCCGGTGACCAGTACATCGTGGAGTACGGCGGCCGGGAGACGACCTCGCCGTTCCACTCCACCTCCAGCGCGATGTCCAGCCCCCACGGCTCTTCCATATGCAGGTACGGCAGCGGTTCGGGGTCCTGCACCGGGGTGGCGCAGTGCGCCTGCTTCAACGCCAGCATCGGCACCACCCATGGGGAGATCGAACTCGCAAAGCTCTTGCCCAAGTTCGGGCCGAGCGGCACGTACTCCCAGGCCTGGATGTCGCGCGCGGACCAGTCGTTGAAGATCACGGCACCGAAGAGGTGCTGCTCGGCCTCATCCGTACCGATGCAGGTGCCCATCTCGTTCCCGGCCCCCACCACGAAACCCATCTCGGCCTCGATGTCCAGCCGAGTCGAGGGCCCGAAGACCGGCGCCGGGTCGTTGGGACCCTTGCGCTGCCCGCACGGGCGCACCACGTCCACCCCGGAGACGACGATGGTGCTGGACCGGCCGTGGTAACCCACCGGAAGGTGCTTCCAGTTCGGCATCAACGGGTCGGGGTTGTCAGGTCGGAACAACCGGCCCAAGTTCGAGGCGTGGTTCTCGCTGGCGTAGAAGTCGACGTAGTCCGCCACCACGAACGGCAGGTGCATCTTTACCTGCGAGACCGGGTGCACCGCCGCTGCCGGAACCTCCCCGCCGACCGCTGAGCGGATCGCCTCACGTACCTGAACCCAGCGCTGGTAGCCCTGAGCCATGAACGCGTTGAGGTGTTCGCAGGCGAAAACCTCTTCCTCCTGCGGCAGCAGCATGGCCAGGTCGACGACGTTGTCCCCGACTCGGGTTGCGACCCGCTTAACGCCGTCACCGACCGAATACACCCCATAAGGCAGGTTGGACATGCCGAACCCCGAATTCTCGGGGACATGCAGGCGGATGGTGTCGGTCATAGGTGGTCCTTCCACGTCAAAGCGGTAGAGGGCGGATCAAAGGAACGCGGCCGCGCTAGTCGGCCGCTCCTCGGTGACGGCCGTGCTCGGTGAGACGGACCTCAGGCCCGCCACCTGGTCCGGGTTCTGGCTGCTCAGCGGCGGCGCGACGATCGATCAAGCCCAACTCCAGGAGTTCGGCGAGCGGTTCGTCGATGCTGCAGGTGCCGTAGGAACGGAATGACGCCCGCAGGCGCTCGGCGCGCGCGGTCGGCAGGGCGCGCAGGCGCTCGGCCAGAGTCGGCCCGTTGCGCTCGCCCAGCAGTTCGGCGATCTCGCTGCGCTCGGCGCCCTGGGCGGCGGCGTCGGTGGCCAGCATCACGTTCAGGAAACCATGCTGCTCGAAGCGGTGCTCGGGCTCGGTGTTGCGCACCGCATGGTGCAGCCCAGCGGTGGCCTTGAAAGCGATCCCGGCACGCACGACCGCCTGGATGGCGCCGGCAAGTTCGTTCTCTGAGGGGTAAAGGTCAGCGCGGATCCCGCCGGTGCGGAACTTGGCCCGATAGGGCGTACCCGCGAGCAGGTCGATCAGCTTCGAGCGTCGATGATCCCGCGGAATTTCCACGTACACGCCCAGCCCGCCGCCTTCGACGTCTACCCCCGCCAGAGCCTGTCCGAGGGCCGGAATGACATCCTCGGCGCTCATCGAATCCGGCACCGCGATCTCCAGTCCGGCCAGGCGAAGTGGCGGCAACAACGCTGCCGAGGTGATGACGGCCTGCGCCTCCTGCGGCGAAGGGACCGTCACCGACACGGCCAAGGAGGTACGCGGCAGCCCGCTCAGCAGCGGCGGCAGCTCCACGAGTTTGGCGGCACTGATGATAAAGGGGCCGACCAGCGCGGCGTAGTCGCTGCGGTGATGCAGGATGTGGTCGGGCACAGCGTGCACAAGAGGCTTATTGCCGGGCGGGAAGATTGCGGCGTCGTCACACAGGCCTCGAAGGACGGCGGGGATGCTCGTCATGGCGTCTTCTTCTCCTCATTGGCCAACACGCGGCGGCCGCCGCTCCAGGACCACGGATAGTTCTCATCCTCGCAGGCAAGGCCGGCCTCGCCCAGGTCCAGCGGGCGGAAAGTATCGACCATGACGGCGGTCTCGTCGAAGGCCTCCATCCCCAGGGAGGCCTCCATGGCGCCCGGCTGCGGGCCGTGGGCGTGCCCCGCCGGGTGCAGCGAGATCGATCCGCGGCCGATGCCGGAGCCCTTACGCGCCTCGTAGTCACCGGCGACGTAGAACATCACCTCATCGGAATCCACGTTGGAGTGGTAGTACGGCACCGGGATAGCCAGCGGGTGGTAGTCCACCTTGCGAGGCACGAAGTTGCACACCACGAAGTTGTGCCCCTCCCACACCTGGTGCGCCGGCGGCGGTTGGTGCACCCGGCCGGTGATCGGCTCGTAATCGCTGATGTGCAGCAGGAACGGGTAGAGGCAGCCGTCCCAGCCGACCACGTCCAGCGGGTGGTGCGGCTGGGTGTGCACCGAACCCCCGATGCCGCTGGGACCGCGACCACGATGCTTGATGTAGACCTCGGTCGCCTCGGCCGGGTCGGCGCCGATGTTCTCGGCCAGCAACGGCTCGCTCGGAACGACATAGTCGCGTTCACAGAACGGGCTGTGCTCCAGCAACTGCCCGTAACGGCTCAGGTAGCGATGGGGTGGGGTGATGTGGCTGTTGGCTTCGATGAAGTAGGCGCGAAACGGCTCACGGTAGGCCTCGCCGTCGCGTGGCGTCACCGGCAGCCACCGGTGCGTCGTCGCGCGCGGGATGATCGCGTAGTGGCCCTCGCGCACGTCGAACGCACCGAAAACGGTTTCTAGGCGAGCGTTTCCGCGCTCCACATAGACGCACTCATCGCCGATGGCGTTGCGGTACCACGGGCTGATGGTGTCAGCGGCGACATAGGCCAGGCGCACGTCGGCGTTGCCGAGCACGAGACGCCTGCCCCGAACCGCGTCCACACCCTGCTCCGCCCCGGCGGGGAAGAGGTCGTGCAGCTTGTGGTGCCGCGGTGTCAGGGGCGCGTTGGGCGTCAGGCTGTGGTCGCCGATGTCCCACTCACGGATGTCGTTCAGCGCTGAGGGCAGACCGCGGTGGTAGAGCAGGCTGGAGTCGGAGCTGAAACCCTCCTCACCCATGAGCTCCTCGTAGTAGAGCTCCCCCTCAGGCGTGCGGTGCTGGGTGTGGCGCTTCGGCGGGATGCTGCCCACACTGCGGTAGTAAGCCATCGAACTCTCCTGTCATCCCTGTAGTACATCTCTGTACTATCTTGTCAACGGTAGCCGACAGACCGGACCCGCGCCAGAGGTGAACAAGCAATGACGAGCGACGAAGAACTGGATTTCTGGTCTTTCGTGCGCCTGGCGCGCACGCGCCTGACCCAGCAGGGGTTCAGCGACCCGCACGCCACCGAACTCCTGCTCACTCTCAACCGCGCGTCCGGGATCATCACCTACGACCTGGAAGCGAGCGTCCATCGCCCGGCGGGACGTTCCTGGGCGACGTTTCGCATCCTGTACGTGCTGTGGCTCGCTGGCGATCTCGAACCGCGCCGGGTCGCCGAACTCACCGGCTTGACGCGGGCTGCCGTCTCCAACCATCTCGGCCCGCTGCTGCGCGAGGGTCTGCTGCATCGCGAACCGGCTGCCCATGACGGGCGCTCGGTGATCCTGTCCCTGAGCACCCGGGGAGAGCGAGAGATCCAGTCGCTCTTCGCTGCCCAGCATGAGCGCGAAGTCGCCTGGACCGCCGCCCTGACCCAGGACGAACAGGCCACGCTGGTGCGCCTGTTGGACAAACTCGTCTCGCGGACAGACCTCGACGTTCGCCACCGACACTGACGCGACAGGCCGACCCCAGGGGCGGACTTCACATTGGCGTGAACATTAGGTTAGGTTGTCCTTACCTATTTCCCCCACCCGTAAGGCCAACTCGTGAAGCTTCGTTCAATTGCCCTTGTGGCCACTCTCGCGGCAACCCCACTCCTCGCTGCCTGCGGCGGCTCTGACTCAGGCGCCGAAAGCCCGGCGAACGGTGAGGCCACATCCGAAGCCGCCGCCAGCGGTGACGCCAGTTCGCCTGCCGCCGAGGCCGCCGTCAGCGTCACCGACGCTGCCGACCGCACCGTGACGTTCGACCACAAGCCCGAGCGCATCGTCCTGGGGGAACAGCGCGCCGCCTACGCCACGATGATCCTCAACAAGGACGACCCGACCGACAAGGTCATCGCCTGGGGCAAGGACATGGAACGGGCCGCCCCCGACATGTACGCCCAACTCCTCAAGGCCGAGCCGGAGGCCAAGGACATCCCGCAGATCGGCTCGGTCAACTCGGGCGACCTTTCGGTCGAGGGGCTGCTCCAGCTCAAGCCGGACGTGTACGTAATGACCCTGGACTCGATGCGCGCCGCAGAGCAGAACGGCCTGCTGGACAAGATCGAAAAGGCCAAGATCCCGTACGTCGTCACCGACTTCCGGGTCAAGCCTGCGACGAACACCGCCGTCTCGATGAAGCTGCTGGGGCAGATCTTCGACCGCGAGGACAAGGCCGATGAGTTCCTGAAGTACTACGACTCCGTGGTCGACCCGCTCATCAAGGAGGGCGAGAAGGCCACCGATAAGCCGGTCACCTTCATGTGGCGCGCCCCCGGCCTCAAGGCTTGCTGCTCCACCTGGAACGACGTCAACTTCGGCCAGATGCTGGCTCAGGTCGGCGGCACCAACCTGGCTGCGAAGTTCCTCAAGGGTGAAGAAGGCGACCTGACCCCCGAGCAGTTGCTCGCCAGCCAGCCCGACATCCTCATCGCCACCGGTGGCGCCTGGTCGGAGCAGAAGATCGACGAGAAGTCCAAGACGTCCTACCTCAACCTGGGTTACGACACGGACGAGGCCGCGGCCACCGCCTCGCTGAAGGCCCTGGGCAAGCAGCCCGGCTTCGACCACCTGAAGGCCTTCGAGAACAAGAAGGTCCACGGCATCTACCACCAGTTCTACGACGCCCCGTACAACTTCATCGCTTACCAGGCGTTCGCGAAGTGGCAGCACCCGGAAAAGTTCACCGATGTTGACCCGGCGGCGACGTGGAAGGACTTCTCGGAGAAGTTCATGCCGTTCCCGGCGCAGGGCACCGTCGTGGCCTCGATCGACTGAGCGACGTGGCAACAGTTATCGAGCACGAAGAGACACCAGCGAGCAGCGCGCCACCCAGCGCGCGCGACCAGCTCGACATCGCCAGGCGGCGCACTCTGCGCCGCCTGGCGGTGGTTGTGATCCTGATCGTCCTGGTGGTGTACGCATTCGCCCAAGGGCTGGCGGTGGGGCCGCTGCACTACAGCCTCAAGGAAGTCACCGCAGCACTCATCGACCCATCGGGAGTCGATCCTCAGCTGCAGTCCGTCGTCTGGAACTTGCGACTCCCACCCGCCTTGCTCGCGGTGCTGGTCGGCGCATCACTGTCGGTCGGCGGTCTGCAGATGCAGACAATCCTGGACAACCCGTTGGCGGAACCGTTCACCCTGGGCGTCTCGGCCGCAGCCGCCTTCGGCGCTGCGCTGGCGATCGTCACCCGGTTCCAAATGCCCTACCTCGAGCAGTACACCCTCACGGTGTGCGCGGGCGGGATGGCCCTGATCACCGCGCTGATCATCTCGGCGATCTCCTCCTGGCGCGGCGCGAGCACCGAGACCGTGGTCCTTTTCGGTATCGCGATGGTGTTCCTGTTCCAGGCATTGCTCACGCTCATGCAATACAACGCCAGCGTTGAATCCCTGCAGCAGATCGTGTTCTGGAGCATGGGCTCGATGCAGCGAGCCACCTGGCCCGCCATCGTGATCGTGGGGCTGTCCCTAGTGCTTGCGGTGCCGTTCTTCATCGTCAACGGCTGGCGACTGACGGCCATGCGGTTCGGCGACGCGCGTGCTCAGGCCCTCGGTGTCAACGTGCGTCGGGTGCGGGTCGGCACGCTGGTGGTCGTTTCCCTGCTGGCCGCGATCGCGGTCTCGTTCGTCGGGGTTATCGGTTTCGTCGGTCTTGTGGGGCCGCACGTGGCGCGGGTACTCGTTGGTGAAGACCAGCGGTATCTGCTGCCTGCCTCGCTGCTGACCGGAGCGGCGCTGCTCACCGGCGCCCACGCGGTCAGCCTCGTCATCGTGCCGGGCGTGGCCGTCCCCGTCGGGATCCTCACCGCGACCATCGGTGTTCCCGTCTTCGTCGCAATCATCCTGCTCCGTCGCCGGAGCGCCTTCGGAGGTGGACGATGAAGCTGTCCCTGTCGGACATCCACTACTCCTATGGGCGCCACCGCGCGTTGGCCGGGGTGGACCTACCGCCGGTCGAGGGTGTGGTCGGGGTTCTGGGACCGAACGGTTCTGGAAAGTCGACCCTCATGCGCTTGATCGCCGGTATCCACCGCGGTAGCGGGACGATCCGCGCCTGGGACGCTGACGGGCGCGAACTCGGCGAGCGGGAGCGTCGGGACGCCCTCGGCTATGTTCCGCAGGATCCACCAGGTGATGTCGCACTGACCGTCATCGAGGCGGTCATCGTCGGTCTCGCGCGCCGCTCGCTGTGGCGCACGAACCGTAGCGACGTCGAACGCGCCTACGAAGCGCTCGGCGAGTTGGGCATTCAACAGCTGGCGAACCGCTACCTGGGAGAGCTCTCCGGCGGGCAGCGGCAGTTGGCCGGCATCGCCCAGATGACGGTGCGCAAACCGCCGATCATGCTGCTGGACGAACCGACCTCGGCGTTGGACCTGCACCACCAGCTCAAGGTGCTGACGTTCGTGCGCCAGCGCACCGCCGGCAGCGGCGGGGTCACCTTGGTTCCGATGCACGACATCAACCTCGCCGCGCGGTTCTGCGACCAGCTCCTGGTGCTGCGCGACGGGCGTTCCGTGCAGTTCGGGACCCCCGAAGAGGTGCTGACCACCGAAACGTTGTCGGCGACCTATCGGGTGGAGGCCAAGGTGCTCTCCGATGCCGGGGTGCCGGTGGTGGCCCCGATCGGTTTCTGCACCTGAGCCACCTGGCGGCGCGTGGGTCTAGCGTGGGGGTGTCGATAGGAGACACCATGTCCGACTCTTCGGATCTCACAGACCCCACGCGCGGCCACGTCGAGCAAGCCGCATCCGGGCGCGCCCCCGGCACGACGGACGGCATCGCCACCTACGTCGAAGATCTACGCGATCGCTCGCAGCCCCGAGGCACTCGCCCCGGGGCTGCGACCGTTCTCGACACGGACACAGCCAAGATCGTGGCGTTCGAGTTCCCCGAGGGTGGCGAGCTCAAAGAGCACGCAGCCCATCACCCCGTCCTCATCCAGGTGGTGCGCGGCAGCGTCGACTTCACGCTTCCCGAGCGCACCGTGCGCCTCACCCCGGGCCAGGTCCTGCATCTGACGCCGATGCTGCGTCACGCGGTGCATGCGCTGGAGCCCACCACCTTGACGGTGACGATGCTGCTGCCCCACGACTGAGGGCTGCGCTGGGCCGCTTTGCCGTTGATCAGAGACGGCAGAGCACCCTGCGCACCGCGGCGGCGGCGTCCTCAGCGTTGGTGACGAAGGCCGCGATGTGGGCGTCTGGGCGGATGACGACCGCCTCCCCGCTACCCAGGTTCAGCGAGCGCGCCACGATGCCGTCACCGTCCACCTGCTCCAGCGGCACTACCGTGACCGCACACCCGAGGTCGGCGACCGCGCCCTCGATCTGCGGCTGCAATGCGGCGCCGGTCAACACCACCAGACCGCGCCGGGCCAGTTCACGCAGCCGCCCCACCTGCGGCCAACCCTGGATCGGTACGTCAGGGACGAGCACGCCCGGCACCGGTTCGGGGTCCTCGCCCTTGGGCGGGCGGCCCGGCCACGGCCGATCGGCGTTGGGGGTCGTCAACTCCGAATCGATGTACCAGAACGGCTCCGCCAGGCGGCCGGAATCGACCTGGTTGCGGCGCTGAGGGTTGAGGATCGAGTCCTCCAACACGTCCAGCCGCCAGGCGTGCTCCTCGGCCGACTGCGGCACCAGGAACGCCATCGTGCGCGAGGTGACCTCAAGGTTCTCAGCGGCCGCCGCGTGCCTCTCGCAGTGGTAGCTGTCCAGCAACGACTCATCCGCCCAGCCGTGCACCACGAAAGCCAGCTTCCAGGCGGCATTCTCGGCGTCCAGAACTCCCGAGTTCAGTCCGCGAGCGCCGAACGGTGACACCAGGTGCGCGGCATCTCCGGCCAACAGCACCCGCCCCACCCGCATCCGGTCGACCTGGCGGGCGTGGAAGCGGTAGAGCGACTTCCACACGATCTCGTAGTCGGCCTCCGGACCGATGATCTGGCGGATGCGGCGATCCAGACCCCCGTCGGCCTCGTCCTGCTCCAGCGAGAAGTCCGGCGGCACCTGCCAGTCGATGCGGTACACCGAATCAGGACACGGGTGGATGAGCACCTGACGTCCGGGGTTCCACGCCGGGTCGAAATAGAAGCGGCGTTCCTGCTCCCACCCGGGCAGCGTGGTGCGGATGTCGCAGATGAGGAACTGGTCCTCGAAGGTGAGCCCCTCGAAGCTCAGACCCAGCAGGTCGCGGATCGCGCCGCCCTTGGACCCCGGGCAGGCCACCGCGTACGAGCCGGTGACGTCGACCTGCCCGTCGGCGCTCTGGCAGGTCAGGGTGACCCCCGCCCCATCCTGGCGCACGTCCACGACGTGATGGCCCCAGGCGTAGGTGATGAGGTCGGTGTCGGCGATCTGTTCGTCGAGGATCTGCTCGGTCCGGGTCTGGCTGATGTTGACGAACGGCGGGAAGGGCGACCGCCCCTTATCCACGAACCCCTGGCAGAACAGTTCGGTGTCGCGGTAGAAGGTGCGCGCCCTGGTCCAGGTGAGCCCTTCCTCGGCGACCTGACGACCGGCGCCGACGTGATCCCACACGTCGAGCACGTCACGCTGCTGGCACAAGGCCTTGGAGCCGATCGGATCCCGCTCGGGACGCGAATCCAACAGCACGCTCGGCACCCCCCAGCGGGCCAGAAGGAGCGCTGTGGTCTGCCCGACCGGACCGGCACCGATCACGAGGACCTGCCGGTCAGCAGGCAGACGGGGTGGGTTCTGGGGGTCACAAGCCATGACGTCGTTGTCCTTGCTGCTTGAGTGATGTGTGCGGCTACCAGAGCGGGCGGCGCGCTTGGAGCGTGCCGCCCCGCTCTGGCGTGCTCAGTCCTGCAACTGGTCCCAGACCTCGCGGTCGCGCTCGGCGGTCCACACCCGCGGCCAGTCGATGCCGTCGAACTCATCCCAGACGCGCTGAACGTCGAAGGGCAGGCAGTGCTCGAAGATCGGCCAGTGCCCGAACTGCGGGGCCAGTGCCGTGTGGGTCGCCTGGAACGCCTCTTTGAGGGTCCCGCCACGCTGGTGGACGGCGCCGACCTCGCGGAGCATGACGGCGATGAACTCGCGGGTCTGCTCGATGGCGGCGTTCACGGCCTCGCGACCGCGGGTCACCCCGCCGCGGCCACCGATGAGGAACTCGGCCTCGTAGGCCTTGACCTTGTCCAGAGTCGCGCCCGACCAGTCCGAGTGGAAGGCGTCACCGGTGTACAGCGCAGCCTCGGCCTCGACGAGGTCGCCGGCGAAGAGCACCTTGGGCTTCTCCACCCACGCGACGAGGTCGCCGGCGGTGTGGCCACGGCCGCAGTACTCCAGCACGAGGTTGCCGCGCTCGCCGCCGAGGTCGATGACGTAACGGTCGTCGAACGTCTCACTCGGGTGCGTGAGGCCGGGGATGGTCTCGGGGTTCTTGAACAAGCGCGGCATGCGGCCGAACTCGCTGTCCCAGTCCTCCTGGCCTCGCTCGTCGATGAGCTTCTTGGTGTTCGTGTGCGCGATGACGATCTCGGCCTCGTACGCGGCAGCACCCAGCACGCGCACCGCGTGGTAGTGGGACAGGACGAGGTATTTGACCGGCTTGTCGGTGTGCTTGCGCAGTTCGGCGAGCCACTCGTTCGCGGCGGCCGGGGTGGCGAGGGCCTCGAAGCAGACGACGAAGTCTTCGCCCTCGATCGCGCCGATGTTGGGGTCACCCTCGGCGGTGAGCGCGTAGACCCCGTCGGCGAGGACCTCGAGGGTGCGTTTCTTCTCACCGAGGTCGGCGGAGGACGCGAAGGGCTTTGCCATGAATGACTCCTGTGTGACGGGGTGCGATGCGCTCGGGCTGACGACTGGCTGAGCCACGGGGGCTGCCCGCGCCGAACTGGTTCTACAGACCGATGTAGTCCGGCGCCGAAACGGTAGCGGTGAGCCACCCGTGCGCGGATTGACTCCCAGCGCCTGGGCCAGACCGGCTGATCTGACGCGAACGGAATTCTATTATCGGTCTGGCTATTCGTTATTAGCTCATGCGAGCGTAGGGTCCCGGCTGGGATGAGGCAAGACCTCCGAGCCGAAATCTTGCTGGGCAGGTGAATCGGCTTCCCTTCCAGACGAACACACGATCGCCACCGCCCGTCCGCCAACTTCTCGGGACTATTCGCATAGCGAGTAGGGTTGACGCCGCCCCGCCCACCACTGCCGAGGTGCCCCGTGCCGACAACCACCCGCTCGCAAACCCTCGACCGTGGCATCCGCCTGCTGGAGATCCTGGCCGCAGCTCCGCGACCCATGACGATGAGCGAACTGGTCCAGGAGTCCGGTCTGCACCGCTCGATCGTGTATCGACTCATCCGCACCCTGGAAGACCACCGCTTGGTCGCCCGCTCCGCTGCTGAGACCTACCGGCTGGGCTTCGGCCTGGCAGCCTTGGCCGGCGGACTGACCCAAGACCTCACCTCCGCGGCGCGGCGCCCCTTGCAGGAATTGGCCGATGCCACCGATCTGGCGGCGTTCATCGTCGTGCGGGAGGCCGAAGAGGCGGTCACCGTGCTGGTCGTCGAGCCGTCGATCCCCGGCCCGATGTTCACCCTGCGGATCGGTTATCGGCACGCGGTGACCCAGGGCGCCCCGGGTCGGGCCCTGCTCATGCTGGACGGTGACGGCCAGGTCGATGCCGACCAACGACAGCGCGGCTGGACCCATTCTCTCGGGGAGGTCCTGGACGGGGTGGGGTCAGTGGCAGCGCCGCTGCGGGGCTATGTGCACCCGGCAGCCGTGGCACTGACCTACGTGGGCGATCACGACGTCGAGCACCTCAGCCGGCATGTCCTGGGCGCTCGGGATCGGATAGCGGCAGCGTTGTGAGCCCAGACGCCGACGCCGCCTCCTCGCCATCGGATCAAAGGGCGAGCAGGCGGCATCGGAAGACAACGGAGGGCAACCCGGCTCAGTGACCGGACATCGTGTGCAGCGGCTCCTGAGAGCGGTCCTTTATGAAGAACACGCACGCCAGCGAGACGAGCGTGACCGGGATGAGGTACCAGGCAACCGAGGTGATGTCTCCGGTGCGTTTGGTGAGGTACTCGGCGATGGTCGGGGCGAACGCACCACCGAAGACCGCGCCGATCGCGTACGCCAAGGACACACCCGACAGGCGGATACGAGCCGGGAACATCTCGGCGAACATCGCCGACTGCGGGCCGTAGTTGAGCCCCAGGGGGATACCCATCACGATCAGACCGACACCGATGAGCATCGCGTTCTGGGTGTCGATGCCCTCGCGGATGAGCCAGAACATCGGGTACAGCCACAGCGCGGTGATGATGTAACCGATCTTGTAGACCCGCACGCGGCCGATCTTGTCCGACCAGATGGCGCCGAGCATCGTGGTGACACCCCACACCGCCGCGGAGATCAACGCCCAGTTGAGTACCGAGGAACGGGCCAGACCGCCGGCAGCAGCCGAACCGATGACGAAGCCACCCACGAGCATGTAACCCACGGCGTTGTTGCCGATGAAGGAGCCGGCCGCGAGCAGCACCTCCTTGGGGTGGGTCTTCAGCAGTTCCTTCTGCGGCGCCGTGGCGTGCTCACGGGCTTCCTTGAGCTCCTCGAAGACCGGCGACTCGGCGATCCGCGAACGGATCCACTGACCGATGAAGACCAGAACGATGGAGAAGATGAACGGGATGCGCCAACCCCAGGCGTCGAACTGTTCCTTGGTCTGGGTCATCGCCAGGACAGTGAGGAACAGCATCGCCAACAGCATCCCGGCAGGAACGCCGATCTGGGGGTAGGCGCCGAATTTGCCGCGCTGACCCGGGGGTGCGTGTTCGACGGCGAGCATCGCCGCCCCGCCCCATTCACCACCGGCAGAGAAGCCCTGCGCGCAACGCAGCAGGATCAACAGCAGCGGCGCGGCGACGCCGATCTGTTCGGCCGTCGGCAGCAACCCGACAAGGGTGGTCGCCAGCCCCATCAGGCCCAGGGTGAGCACCAGGACGATGCGGCGCCCCCAACGGTCACCCACATAACCCATGGCAATGGCACCGGCAGGCCGGAAGAAGAACGAGACGCCTACTGTCGCGAAGGCCGCGAGCTGCGCCCACTCCCCCAGCCCGGAGAAGAAGAGCTTGCCGAACAACAGACCTGCCACATTGGCGTAGATGAAGAAGTCATACCACTCGATGGTGGTGCCGACCATCGTCGCCATAGCGACCCGGCGGTACTCCGATGGGGAAGTCACCGGGGCGTCTACATCGACGACGATGTAGGGCTCGTCCGGGGACGTGGGGAGTGAAGACATCGTTGTCCTAGCGGTCGTCTTGATGAGCGTGAGGCACCTCGGAAGGCTGCTCGCATAGCGAACATGCGATTCCGTATGAGGCTCCGCCACCGTAGGGAGATGCCGGTCCGCACACAAGGGAATGCCTCTTCGCAGGACTCGTTCGTCGGCGACCGGTCGCCTGAGTCGATAAGCGGCTCGGGTTACCGGCGGGTCAGTGCCGAAGCAGAACGTCGAACCGGTGACGAGCGAACAACACACCCATCACGCCCAGGGCCACCAGATAGATGACCGAATACCCCGAGGCCACCGTGGGCATCCCCGTCGTCAGTTCCCGACACAGCACCACCCCGCGATACAGCGGAGTGAACTCGATCAACCAGCGAAGCGGCGCCGGAAATCCGAGGATCGGGAAGAACGTGCCGCTGAACAGGGTCATCGGCATGAGCGCCAGCGTGATGAACTCGAAGTCTTGCCAGGAACGCATGTAGGTCGTCAGCCACATGCCCACCCCACCCACCGCCAGGCCGATGAGCAAGCAGGCGGGCAGCGCGAGCAGTGCCAGCGGAGAGTGCACGAGACCCATCGCGGCCATCAGCCCCAGGAATCCGGTCGCATAGATCCCGCCCCGGATCAGGGACCAGGTCACCTCCCCGACCGCGACATCAGCGGTGGTCATCGGGGTGGCCAGGAGCGCGTCGTAGAGCTTGGCGTATTTGAGCCGGTGAAAGATGTTGAAGGTGGAATCCATCACCGCACCGTTCATCGCGGAGGTGGCGAGCATCGCCGGAGCCACATAGGTGGCGTACGGGATCAGGGTGCCACCGACCTCGAAGCCGGGGATCATCGCCCCGACCCCGATCCCGATGGAGAACAGGAAGAACACCGGCTCCAGGAACCCGGTGAGGAAGACGAACGGCAGCCGCCGGTACACGCGCACATGCCGGGCGACCAGATGCCAGGCCATCATGACAACAGCCGCCTGCTCAGCAGCCGCACGCTCAGCCACCAGCCGAGCACCCCCAGCCCGAGAAGCACGCCCACGTGCAGCAGCGCCGCCCCCGGGGCCAGCGGCGTGCCGAGCATGAGGGCGCGAGTCAGTTCGATGGCGTGCCACAGCGGGCTGAACATCGCCAACCGCTCCAGCACCGGGCCGAGGTTGGAGATGGGGAAGAACGCCCCGGAGAACAGGTAGAGCGGTACGAGCACGACCCGGAAGATGATCGAGAACCCAGCCTCGCTCGGGGTCCACACGCTGTAGGCGCAGACCAGCGCCGCGAACGCCCACCCGAGGAGAAGTTGCACCCCGAACGCCAGCAACGCCCCGGGCAGGTTCGCGTAGAGGCCGAACGGGGCCAGGGTCAGCATGAAGATGGCGCAGGACAACGCGACGCGCAGCAGGATCGCGGCCAGCGCGGCGGTGACGATGTCGACCACCCGCAGCGGGGTAGCAACCATCGACCAGAACGTCTTGTCCCAGGTGATGGCCCCATAGATGGGGTAGGTGGCGTCGCCGATGGCGATGGTCATGGCCTGCCCGGCGAGCAACCCGGCCGCGATGAAGTGCAGGTAGGAGGCAGCCCCGGGCGGTCCGCTGCCGGCTGCGTCGATGTAGGAGCCCAGGACCAGGCCCATCGCGGCCACGTACAGCAGCGGGTTGAGGATTGCGGTGACGACCGAGCCCTTCCAGGTGCGGCGTAGCCGCGTCCAGTGATAGTCGCTCTGGCGGGCGAGCATCCGCAGGTGCCCCGGCGCGGGCGGCACCGTCGTTATGTCGCGGGGTCGAGGCGCGGCCTGGCTCATCAGTCGACCAACGTCCGACCGGTAAGGCGCAAGAACACATCTTCCAGGGTCGAGCGGCGCACGAGCACCTGGGCGGGGGTCAGTCCGCGTTCGTGCACCCGGGCCAAAGCGTCCTCGCCGGAATCGGCATAGAGCAGCAACCGGTCGGGCAACACCTCGACCCGCTGGGCGCACCCGGCCACCTGCTCTTCGAAGCTCGTGTGGTCCACGACCCCGAACCGCAGCTCGGCCACCTCGCGAGTGGTGTGCGCTGCGATGAGTTCGGCCGGGCTACCCAAGGCGGCGATCCTGCCCTCGTGCATGACGACGAGTCGGTCGCAGAGTTGCTCGGCCTCGTCCATGTAATGCGTGGTGAGGATCTGGGTCACCCCGGCATGTTTGAGCCGGTAGAGCTGGTCCCACAGGGTGTGCCGCGCCTGGGGGTCCAGACCGGTGGTCGGCTCGTCGAGGATGAGCAGGTCCGGCTCGTTGACCAGGGAGCGGGCGATGGTCAGGCGACGTTTCATCCCACCGGAGAGGTCATCAACCTTGGCCCCTGCCTTGTCGGTGAGTTTGACGAAGTCGAGCAGTTCGTCAGCGCGTTCACGCACCCGCGCCCGGCTCATCCCGAAGAACCGCCCGTACACGATGAGGTTCTCGCGCACCGACAGCTCCAGGTCCAGGGTGTCCTCCTGCGGGCAGACCCCGAGGCGGGCACGGATGCGGCTGCCGTGACGCGCCGGGTCGAGCCCGAGCACCCGCAGCACCCCGCCGCTGGCCGGGGAGGTGGTCGCGATCATCCGCATCGTCGTGGACTTGCCGGCCCCATTCGGCCCGAGGAAGCCGAACACCTCTCCGTGGCGCACATCGACGTCGATCCCGCGCACCGCTTGGAAGGCACCGTAGGTTTTGGTCAGCCCGCGCGCGTGGACGAGGAGGCGCTGCCCGGCCTCGTCTTGATCCTGCACCTGATCCGCCACGGGGGGAACCGTAACCGAGAGCATCCCGACCCCGCCGCTGAATCTCCATGGTGCTGACCCCGACACCTAGACGAGTAGTTCTCCGCAGGGCCAAGAACGCGTCTAGGGGGCAGCGCCCGTTCGGCCCTGGGCCGAGCCACCCCGATACGATCGATACATGAGCGAGCAGGGGCTTGGACAGGCACAAGACAAGATGGCAGCGGCCGGTGTGAGCCAGACCGCGATCGACGTCTTCAGCTACTACTACTCGGAACTGCAGGAGGGCGCGACCGGACTCATCCGGGAGGAGACGATCCGCCCGCTGTTGGACCCACCGATGCTCACCGACGTCGAGGTCGACGACGCTGCCGCGGCAGAAGCGTTGGGCGCCACCGTGCTCATCAAACTCAACGGTGGCCTGGGCACCTCAATGGGCATGCAGGTGGCCAAGACGCTGCTGCCGGTGCGCGAGGACAAGACGTTCCTCGATCTCATCGTCGACCAGGTGATGGCAGCCCGGCGCGAGCACGACGTGCGACTGCCGTTGCTGTTCATGAACAGCTTCAACACCCAGAAGGACACCCTCGCCGCGCTGGCGAAGTACCCCGACCTGCAGGTCGATGACCTCCCCCTGGACTTTCTACAGAGCCAGGAACCCAAGCTGCGCACCGACGACCTGACCCCGGTTGAATGGCCCACCGACCCGCAACTCGAATGGTGCCCCCCGGGTCACGGCGACCTGTACCCCTCGCTGTTGAGCACCGGCGTGCTGGATGCTCTCATCGAGGCCGGCTTCCGCTATGCCTCGGTCTCCAACGCCGACAACCTCGGCGCCGGGCCGGATGCCACCCTGGCCGGGTGGTTCGCCGCCACCGGGGCGCCGTACGCGGCTGAAGTGTGCCGCCGCACCGCGATGGACCGCAAGGGCGGCCACCTGGCGATCCGCAAGGAAGACGACCAACTCATCCTGCGCGACACGGCGCAGACCGCCGAGGATGAGATGGAGTTCTTCACTGACGAGCACCGCCACCCCTACTTCCACACCAACAACCTGTGGTTCGACCTGCGGGCGCTGCGAGAACTCCTCGCCGAACGCGACGGGGTGCTGCGTCTGCCGCTGATCCGCAACGTCAAGACCGTCGACCCCAAGGACTCCTCCTCCCCCGAGGTCGTGCAGGTCGAGACCGCGATGGGTGCCGCCGTGGAGATCTTCCAAGGCGCTCGAGCCATCTGCGTCCCGCGATCCCGGTTCCTGCCGGTCAAGACGACCAATGAGCTGCTGTTGCTGCGCTCCGATGTGTACGACGTCGACGAAGCTGGGCGCCTGAGCCTGGTGCCTGAGGCGGCCCCGGTGATCAGCCTGGACTCGCACTTCAAGAAGATCGCCGACTTCGATGAGCGGTTCAGCGCCGGAGTGCCCTCGTTACGTCAGGCCAGCGCGCTGACCGTGGACGGCGACTGGAGTTTCGGAGCGAATGTCACCGTCACCGGCGACGTTCACCTTCAGGACGACGGCGCCCCGCAACATGTGGCCGACGGAAAGACGCTGTCCTGACGAACTCTCCCGACCCGAGCGGGGGCGCACCGACTGCTGGCGCCCCCATCGCGGGCGTGCGCCGCAAACGCAGCCCCGCCCGTGTGCTCGGCCTGGGCGCGTCCGTGTGCGCGTTCACTCTGCTGGTGCTCCTTGGCGCCACCAATACCTGGGTACATCTGGCCTCGCGCGGGCAGCAGATGCGGGCCACTACCGTGCCGCCACGCCCGGTGGCGTTGGTTCTCGGTGCCGGCGTGCAACCGGACGGCAAGCCCACGCCCTTCCTGGCGGCCCGCCTTGATGTGGCCGCCGACCTGTGGCACCGCCGCAAAGTGCAGGTCATCCTCGTCTCGGGAGACAACAGGAGCACCCACTACGACGAACCCACCGCGATGCGTCGCTACCTGCTCTCGGTGGGGGTGCCCGCCGAGAGCATCGTGGCCGACTACGCCGGTCGCGACACCTACGACTCCTGCGCCCGGGCGCAACGTATCTTCGGCCTTCAGGACCTGGTCGTGGTCAGCCAGACCTACCACCTGCCCCGCGCTCTGGCGATCTGTCGCAGCCTGGGGTTGGACGCGATCGGCGTCGGCGACGAGACCATGCGGGCCTACGCGCCCCGGGTGTGGGACGAAGGCCGGCTACGAGAACGTGCGGCGGCGCTCAAAGCGGCGTGGGATGTCTTCACTCGACGCGACCCGGTCCTCGGCCCGCCCCTGAGCGACGTGCAGGACGCATTGGCGCGCGCCGCCCGAGCTGATTGATTTGTCGGCATTGGGGGTACTTCGCCCTTCGTGCCATTACTTGCGACGCCCCCAGGCAACCCCGCGGATGTGTGGGCTCGAACCCGCGAACAAGCACGCGCGAGCACGCTGGCGGATCTGAGCGGCGCAGCCTCGGGCACGCTGCTGGTGATCAGCGCCCACCCCGATGACGAGACGCTCGGCGCCGGACGCCTCATCAGTCAGTGGGCACGCGATATCGGCCCGGTTCATGCCCTCTGCCTGACCAGAGGCGAGGCCTGCCTCGATCACCTCGGCATCACCATCGAGGGCATCGGCGAACGCCGCGAACTGGAATGGCACGCCGCCCTGGAGCACCTGCACGTCCAGGCCGGACACGTGGCCGACGTGCCCGACGGGCTGGTCCGCGACCATCATGCCCGGGCCCGCGAACTCATCGGCGAGTACGCCAAGGATGCAGCGGCGATCCTGGCGCCGTGGCGCGCCGACCCCCACCCCGATCACATGGCCGCGGGCCGCGCCGCAGCCTGGATTGCCTATGAACTGGGCATCCCACTCATCGAGTACCCCGTCTGGCTGACCTTCTGGGGCGCCTGCTCCTCCTTCGAGCGTTCCGGTGCCCAATTGCACCGTGTCCACACCGACGACACGGCTGAAGCCGACCGCGCAGCAGCGCTGGGATGCTTTCAATCCCAGCTCGAACCGCTGCACTCCAACGTGACGGCGATCCTTCCGCCTGCCTTCCATGAACATCACAATGAACAGCTAGCGATCACGATGGACATTCCTGTCCTCCACGCCGCCGGTGCGAGTTGGTCCGACGGGCTGCTTGCGCTCCACCCGGTGCCGCCGCCCTTCGACCTGCCGCAGGACTATCCGCGTCACGACCCCGACCCCGCCCAAACCGCTGACGCGATGCGACACCTGGATGCCTCGCTGCCGTGGGCCGAGCTCGACTGGCCCCACCTGGTAACCGGCCTGATCGCGCTGGGGCGCACCGATATACCCCTGGCGCGGCTGGTCGAAGGGCATATCGACGCCCTTCGGATCCTCGCCCAGGCTGGCGCGCAACCCCCCGTAGCGGCCCTGTACGGGGTGTGGGCTTCGCGTAGCCACGCCACCGGTCTGCGCGCCACCTCCGCCGACAACGGCTGGCAGATCGAGGGGACGCTGCGGTTCGCTTCCGGCGCCGGGGTGCTGGACCGCGCCCTGGTCCCGGTGTGGACGGGCGCGGAGACTCATGTGCTGCTGGACCTGGCGGTAGCTGCCTGGCCGGTGGACACCTCCCAGTGGCGGACCTCGGCGATGGCGGTGAGCCGTTCGCACACCATCGAACTCGAGGGGTTGCACGCGGCGGAGTCCGCGCGCATCGGGGCGGACAACTGGTATCTGCAACGCCCCGGGTTCTTCCCCGGCGGGGTGGGGGTGGCGGCAGTGTGGGCCGGTGGCGGTGCCCGCATCCTCGATCTGGTTCACGAGGCAGTGGCCAGCGCACCCCCGGCGCCCTCGCGTGCTTTACGGCTGGGTCATATGCGCACCGAACTCGCCGCCGCTATGAGCCTGGTGCGGCTAGGCGCCGACCAACTCGAGGCGCTGCTTTCGAGCGAGGATTCAGACATCGACGATGCCGCGATCAGTCACCTGCGCGATGTCTGCACCGAGGTGCGTGCCGGGGTCGCTGCCGCGGTGCTTCGGTTGTGCGAACACGCCCGGCGTATCGTCGGCCCGGCAGGTCTGGCCTACGACGAAGACCTCACGCGCGGCCTGCACGACCTGGAGTTGTACGTGCGGCAGCAGAACGCCGACGCGGACGCGACCTACCTCGGCCGATGACCCCGAACAGGGCGTCCTGTCGGCCTGCGGGCACCGTCACCGAGATCACCAGCGCCCGCGAGGAGTTGCCCCGCGCAGAAGCCGGCCCGGTGCGGATAGCCGTCGCGATACCGGCTCATGAGGAGGCCGAGCTGATCAGCTCGTGCGTGCACGCGGTGCTGCGAGCGATCGCGCACGCCCAACGCGTCGGGGCCGCGGATCGTGCCCTGGTGCTGGTGGCAGCCCATCGCTGCACCGATGAGACCGCAGCGCGGGCCCGCGAGGCGATGCAGCGCCTGCCCCGGCAGGTGGCCGCCATCGTCGTGCCCGACGATGGCCCCGGCCCGGTGGGGGCGGTTCGGCACCGTCTGGTGACCCGCGCTGCGGAGCACCCGTGGATCACCCCCGAGGCGTGGGTGTTCTCCACCGACGCCGACTCCCGGGTGCCTACCGATTGGGTCACCGGATTGTTGGCAGCGGCGCAGCACAGCCGCGCCGACGCGGTGGCCGGCTTGGTCGCGTTGCAGGGCTGGCACGCCGATGAGGCTGCCCGCGCGGCGTATGAGCGCATCGTGGCGGCCGGGATCCACGGTTCCAGCCATGACCACGCCTACGCGGCCAACCTCGCAGTCCGATTGTCGGCCTACACAGCCGTCGGCGGGTTCCCGCCAGCCCCTCACGGTGAGGAGCGGGAACTGTTGCAGGCGTTGCGAGCTGCCGGGCACACCGTTGCGACACCGCACGCCCCCATCGTCCTGACTTCGGCCCGGATGCCGGGGCGGGCCGACCACGGGCTGGGCGCGCTGTTGGCCGCGTTGGCCGAGCGGGAGCAGCACCTGCCGAGCCTGAGCGAACCCGTCGCTGGTTGAATGGGGCGACCCGACCCCATAAGGAGAAGCAGCCATGCCTCGACGTATCACTGAATGGGAGCGGCGAATCGAAGCCAACCCCGACCACTCCACGTGGTATATCGAGCGCTTCCGCACAATGGCGGCGCAGGGGCAGGACCTCGCCGGTGAAGCGCGGATGATCGACGCCATGGTGGGCCGAAGCGCACGCATCCTGGACGCCGGTTGCGGGCCGGGCCGGGTGGGCGGCTACCTGTACGAGGTCGGCCACACGGTGGTGGGGGTCGACGTGGACCCGGCACTTATCGAGGCTGCCGAACACGACTACCCGGGCCCGACCTGGCTGGCCCAGGACCTGAGCGAACTGGACCTGCCCGCTGCCGGCATCAGCCAACCGTTCGACGCCATCGTCTGCGCCGGCAATGTCCTGACCTTTGTAGCCCCGGGCACCCAACGCGAGGTGCTGAGCCGGTTCGCGGCGCACCTGGCCCCGCAAGGGCGGGCCGCCATCGGCTTCGGCCTGGACCGCGGGTACCCCTTGGACGCCTTCCGCGCGGACGTCGTCGGCGCCGGCCTGGCCGAGGAGCTGATGCTGTCCACCTGGGATCTTCGCCCGCTGCGCGCCGACTCGGACTTCGTCGTCGCCATCCTGCGTCACGCCTGAGCAACAAAGCTCTGTCACACCGGGACCGCCTGACCAGACCCGGTCACCGTGGAGATCCGGCCGCCCCGAAGGGAGCTTCCGAACGCGCCGGTCCGCACCGCCGCTTCGGGGTGATTAGCCCTAGTTCTCGCTGCCGCCACCGAGAAAGGGGTGCGAGGCTGCCCCCCGGGCCGATGCAGCATGCCCGGGTGAAGCGCGACGCCGGAACCAGGCGGCGAGCACCGGGGCCAGGGCGAGCACCAACAACAGGCGGACGACCTGCACCCCCAGGACGAAGGTGACGTCTGCCCCGGCGATCCCCGCGGTGACCAGCACGGCGTACAACCCACCGGGGGTGGTGGCGAGATAACCGTCGATGGCGCTTACCCCGATCCATCTGGCCAGCAGCATGCCGAAGCCGGCCGAGATGGCGATGAGCAGCAGGATCAGTGCGAGCGCGCTCGGCAGGAGCCTTGCTATCGACACCAGGCTGGCGCGAGTGAAACGCAGCCCGACCATGAGACCGATAAGGGCGAAGGCGATCACCTCGAACAGGCGAGGCACCTGCGCCGTCAGCACGCCGAAACCGCCGTTCACGGCCAGGACCGCCGACACCAGTAACGGTCCGAGCAGGTTGGCCGCGGGGAAGCGCACCAGCCGCGCCAACAGCAGACCGACCCCGACACTGACCGCTGTGAAGAGCAGGCCTTGCCAGCTCAAGGCGGTGAGGATCGCGCTGGCGGCAGCGGATGAGACGCTCTCGTGCTCACTGCCCTCCCCGATCAGGGGGGCGCCGAAGGCAACCGCAGCCACCACCGGCATCCCCACGATGATGATGAGCACCCGCAGGTACTGCACCACGGCCACCACCCGGTCATCGGCGCCGAGCTCGGTGGCGACAGCAGTGATTCCCGAGGCGCCACCGGCGATGAAAGCGAACGTGGCGGTAGCCGCGGTGACGGCGCGGTGCAGCCGTAGCACCTGACCGATGAGGATGCTCACAACGATGGTGGCCACGACCGCCGCGGCCACCGGAGCGGCATGCGCCACGAGTCCTGCCAGCGTGGCCGGGTCGATGATGGCACCGGTCGAGGCACCGAGCAGTGCTTGGGCCAGGGTCGCCAGCGGCGCGGGCAAGCTCGGTGCGGCCAGCCCGGCGACTACCACGACCAGCGCGCCGAAGAGACACCCGAACAGCACCGGCGACGGGCCACCCAGCGCCGACAACAGGGCGGTGCTGATCCCGGCCGCCGCAGCAACGAACGCCCACTCCCGAAACCGGCGGGCTCGGCCCTGGCGGACCGTGGGTAGGGCGGTGGACGCAGTCACCCGCCCACCGTAGACGGGGCGACTCGCCCCGCCCCGCGAGCCGTCAGGGCAGCCGCAGCGCTCAGAGGATTTCCAGCAGCGCTCGGGTCACCTCCTGGGTGGAGGCGGAGCCGCCTAGGTCAGGGGTGCGCACCGGCGAGGTGGCAAGGAGCCGGCCGATACCTTCGACTACCTGGTCGGCCGCCTCGTCGTGCCCGAGATGCTCCAGCATCATCGCCGCCGCCCAGATCGCACCGAGCGGGTTGGCGATACCTTCGCCAGCGATGTCCGGGGCGCTGCCGTGGACCGGCTCGAACATCGAGGGGTGTTCGCGTTCAGGGTTGATGTTCCCGGCCGGGGCGATGCCGATGCTTCCCGCGACCCCGGCGGCGAGGTCGGACAGGATGTCGCCGAAGAGGTTGCTCGCCACGATCACGTCGTAGCGGCGCGGGTTGAGCACGAGTTTGGCGGCCAGGGCGTCGATGTGTTCGGACCCCCAGGTGATGGCGGGTCGCTCCTCGCAGCGTTGCGCCACGACCTCATCCCAGAACGGCATGGTGTGGATGATTCCGTTGCTCTTCGTCGCCGAGCACAGGTTCTTGCCGCGCTCCTCGGCCACGTCCAAGGCGTAGTCGACGACGCGGGTGATCCCACGTCGGGTGAAGACCGACTGCTGGATGGCCATCTCCTCGGGGGTGCCGCGACCCATCCGGCCGCCGATCTCGCTGTACTCGCCCTCCACGTTCTCGCGCACGATGACGATGTCGGTGCCTTCGGCCTCTCGCAGCGGTCCGGGCACACCTTCGAAGACCCGGATCGGGCGCAGGTTGATGTACTGGTCGAAACCGCGACGGATCGGGATGAGCAACCCCCACAGCGACACATCGTCGGCCACCCCCGGGTAGCCGACAGCTCCGAGCAGGATGGAGTCGAACTGCGCGAGCTGGCTCAGCCCGTCTGCGGGCATCATCGAGCCGGTGGCTGCGTACCGTTCGCAGGACCAGTCGAACTGCTGGTACTCCAATCGGAAACCGTGCCGCTTTCCCATCGCGTCGAGCACCGCGCAGGCAGGCGGCAACACTTCCGTGCCGATACCGTCGCCGGGGATGAGTGCGATTCGATGCGTCGTCATACCCCCATGATGACCAAATCGCGGTTGGGCGGGAAGGCATGACTACCGTCATGATGACCGCATGCGATTTATCGGTCCTTCCGACCTGCTTTCTGCGGCCGCCAGCGTGCGTAACGGGGTAGCTGACGTCGTTGTCGACTTATCCGAGATTGTCGAGCTCGTCTCCCGCGCGGGCGATGTGATGACCCGCGTCGAAAAGCTCCTGGATCGCTTCGAGGTATCGGTGACCCGGATGAGCGACACCCTGGATGACGCCGCCGGGTTGCTCGCCAAAGCTGACGCCGCCCTGGACGCCTCGGCCGGTGTGCTCATCCGCGCAGATGAAACGCTGGACGCCTCAACGGGTCTGCTCGCCAAGGCCGACACCACCCTGGAGACCTCAGCAGGTGTCCTGACCAAAGCCGACACCACCCTGGACGCCTCAGGCGGTGTGCTCATCCGCGCAGATGAAACGCTGGACGCCTCAGCAGGTCTGCTCGGCAAAGCCGACGGGATGCTGGCGACCTCCTCCGGGGTCCTGGGCAAGGCCGACGGAATGCTCCAGGACTCATCCAACCTGCTCGGCAAGGCCGATTCACTGGTGGGTTCAGCAGGCTCGACTGCGGCCGATGCTGCCGTGCTGGTGGGCGGGGCTGAATCCCTGCTCGATTCGGGCAAGGCGATGCTCGGGCAACTCCAGCCGGTGGTCCAGCGCGCTGCACCGCTAGCGAACGACGTGTTGTCTCGGGTGGAAGCCGTTGAGGTGGAAGCCCTCTCCGGGATGATCGATCGGCTGCCGGAACTGCTCAGGGCGCTCGATGAGGACATCCTGCCGATGCTCTCGAAACTGGACCGGGTGGGCCCTGATGTGCGCTCGATCCTGGCAGCCGTGGAAGACCTCAGCACCGCGATGCAGGGCATGCCCGGGATCTCACTACTGAAGCGCCGCGGAGAGAAGAAGGAAGAAGAAGAGAACCTGGAACAGGTGGGGCGCAGTATCGCCGGCGACTGATCCCGGTCTGCACGAGAACGGCGTCGGGCCGCCCAGGTATGGGCGGCCTGTGGCGTTGTCAGAACCGCTCGTGCAGGTTTTCAGATGGTGCCGTCCCGGGGGCCGACGAACGGGGCGCCGCCACCCGGGTGGGACGTGGTGGGGTTCGGGGCCAAGCGCGCGTCGGGCATCAGCACCCAGGCGATCGGGTAGATGATGAGTTGGCTGCCCGGGATGAGCAGCAGCAACATGAACAGCAGTCGGACGGCCCATGGGTGGAGCTGGTAGCGCTGAGCCACTCCGGCGCAGACACCGCCGATGATGCGCCCCTGCGTGGGGCGGATGAAACCGGCCGTGGCGAGGCGAGTGTGAATCCATTTCATGGTGGAGCTCCTGGGTGAGGCGGTGGCGAGCAGTTGCGTGTCTGACCCTTGGATCATGTCGCCGGGGCACGCGCTGCGGTATAGGGCGCAGCCCTGAGCCAACCCTGAGCGACCCCTGGTGTGGAACAGTGAAGGCATGTCGAACGCAGTCTCGTTCCAGGTCCCTCGGATTCCGGTCTGCGTCGCTCCGATGGCGGGCGGCCCCTCTACTCCGGAGTTGGTGGCAGCAGCCGGTGACGCCGGCGGCTTCGGCTTCCTGGCCGCGGGCTATCGACGCCCGCTGGAGGTGGCGGAGCAGATCGTGCGAACAGCCGAGCTGAGCCCGGCGCCGTTCGGGGTCAACCTGTTCGTGCCCGAAGCTGCGTCCTATCCCGGCCGCGCCCAGGACCACAGCGAGGGCGACGTGCAGGGGCTGCGCCGGGCCGACGAAGTGGCGGCTGCTTCCTATCGGGAGTTACTCGCTGAGGAGGCGCGCCGCTTACAGGCTCGACTGCCCTCCCCCGACTGGAGCGACACCGACGCCTATGACGACAAACTGGCTCTACTGGAAGCCAGCCATGACGTCTCGGTGGTGTCGTTCACCTTCGGATGCCCCACCCCTGATGTCATCACGCGCCTTCATGAGGCCGGGCGTTGCGTGGCGGTGACCGTCACGACCACCGAGGAGGCCCGCACCAGCGTGCAGGCCGGCGCTGACGTCCTGGTCGTGCAGGGATTCGATGCCGGAGGCCACCGCGGTACCCACCGTGTCCTGGACGCGCCCAACGAACTGGATCACCTCGCGTTGGTGCCGATGCTCACCGACCTGGGAGTACCGCTGATCGCTGCCGGTGGGATCACCACCGCCGGCGACACCCGCCGCGCGCTGGCTGCGGGCGCCTGCGCCGTTCAGGTCGGGACGGCCTTCTTGTTGACCCCCGAGGCCGGCACCAGCGCCGCACACCGGATGGCGTTGAGTAACCCGGCGTGGGGCTCGGTCGTGACACGGGCGTTCTCGGGCCGGCCCGCGCGCGGGCTGCGCAACGGTTTCGTCGAGCGTTTCGACCCCTTCGCCCCGGCCCTGTACCCGGTGGTCGATCAGCTCACCAAGCCGCTGCGAGCGGCCGCGGCCCGCCAGGGGGAACTCGACGGGTTGTCGGTGTGGGCGGGTTCAGGATGGCGCGCCGCCCGCGAAGAGCCGGCCGCAGCCGTCGTGGCCCGCCTGGCGCCGTGACCTACCAGAGCCGCCGGTAGACCGCTGCAGCCTTCGGGTTCTGCGGCGCTTCGCTCCACAGCGAGTTGAGCATGGGCTTCTCGGGAACGTTGAAGTAGCACTCCAGCACGAGGACATCGGCGTTCGCGGTGAAGAACTGCTTCACCTTGGTCATGAAGAACGGGTTGTCACCATTGCCGTCCCAGGCGTGCGCCAGGCCCCACTCGGGGAAGGAGGCACCCTTGTTGTGCGCCCGAGCGAAGTTGGTGATGTCGGCGGGGCCGACGGCATAGCGCGGCTGCAACGCGCTTCGCCACTGCCGTTCGTTCTTGGCGCCGATGACATCCCAGTCGTACCAGGAGCAACCGACCAGGTCGACCACGTCATCGCCGGGGTACAGCTTGGTCAAGCTGTCCAGGCGGGAACGCTGTCCTGTCAACGGGGTGCCGCAGTTGATGTCGAAGCTCATGACGATGGAAGGGTTCTCCTTCTTCATGACCTTGGCGGCGCGGCGGTAGGCAGCCCGGTAGTCCCCGGCGTTCTTGGCGGTGGCGCTGTAGGACATCCAGTTGCCGTTGGCCTCCCAGCCCAAGCGCACCACGGTTTTGCCCTTGTACCGGGTGCGCAGATCGCGGGCGACCTTGCGGAAGACCGCGTCGTGCCGTCCCGCGGCGACGCTCTTGAGGTGGACCGGCTTGTTCGTCGAGGGCATGAGCGGCATCCCGTAGACGAGGGTGCCGCGGAAGTTGCGGTAGGTGTCGATGTGCCAGGTGGAGTTGGAGATCGCCGCCCAGGTGCGCTTCTCGGGGAAGGTCATCGCCGCGTCGCTGGGGGTGCCGCGCCAGGTGCCCCACTTGGTGGCGCGGGTGTCGCTCATCCAGCCGCCCGTCCACGCCCCGGAGTGCCACGGGTGCACCGAACGGGAGGTGCCCAGGTACCGCTTGGCCTGGTAGCCCGGGGGGCGACGGGTCGCTGCCAGGTAACCGGCGCCGGCGTTGGTCGGCGTGACGGCCGACATCGTTGCAGCCTGCGCTGCCGGCGCTCCGGCCAACACGAGGGCCACTGCGGCCGAGACCACGATGTTCTGCATGTGCATTCCCCATCTGTCGTTTTGGCGGGCCTACCCCGCCCGTGGCGCGCAGCGTCCATGCGTTCCCCCCGCATGTGACGTCCCCCGTCGCGCTGCCCCGTCGCCGAGACCAGGCACACGCTAACTGTTCTCGGCCGACCCGGCCATGAGGCGGCGTTCCAGTGCGGGGTCCGCCACCCTGGTCAGCGAGCTCGAACAGGGTGAACGTCTTGGACACCTGCCCGCATTCGGTGCCGTTACAGAGCCGGGACATGACATGGATCATGCGTACAAGTTCATCCGCTGAGACGGCAGGCGTCCACGGAGCGAGCGTCATGGGCAAGGTGGATACGCTGCAACTGCCCCTTCCACTCCCGGAGACGACGTGACCACCTCTTCAGCTTCAGACCTGCTCGGGCTTCGCGCCGACCTGGCGACCCGGGCCGCTTACACCTCCGATGCCTCCATCTATCGACGGATGCCCGCGGGGGTTCTGGAGCCGACCAGCGAAGGGCACCTGGCGCAGGGGTTGGCGTGGGCCCGCGCGCGCGGACTCGGCGTGATCAGCCGCGGCGGGGGGACCTCGGTGGCGGGAAACGCGATCGGTGAAGGGCTGGTGCTGGACACCTCGCGGTACCTGAACGACTGCCAGATCGACCCCGAACAGAGTTGTGCCACCGTGCAGCCCGGCCTGGTCTGCGACGACCTGCGCACCGCCGCAGCCGTGCACGGGCTCACCTACGGGCCGGACCCCTCCACCCACAGCCGCTGCACCATCGGCGGGATGGTCGCCAACAACGCCTGCGGTTCACACTCGGTCGCCTGGGGTACCTCGGCTGAGAACCTGCGCGCGGTACGGATGCTGCTGGCCGACGGGCGCGTGTTCGAAGCCTGGAAGGGCGGCTGCGACGACCCGCGCATCGAAGCCGAGTTGCGCTCCCTGGTGCAGCAGAACGCTGAGCTCATCCGCGCCGAACTGGGCCGGTTCCCGCGCCAGGTCTCCGGCTACGGCCTGCATTACCTGCTGCCCGAGAAGGGTTTCGACGTCGCCAAGGCTCTGGCTGGTAGCGAAGGCACCTGCGGGGTCTTCACCCAGCTCACCGTCGATCTGGTGCGCCCCCCGGCTGCTACGGCTCTTGCCGTCCTGGGATACCCGGATGCTTTCGCTGCGGCCCGAGCTGCCGCCACCCTGCGCCGCCCGGGGGTGCTGACGATCGAAGGGATGGGCTCGGACCTGTTGGCGGCGCTGCGTTCGCGCCCCGGACGCGGCCAGGACGGACAGGCCCTCCCGGCCGGCGGTGCCTGGCTGTACTGCGAGGTCGCCGGAGCTGACCCGGCTGGCGCGCAAGCGGCCGCCGAAGAACTCCTGGAGTTCGCCGGGGCCCAAGCTCAGCCGGACCCCGACCGCGCGGGCTCTACCGGTGAGGTCGTCACCGGCGTGGTCGTCACGGATCGAGCCCAATCCCGTCTGCTGTGGGGCATCCGCGAGGCCGCCGCCGGGATCGCGACCCGTCGCGCCGACGGCGGGGAAGCCTGGCCCGGCTGGGAAGACTCCGCCGTGCCCGTGGAGCATCTGGCGGACTACCTGCGGGACCTGTACGCCCTGATGGCCGAGCGCGGTTTGCGCGGCATCCCCTTCGGTCACTTCGGTGAGGGCTGCATCCACGTTCGCATCGACTTCGACCTCGGTAGCGAGCAGGGGATCGCCGCCTACCGCGAGTTCATCGTGGACGCCGCGAAACTCGTGCATCGCTACGGCGGATCGGTCTCCGGGGAACACGGCGACGGGCGAGCCCGCTCGGAGATGCTCGCCCAGATGTACTCGCCGCAGATGCTGGCGTTGTTCGCTCGCTTCAAAGCGATCTTCGACCCCGATGGGGCGCTGAACCCCGGGGTGCTGGTCAACCCCGAACCGGTGGATGACCGGCTGCGCCCCGGGCCCGGCCTGCGCACACACGTCGTCATCCCCGTGCATGCGTTGAGCCGCGACGGTGGCGACTTCGCTTCCGCGATCAACCGGTGCGTCGGGGTCGGGGTGTGCCGCTCCGACACCGGCGCCATGTGTCCCAGTTACCAGGCCACCCGCGACGAGGTTCACACCACGCGGGGCCGGGCGCGGGTGTTGGCTGAGATGTTGCGCGGAGAAAACCTCACCGGCGGCTGGGACAACCCGCAGACTTTGGAGGCTCTGGATCTGTGCCTGTCGTGCAAGGCCTGCTCGACCGAGTGCCCGGTGAACGTCGACATGGCCACCTACAAGGCCGAGTTCCTGCACCACCACTACGCCCACCGCCGCCGTCCGATGGCGCACTACGCGATGGGGTGGCTGCCGGTCTCGGCCGCCCTGGTCTCGGCGCTGCCCGGTCTGGGCAAGGCCGTCAACCAGGCGATGCGGGTACGCCCGTTGGAGAAGGCGGTGCTGCGCGCCGCCGGACTGGAAACCCGCCGCTCGATGGTCAGCTTCGCCGAACACCTCAGCCTCGCGCAGTGGTTCGCCCAACGTGCCAGGCGAGGGCAAGCGCCCATGCCCGCCCCGCAGGCACCGGTGATCGTGCTGTGGCCGGACACCTTCACCAACCACCTGTCCCCGCACGTCGGCATCGCCGGGGTGGAAGTGCTGGAGGCGCTGGGGTTCCACGTCGTCCTACCTCGCGGCCCGGTCTGTTGCGGGCTGACCTGGCATTCCACCGGCCAGCTCGACGTCACCAAGGCCGCGCTGCGGCGCAGCCTGACGGCACTGGCACCCCACATCGCCGCGGGGCACCGCGTCGTCGGGTTGGAACCCTCCTGCCTGGTGATGCTCTCCGAGGCCCACGAGCTGCTGCCCGAGGACGAACGGGCCCGCGCCCTGAAACCGCTACTGGCGACCTTCGCCGAGATCGTCGACGAGCGCGCCGAGGCCGGTAACTGGCCCTTCGCTCGCATCGAGGCCAAGGCCGTGACCCAGGTGCACTGCCACCAGAAGGCCACCCGCGGTTCCGCGCCCGACGAGCGGGTACTGGCCCGGCTCGGGGTGGACCTGGACCTGGTCGGCGGCGGGTGCTGCGGGCTCGCGGGCAACTTCGGCTTCGAGCAGGGGCATTACGAGGTGTCCCAAGCCTGCGCCGAACGCGAACTGTTCCCCAAGGTCAACGCCGGTGACGGCCTGGTCATCGCCGACGGTTTCTCCTGCCGCACCCAGGTGGGCCAGGGAACCGAGGCCACCGGCCGACACCTGGCCGAGGTGCTGCGTAGCGCCCTGGTCCGCTGAACAGAGCGGGGCGCTACGCAGACCAGCTTCAGTTCTGGCGGGTGACCTCGAAGGAGAACCCCTGGGCGGTGAGACGCTCGATGAGCACGTCGCCGAAGGCGGTTGCCGGGGTGAGCACACCGTGGCGGCGCGGCAGCGCCAACTCATCGAGCACCAGCGCGAGCGCGGCTTCTCCGATCATCACGGCCGTGCCGTCATAGCCGGGATCGACCTGGGCCGAGACGGTGGTGACGTAGTGCGCGCCGGAGGTGGTGTCGGCGTGGATCGTCATCGTGAACCGGCCCTCCTTGCGCGAGGCCTCATCCGGCCCCTCGCCCGGCTTGGTGACGACGCGCTCCAGGAGGGCACGGGTGGGCCCGAAGGCGAAGCCGGCCGCGGCGGCCGGCATGGCGGCGCTGAGAGCCGCCGCACGCAAGGGCGCCGCGCTGGAATTCCCGGTGGCGACCAATTCGCGGTAGCGGAAATCGCGGCCGTAGGACCAGGACATAAGCGCGTTACTACGCCGCACCACCTGGCTGTTGAAGGGGCCCATGATGAACGGCGCGGTGAACTCGCCGATCTGCGCATCAGGGGTCAACCGGCTGCGGCTCTGCGCCACCTTGCCGGCGGCCTTGCCGAGCGCCCCGAAGGCAAGCTTGGCGGCGCCCTCCACGCGCTGGACCGGGCTGAGCCCGGCATCAGAGTTCGGCTGCTGCCCGGCGCCGGTGTTCTGGCTGGGTTCGGCGTCCGTCGTGGACGCGCCGTCCGCCTGGGTCTGGCTGGTCTCGGCGCCGCGACGCGGCTCGGGTTCGTTGTCCCGGTCGGGGCTGAGGGCGTAGGGGTCGGCCAGCACGCCGCGCAGTTTCGGCTGCTCCTTGGCGGCGTCCACCTGGCCCACCATCGAGGCGATGGTTCCGCCGCTGAGACCGCCCTTGAGCGAGGTCACGTACAGCGTGGTCGTGCTCAGGTCACCCGCGACGTCCTTCTTCACCTGCCGCCAGGTCGCGAACACCCCCAGGTCGCTGGGGATGGAGTCGAAACCGCAGGCGTGCACGATGCGTGCGCCGTGAGCCGTGGCGATCTCGTCGTAGGCGTCAATGGAGTCCCGAACGAACAGGGTCTCGCCGCAGAGGTCGACGTAGTCGGTTCCCGCTTCGGCGCAGGCCTGCACGAGGGGGAGCCCATATTGTGCATACGGCCCGACGGTGCTGATGACGACCTTGGTGCGCTGTGCCATCTGGGCCAGGCTCGCGGCGTCGCTGGAGTCGGCGTGCAGGGTCTTCCAGTACACGGCCCGGTCAGCCAGTTCGGCCTTGACGGCATCCACCCGGTGCAGGTCGCGACCGGCCAGGCCGATCCGCACCTGCGCCGGGGCATGCCGAGACAGGTGCCCGGCGATGAGGCGGCCAACGAAACCGGTGGCGCCGAAGACGACGATGTCGAGGTCTCGCTCTGGGGCGGGGGCAGCCGGCGGCGTTTCGGATAGCGAGTCAGTCATGCCCAAACCCTAGGACCTCTGGGGCGCCGACCTGCCCTCGCGGGGCGCGCAAAGTCAATGCGAGCACTGCTGTTCGTGTGCTTCTGCCCATGCCTGGTTCAAGTCCGCCTACGACCCGTGACCATTGCCCCTAGATCCGATTACATTGCAAGCCAACACAATTAATCTCCGCATCCGCCCGAAAGAGCCCGTGTAAGCCTCACGTCCCCCCGCCTCGTGCCGATGAACGACATGTAGACGTCCCACCCCTGGAGGCAACGTGCCAACGGACCGATCGCATGAGCGTGCCGATCACCGCGATCGTCTCGCTGCGCGACCTCGCGTCGGGCCGCTGTCCTTCGACGAGCGCGAGCTGGCGCTTTCGACCTCTTTGCGCCTGCATGTGCTCACCCGCGATGCCTGCCTGGCCAGCACCTCGGTGATGCCGGTGAAGATCGCCGCCGTAGACGAGGCACTCTTCGGGGCTTCGCTGTCCTTCGGCGGTCGGCACACCTCGCTGTATGAACCCGTGAGCATCGTTGCCCTGATGAAACGTCTGCGCTCCGACATTGCCGCGGCCTCGTTGACCATGGGCGCCGAGCGGCGCCGACTGGTGGTCCTGGATTTGCTGGCCTGCCTGCAGCCCTGCTCCGGCACGACGTGGTCGCGACCGTTGGAGCGTTTGCTGGCCGAGGCGACCGCCTGTACCGGGACCGAAGTTTCTGCCGCCGAGATGACCCGGCTGACGCGGCGCCTGACTCGGGCGCGGCGCGAACTGCCCGCAGCACATGCAGCCCCCACTCGCAACCCACTGGTCGGGGCGGTGGCGCAGGCCGGCAGCGACGTGCTCGCGCTCTCCCCCGGCGGCGCGGTTGCCAGTGCCTGCCTGCTGCTGGCCGGATGGGACGTGCGCCAGGACGAACTCGCCCGAGGTGGGGGCCTGGTGCTGGATCCGCTGCCGACGGTCGTGAATCCCACCGCCGCACCCCTGTTCGGGCGTTATCTGGGAACGGTGGTGGCTGCCGAGTCACCTGCCGCATTCGCGCACGAGCTGGCCACCCTGGAGGTCTCGGCGAGCGCCGACCCCACCGTCGCTGCTTACGTGGCCGCCACCCTGCCGGCGCTGGCTGCGGACCTGTGGCGCCAAGGCGCCGCCGCGGCCGAAGCCTCGGTCGGTCAGGGGCTGCAGACCTGCGCGCAGGCGGCGCTGGCTGCGGCGCGCACCCTCCCGGGCCGTCCGCGGCGGGGAATCCACTTGCGGCGCTTTGGGGGCCGCTGAAGCACCGGCTGGGAAACCCCGGGGCTTAGCGGCTACATAACCCGCCGGTTGCGCCGATAGGGCAGGTTGACCGCCCACCGCCGTACCCGCGAGCGCCCAGGCGCGAGGAAAGAAGGACAAACGTGCCCGCCCCCACCAGCACCCCGCTCTGGTCTCTTCGCAGCCCAGGACGCGAGGCCGAACGCACCCTGGTGGAGCGTTTCGCGGCAACTGCGGGTAGCGACCCGCTGGATCCGGCCGGCGTCACTCTGCCCAGCGGCTCGCGGGTGCAGATCGACGGGGTCGCGCGGGATGAGTCGATCTTCGTCGAGGCGCACGCCCTGAGCGCGCCCATCCGCGACATCGACTTGGCCGTCATCGCCCAGGACGTCTTCAAGCTTTCCCTGGTCAAGAACATGCACCCGCAGGCGCGCGTGGTGGTGTTGCTGGCTGACGAGCAGGTGCGCGCTCTGGTGACCTCGCGGCTGGCCCGGGTTCCGTGCGCTGCAAGCGTGGAGTTCATCGTCATCTGAACCGTCCAGCATCCGGGTGCTGTCCGGGCACCGGCGGAGGCGGCATCATCCGGAACTGCCCTGGACACAGCAGCGGCCCCGAGCGCAATGCGCTTTCGGGGCCGCCGGCGTCTCACTCCACCCCGGGTGTCATAAGTCCCATCGCTGCACAGGGGTCCTGCGTTACGCATAATCTCTTCGTTCAGCCAACCGAGTCCGTTTAGTGACCTTTGCGCGCCTCAACGACGCTCAGCTCTAGCAAAATGTGACTCAGGTCACAGTTTGATACCGTGCAAGGTCACAGCGCAAAGCGGCTGAACATGCCAGGGTCGGTTCCCAGTCGGTCCCCACTTCGAGGACCCACACGTAAGGACTACCGACGTGTCCAGATTTACCGAGCAGCTTTTCCGCCGTAAGCCCGTCGGCATGGCCTTGGACAGCGGTGCCACGGAAGGTTCCGGGGATCAACTGGAACGCACCATGGGGCTGGCCCACCTGACCGCCATGGGTGTCGGTGCCACCATCGGAACCGGAATCTTCTTCGTCATGCAGGTGGCCGTGCCCGAGGCCGGCCCCGCTGTCATCTGGTCGTTCGTCATCGCCGGTGTCGTGGCCGGCCTGACAGCGCTGTGTTACGCCGAACTGGCAAGCGCCGTGCCGATCTCCGGCTCTTCCTATTCCTACGCCTATGTGACCCTCGGCGAGCTGGCCGCCATGGTCGTGGCCGGCTGCCTGCTGCTGGAGTACGGCGTCTCCTCGGCCGCGGTGGCCGTGGGCTGGTCCGAATACCTCAACCAGCTCTTCGGCAACGTGCTCGGCCTGCAGATCCCGTTCGCCCTGGCCAACTCCCCCGAGGTGGAAGGCGGCCTCGTCAACCTGCCAGCGGTCATCCTCGTGTTCTGCTGCATGCTCCTGCTGCTGCGCGGGGCCAGCGAGTCTGCCTGGGTCAACACGATCATGGTCGGCATCAAGCTGACCGTCCTTGCCTTGTTCATCATCATCGGCTTCACCGGCTGGAACACCAACCACCTGGCCGACTTCGCCCCGTTCGGCGTGCACGGCGTCCTGGGTGCGGCAGGCACCATCTTCTTCTCCTACATCGGCCTCGACGCCGTCTCCACCGCTGGCGAAGAGGTGAAAGACCCGCAGAAGACCATGCCCCGGGCGCTGATGCTCGCGCTGGTCATCGTCACCGGGTTCTACCTGCTGGTCGCCACCGCCGCCATCGGCGCCCAGCCCTGGCAGGAGTTCGAGGGTCAGAAGGCCGGGCTGTCTCAGATCCTGGAGAACATCGTCGGCGCTCCCTGGCCCGGCACCCTCATCGCGGCCGGCGCGGTCATCTCGATCTTCAGCGTCACCCTGGTGACCCTGTACGGCCAAACCCGCATCCTGTACGCCATCTCCAGGGACGGGTTGGCCCCCAAGGCGTTGTCCAAGGTCAGCCCCCGCACCCACGTGCCGAGCACGAGCACCGTCGTCGTCTGCATCGTCGTGTCGATCCTGGCCGGTCTGCTCCCGCTGAACCTGCTTGCTGAGATGACCAGCATCGGGACTCTGGTCGCGTTCACGGTCGTCTCGATCGGCGTCATCGTGCTGCGGCGCAGCTCCCCGAACCTGCCGCGCGGGTTCAAGGTGCCGGGCTACCCCGTCACCCCGATCGTCACCATCGCCGGCTGCTTCTGGATCATCAGCAACCTGGACGCCATCACGATCAAGGCCTTCCTGGTCTGGACGGCCATCGTGCTGTGCTACTACTTCTTCATCGGACGTCGCCACTCGTCCCTGAACGCCTACTCCAAGCAGGAGTTGCAGGCCTACAACGACGAAGAGGCGCACGACTTCCGCTAGCACCTCCGATGTCGGGGGCTGGCCGTATCGTGTGAGGACCAGCCCCCGGCACGGAAGGAGTACGGCGTGAAGACACCGCGGCGTCCTCACCTGCCGTCGCTACCGGCGCTGCCGCCCCTGCCTTCGCTGCACAGGCGTCCCCCGCAATGGGTAGCCGAACTGGCCGCCCGGATCCCCGAAGGTCCGGTCGTCCCGCCTCCACCACCGGAGGCCCCGGCCCTGGCGCGCGACGCCAGCGGTCTACCCACCGTCCGGACCCACCTGCCGCACCACCTCACAGTCAGCCTGAGCATGGCGGCGCTGGTCGTGGCGATGGCGGGTCTCCACGCAGTCGGCCACATCGCCGCCCCGGTCTTCCTAGCCATCAACCTGGCGATCACCTCCTACCCCTTGAACACGGGCCTACGTCGGCGCGGGGTGCCGGCGGTGATCAGCGCGACGCTGACCGGTCTGCTCGTCATCGCTGCCCTGCTCGCCTTCTTCGTCGTGCTCGGTTGGTCGATCTCCGCTCTGGTGTTGGAGATGCCCCGCTACATCCCCAAATTCGAGCGGATGTACGCCGATGCCATGTCGGCCTTGGAGGCACAGGGGATCACTCAGCAACAGATCCTGGACACCATGCAGGACGCCGCCGCCACCCAGTGGCAGAACCTGGCCCAGCAAGGGCTGGGCCTGCTGCAAGGAGTGCTGTCCAACCTCACCGGCGTGGTCTCGCTGCTGCTGGTCCTGATCACGGTGCTGTTCTTCATCACCATGGACATGATCGGGTTCGGCGCTCGCCTGGATGCCATGCGCACCACCCACCCGCGGGTAGCCGCCACGGTGAGCGACTTCGCCCACGGGGTGCGCCGCTACTGGGTGGTGACGACCGCCTTCGGGCTGATCGTGGCCGTGCTGGACGTCTGGGTCCTGCTCTACCTCGGGGTACCGCTGGCGCTGGTCTGGGGTGTGGTCTCGTTCCTGACGAACTACATCCCCAACATCGGCTTCGTCATCGGCGTCGTCCCGCCGGCGCTGCTGGCCCTGCTGGACCGCGGCCCCACCACCGCTATCGCCGTCGTGCTGGCCTACAGCGTCCTCAACTTCGTCATCCAGTCCCTCATCCAACCCAAGGTGGCCGGTGACGCCATCGGGGTCACCCCCACGGTCGCGATCATCTCGCTGTTGTTCTGGACCTGGCTGCTCGGCCCGCTGGGCGCGTTGCTGGCGCTGCCGGCAACGCTGCTGCTCAAAGCGGTGCTCGTCGATGGTGACCGGCAGGCAGGCTGGCTGAACTACGTCATCGCCAGCCGCCCGGAGAACATCGCGGCGCCCCCCAGCGAACCCGCGACGCCCCAGGAACCGGGCGCCCGGATGCAGATGGTGCTGCCCTTCCCGACGGCGACGCCCTCGGGCGCAACCGCGACGACAGCAGCCACCGCTGCCACCGCTGGGGGAGCACCGACCCTGCCGCCGGCCGGCGGGCAGCCGCGCGATTAGACCGGCTCGTCCTCGCGCGACACGCTCGTCGCGTCCCGCACCTCACCGACCAATTCCTCGAGCACATCTTCCAACGTCACGACGTGATGCCCGGGACGCTGCATCCCCTGCACGCGGGCCAGGTGGTGGCTACGTTCCTGCATCCGGTCGATCACCGCGCGCAGCCGGTCGCTGGCCTGCACCTCACCCAGGGCGACGATCGCGGTATCTGGAACCGGCGCATCGCGCTCGTGCGCCGGGGTGGTGAGCAGATTCTTCAAATGCACGTAGCCGATGAGTTCGCCCTGCACCTCGACGGGGAAACGCGAGAAGCCGGTGCGGGCCGAAAGCTCTTCGAGCTCACTGACCGTCACCCCCCGCGGCACCGTGACCAGTTCTTCGGCGGGGATACAGACCTGACCGGCGGTGAGGGTCTCGAACTCCAAGGCCCCCTGCAGCAGCCGCAACTCATCCTCGTCGAGCAGACCCTCCCGACCGGACTCGGCGACGAAACCGCGCAGTTCCTCGTTGGTGAACGCGGCATTGACCTCATTGCGAGGCTCGACCCGCATGGCTTTCAACACCAGGTTGGCGGTGCCGTTCATGATCCACACGATCGGGCGCAGGAACTGGCACAGCACATACAGCGGCGGGCCGAGCAGGAATGCGGCTCGGTCAGGCCCGCTCAGCGTGATGTTCTTGGGAACCATCTCGCCCAGAAGCATGTGCAGGAACACCACGATCACCAGCGCCAGCACGAGAGCCACGGGATGGACCAGAGCCTCCGGCAGGCCCACCGCTGCAAACGGGATCGCCAGCAGGTGCGCGATCGCCGGTTCACCGACAGCTCCGATACCCAACGAGCAGACCGTGATCCCCAGTTGGCAACAGGCCATCGACAGCGATACCGACTCCATGGCGCGCAGCGTCGCCCGCGCCGGCCAGGAGCCGGTGCTCGCCTTAGGTTCGATCTGGTCGCGGCGGGCCGAGACCAGCGCGAACTCGGCGGCCACGAAATAGGCGTTGAGGAACAACAACAGCACCAGGATGAGCAGAGAGGTCGTGGAACTCATTGGGTCTGCCCCTCTTGGCGGTTCTGACGGATGCTGGCCCGGGTGGCCACCGGCGCGTGCGGCCGGCGCGGTACCACCCGCAACCGGTCGACGCGATGCCCCTCCAGTGACAGCACCACGATGTCGACCTGCGCCGCGGTCGGGATCCCCTCTTCATTGCGGTTCACTTCGTCGCGGGCCTCAAGGGTGATCCGCTCGCCCGGCTCGGGCAGACGATCCAACCGTTCGGTGACCAGACCACCCAGGGTGTCGGACTCTTCACCCTCGGGCAGCTCCAGTTCCAACAGCTCACCGAGCTCATCGGGACGCAGCAACCCCGACACCAGCCAGGCGCGCCCCTGCTTACGGTAGGGAAGGGCCTCTTGGTCGTGCTCGTCTTTGATCTCCCCGACGATCTCCTCGACGAGGTCTTCTAGCGCCACGATGCCCGCGGTGCCGCCGTATTCGTCCACGACAACAGCCAGTTGCAACCCCGGCTCACGCAACCGACTCAGCAGCGGGTCCAGCGTCATCGACTCGGGCACCACCGGTGCCGGAACGAGGATGTCGCGGATCGCCTTCTGTCCGCGTTGCTCGTAGGGCACCCCGAAAGCCTGTTTGACGTGCACCAGGCCGACGATGTCGTCGACGTCCTCCCCGGTGACCGGGAAGCGGGAGTGGCCGGTGCGGATCGCGGTGGCGACAACCTCGGACACGGGATCTTCGGCGTCCAGGAAGTCCACCCGCGGCCGCGGCCGCATCACTTCTCCGGCGGTTCGAGCCCCGAACTCGATGGACCTGGCCACCAGCTCGGCGGTCCCCTTCTCCAAGGTGCCTTCGCGCCCGGAGTGGCGCACCGCCGCGGAGAGTTCCTCCGCGGTGCGCGCATTGTTCAGCTCTTCGGTGGGTTCGAAGCCCAGCGCCCGCACCACGGCATTGGCGGCGCCGTTGAGCAGGTGCACGAACCAGCCGAAGATGGCCATGAACAGCGTGTGCGGCAGTACGACCAGGCGGGCCACCCGCACCGGTTCGGCGATGCCCCAGTTCTTGGGGACGAGTTCACCGAAGACCATCTGGGAGAACGTCGCGATGATGAACGCCGCCGTGACCGAAACGCCGGTAGGCACTGCCGCGCCTACCCCCAGTTCTCCGATGCCGGCCCGGATCAAGGTGGCCAGGGACGGCTCGGCGATGAAACCGATCACCAGGCTCGTCACGGTGATCCCCAACTGTGCACCCGACAGTTGGCTGGAGAGCGTGCGCAGGTGGGCCAAAACCCGTCCGGACCGGGCATCGCCCTCCTCAGCCGCCTGCTCGATGGTGCCTCGGTGGACGGTCAGGTAACTGAACTCCACAGCCACGAACAGGGCGTTGAGAGCAATGAGAAGGATGACGCACCCGGTTAGCACAAGTGCTTCCGTCACAGGTGACTCCCCCTGGTACTTTGCCCCCAGCGGGGATGGTGATACGGCATACCAGCCAGAATAGGGGACCAACCTGGGGCCGGTGGAGCCAGCGCCTGCCGCCCCGCTGCTACCCGACCCGAACAACGGCAATGACCGGTCACGACGCGATGGGAATCAGATGGACAGTTCCTTATCCGGTGACCGGGCCATCCCCTCCCGGCTGCGCACTCCGGACTTGGCCCGCGGCATGATGCTGCTGCTCATCGCGTGGGCCAACATCCCTGCGTTCCTGTGGCGCACCGCACCGGACCCCTTCACCGGACACCCGGCGCCGCAATCGCGCTGGGACGTCATCGTCCAATTCGCCACGATCACCGCCATCGACATGCGGGTGTACCCGATGTTCGCCTTCCTGCTCGGATACGGAATGGTGCAGTTCGTCCAGGCCCGCCTGTGCCGCGGCCTGCCATTGCCGGAGGCGATGCGGCGGCTACGGCTACGGCACCTGTGCCTGATGCTGTTCGGGCTGGCACACGCGGCCCTGCTGTTCACCGGCGACGTCTTGGCTACGTACGGATTGTGCGCGTTGATCCTGGTGGCGCTGCTGTTCCGGCACTCAGACCGGGTGGTCATCGGGTGCGTGGCGCTGCTTGTGACAGGCCTGCTTGGGCTCACCGTGTTCGCGGTGGGCACCGACAGCTTTGTCCAGGCAGCCCAGGCCGAGACAGCGGGTGCGGGCGGCACGCCGTCCCCCATGAGCCTGCTGCCGGCCGGGGTCAGCGAATCGAGCTATCTGGCCTCCATCGGGCCGCGGCTGTTGTTCTGGCTGTTCGCCACGGTGATCAGCGCCCTGTTCTTCGTCATCCCGGGCAGCGTCCTGCTCGGCTGGTTGGCGGCCCGGCATCGGATTCTGGAACGGCCGCACGCGCACCTGCGGTTGTTATGGGCCACGGCTGTCTTCGGCGGCGGACTCGGCGTGCTCGGCGCCCTGCCGATGGCGGCACACCTGGCCGGGTTCATCCTGCTTCCGGAGACCCTGAAGTCCGGTTACGGAATGGTCCAGATGAGTACCGGGCTGTTCGGCGGCCTCGGTTACGTCGCGATCTTCGCCCTGCTCGGGCACTACGTGGTGGGGCCAGATTCCCGGCTGGGGTGGGCGGTGCAGGCGTTGGGGCGCCGGTCGTTGTCGGGCTATCTGGCCCAATCGGTGATCTTGGCACCACTGATGAGCGCCTGGGGTCTGGGATTGGGCCGGGACCTCAGCAGTGCACCGGCAGCAGTCATCGCGTTTCTGACCTGGCTGTCGACCCTGGCCGGGGCCGCCGCGCTTGAGGCGCGGGGGCGCCGCGGTCCGGCCGAATACCTGCTTCGGCGGCTCGTCGACGGGCCCGCAGCCACCCCCGTTCGGGTCGTTGCCCAACCCTGATCGCCCGCACGGGATGCCGAGGTGGGCCCTAACCCCCACGATGGACACATGGCCCTGCGCAACATCCTCCGATCTCCCGCCCGCCCGCCGCTGGCGAGCGTGCCCACGCAGACTGTGGACGCCGTGGTCGTGGGTGGTGGCCATCACGGACTGGTCACCGCCGCCGTCCTGGCGGACGCCGGATGGGACGTGCTCCTGTTCGAAGGTCAGGACGAGGTCGGTGGCGCCGTCGGCTCTCGCGATGTGGACGGCTGGATCATGGACACCCACAGCGCCTGCCACCCGCTTGCCGTCGCCTCACCGGTGCTGCGCGCGCTGGAACTGGGCGACCACGGGTTGGAATGGGCCAGCGCCGAGCGGGTCTTGGCTCACGTCGGCCAACCCGGCGACGAGCGGGGAGCCGCGTTGTTCACCGACCCCGAGTTGACGGCCCAACGCCTGGCCGAGGACCATCCCGAAGACGGGCAGACCTGGCTGCGCCTGGTCCAGGACTGGCAACGGCTGCGCGACCCCCTGCTGGAGGCCATCCTCACCCAGTGGCCGCCGGTCTCGGCCTCGGCGAAGGTGCTCGCCCGAGTAGGCGCCGGCGCGCTGCCGGACTTCGTCCGGTTCCTGCTGCTGCCCGCCCACCGCATGGGCGAGGAGCTCTTCCGGGGGCAGGCCGGGCGCGAACTGATCGCCGGAAACGCGATGCACGCCGATATCCCCCTCGAAGCACCGGTGAGCGGCATGTTCGGCTGGCTGATGACGATGCTCGCCCAAGACGCCGGCTTCCCCTCCCCCAAGGGCGGCACCCGGGAACTGGCGTTGGCCCTCAAACGTCGCGCGCAGGCCGCCGGGGCGCAGATCCACACCGGGGTCGCGGTGCAGCGGATCACCGTGCAGGGCAACACCGTGCACGGGGTGGTGACCAGCGATGGGCAGCGCATCCGGGCCCGGCGCGCCGTCATCGCCGACACCAGCGCCCCCGACCTCTACGGTCGGCTCCTACCGGCCAAGAGCGTCCCGGCCGGACTGTCCGCCCGAATGGAGCGTTTCCTGTGGGACCTGCCCACTCTCAAACTCAACTACCGGCTCAGTGCCCCGATGCCGTGGACGGCGGAGGCGGCTCGCGGGGCGGGCGTGGTGCATGTAGGTCAGGACGTGCCGGGGTTGGTTACCTGGGCCGCCGAGTTGGGTGCTCGTAAGATTCCGCAGCGCCCGTTCGCGCTGGTGGGGCAGATGTCGACGATCGACCCGAGCCGCTCACCGGCGGGCAGCGAAGCGTTGTGGCTCTACACCCACCTGCCGCGCGAACAACCCAGCGCCGAAAACGCCGCCCGGCTCACCGACGCCAGCGAAACCATGCTGGATGCGTTCGCTCCCGGTTGGCGGGATCTGGTCATCGACCGTTGGGACCAGACGCCGGCAGACCTGGAGGCCGGCGACCCCAACCTCGGCCAGGGCGGCGTCGGGGGCGGTACCCAGCAACTCTTCCAGCAAGCGTTGTGGCGGCCGGTCACCGGGTTGGGCGGGCCGCGCACCCACATCGAGGGGCTCTATCTGGGTAGCGCCGCCATCCATCCCGGCGGCGGCGTGCACGGCGGCTGCGGTTACCTCGCGGCTCGCGCTGCGCTGGCGGATCAGAGCTGGTGGGGCCGCCCGGTCAAGCAGCTGTCCCTGGCCGCGTTGCATCACCTCTATGCCGACGATCGCCGACTGCCGCCCGGCTTGGGCTCACCTGGCCGCTGAAGCCGCCCGCCCCGGCCTCTGTTCTGGCTCGGGGCGGACGAGCGGTCGCGGGCGCGCCTGGCCGGCGCGCCGCGATATCAAGGGGTGCTTTGGCGCTCGGCCAGCAGCAGCAGACGCTTCAAGGTCTCGACGTTGCGCGGCCCGATCGCGGCCTGCCGGGCCGGCTTGGGCATGAGCTTGGCCGGACCCGCGGAGGCGTCTTCGCGCATCTGCACCATCGTGCCCTGGCCTTGCGGGCTCAGTTCGATCTCTACCCAGGCTTTGCCGTAGGGACGGGCCTTGGCGATCAGGACGATCCGGCGACCTGGCTCACATTCCTGCACCACCGTCTCGTCGTTCAGCAGAAGCGGCCAGGTGCCGACGGAGTGATGGATCCGGCTGCCCACCGCGGGCCATTCCGACTCGACAGCGCGCATCCGGGATGCTCCGACCACCCACGACGGGTAGCTCCACCCGTCGGCGATGACGCTCCAAACCTGTTCCGGCGTAGCGCTCGTGCTGCGGCGAACGGTGATCATGGTGACTCCGAAAACCAGTAGAGGGTGGCGACTCAGGCATCTATCAGCCTGGCGGCTCTATACCCCCATGTCGGGTTCTCCACGCCTGAGCGCCAGCGTCCGTGGATCGGGCTGGGCTGCGCATCCATCCCGAGGTCGGCGCAGCCGTTGCCACCGTTCGCGTAAACTCCGCCGAGGGGGCGTGACCGAAGGGGGCCTCCACCAGAACTCAGAGGGGAATTCATGTCCGTCCGACGTCGCGCACGCAGCAGCGTGGTGGTGGTGGCCACACTCGCTCTGGCCGGGCTCCTGGGAGCATGCAGCGCACCGGCCACGCCGCCGGAACCCAGCGCCAGCACCACCTCGACACCGACTCCCACCCAAGGCCCGCCCGGGCACGGCATGTCCAGCGGGTTGAAGTGGGACAGCGGCGTCTTCACTCACGACGCGGACTACTCCAAGGCGTTCGCGCAGATGCGCCAGGCCCCGCTGGACGTTTTGGGGGTAGCCCCGACCCGTGACAGCTGGCAGCAGATTCACGGCACCTGGTGGCTTTCGCCCTCGACCATCCCCGAAGGTTTCACCGGCAAGCTCAACGTCGCGGTCCCACTCTTCCCGGAAGACGGTTCGATGGAAGAGGCCGCTGCCGGTAATTACAACGAGCAGTGGATCAAGCTCGGCCAACTCATCGCCGAACGGTATCCGGACTCCTACGTACGTCCCGGCTGGGAGATGAACATCAACAACTGGCATTGGTCTGCCAACCCGGACAACGTGGAGCAGTTCAAGCAGGCTTTCCGCCACGCGGCACAGTCCCTGCGCAAGGGTGGCCCCGAGTTGCGCATCGTCTTCAACGTCAACGAGGGCAAGGGCAACAGCCTGCCGGACGCGACGATGGCCTACCCCGGCGATGACGTCGTGGACATCATCGGGATCGACGCCTACGACTGGAACCCCCCGTACAACGAGGCGACCTGGCAGAAGCACAAGACCCAGCCCGGCGGCTGGGACTTCTGGGGCCAGTTCGCCCGCGATCACGGCAAGATGTTCTCGGTACCAGAGTGGGGCGTCATCGCCGGCAGCCCCGATTCCGGGGGCGACAACCCTGCCTACATCACCGCGGTCATGGGCTGGATGCGGGACAACGCCGACATCATGGCCTTCGACACCTACTTCGACGAGCGGGAGGAATACTGCCGCTGTTCGCTGTCGCAGAACCCGAAGGCGCAGCAGGCCTACCAGGAGCACCTCAAGAACTGGTGGACCAAGCCCGAGGCCGCTGCGAGCAGCAGCAAGTGAGTTCGGGCGGGTCTCAGCGCCGCTGACGCAGATGGCCGGCAGCGCGAAGGCGCTGCTGAACCTCTTCCGGGTTCTGGGGGGCGCCTCCGGCATAGGCGACGAGCATTTCTTCCAGCACCGCCGTCAGCGGCACCCCTTCCATCTCGGCGCGGGCGTGCGCAATGGCCATCGCCCGGGCCGGCAGCCGGAACACCGCCGCCTTCTTCGGGGAGGAGTCGGCAGGCAACTCCTGCGGGACACCGCTTCGTTGACCGGTGGTCTTGGGTTGGCCCGCGAGTTCCACCCGCCGCCGCCGGCGGGCTACCCCGAGCGCTTCAGCATCGGTGATCGGTCCTCGGTCAGGTACCCACGGCAACGGTTTGAGCTCTCCGGGGAGCGCATCTTCATGTCGCGGCTCCCGAACGCCTGCGTCCGAACATGCGGCTATCTGCTTAGCCGGGTCGGACATGGGCGCTCCTCATCTCGCGGGGGGTCATCTCAGCGGTCGTCGAAGGACCGCGCGGCCCCCCGACGCCGCCCTCACCCTAACGGACGGCCCCAGACCACGAGATGCCATCCACCACCGGCACCAGGCAGGCGGCGGCCAGGCCTCGAATGACCCTGTCGAGCAGGGCCTCGACAGCTTCCACGTCACAGCTGGACAGCTGCGCATCATGAGGGGCGATCAGCAGCAGCACGTTCCGGTCGCCCAGCGCCGTCTGGCGCCAGTCCGCCGGCGCACCCTCCCCCAGCGTGATCCAGGGAACAGGGCCCAGCGGCGCCAGTCGGGTGATCACCAGTGCCTGCGGGCACAGGCTCAACTCAACCGTGCCCGAAGCGTCCGGCAGGTCAACCTGATCCTCGTCGCGGCCGCTGGTGAAACCGCGACCGCACAGGTGCTCCAGCACCGAGTCTCCCAGCGGCGACGGCTGCTGGATCGTCAGGCCGAGGACGGCCAGCCCGTCTGGAGCCGAACCGAAAATGGCTCGTGACACGCTGATTTCGCCTGTCCGCAACCTCACCGATGTCATCACGCTGGATCTCCCCCCGAAGTGCGTTCACCACATGTTACTGAACAGTTGTCAAAGACTGCCGAGCGATGTGGCGAACGCCTCAGAAGGCCCTCAACGCCCCTGGAAACGACGGGTGTCGAACCGGCGCGTGATGGCGGCCGCGATATCCAGGTAGGCCTCCTGAGTCTTGGGTTGCAACGCTTCCCACTCGATAAGGGCACCGTCAGCCACGTGCGGGTCGGCCGGCACCACGATCACGTCGGCGGCCCGCGACAAGTACGACATCACCGCCTCTTTGTTGACGGCAGAGCTGACGATGTCCTTGGCGGTCAGCACCACGATGCTCGACTTGGCCAGGCTCTCGAACCCGTGATCCAGCAGCCATTCGATGGTTTCCCCAGCCCGTTTGGCGCCGGTGATGGACCACGCGGCCGGGATGACGGCGGTGTCCGCAAAGCGCAGCACCCCCTCCATGAGCGGGTGCGTGACCCCCGTGCCGCAGTCCACCTGCACGAACGAGTAGTACTGCTGTACGACGCGCATCACTCGTTCGAAATCGTCGGCGCTGATCGAATCGCCGAGGATGGGGTTGGGCTCGCCGGGCAGCACCGTCAGCCGGCCGGTGGTGGCCGTGTAGCGCGAGAGCGCTTCCAAGCTGTCGATCTGGTCGATGTGCGCGGCCAGGGCTGCGATGCCGGAGAGTCGGCCGCCCAGCAGCCGCTCGGCCAAGTCCCCGGCATCAGGGTTGGCATCGATTGCGAAGACCGGGTCAGGTCGCAGATCCGACAGGGCGATCGAGGTCGCTGCGGTCGTGGAAGTTTTGCTGATACCTCCCTTGAGGCAGAAGAACGCGGTCACATGGCGTCCGCGCAGCTGCGTGGCGATCTGGCGTTCGCGTTCGCGCACCTTCTCTTCCTTGGCACTGATCCCGGGGTTCCACAGCCCGCCGGTGACCCCGTAGGCCAAGGCTCGCCACCCGCTGCGCGGCCGGGGGCTGCTGGGGCGGATCATCGGCTCATCCACGATGTGCGTGGGCTCGGCCTGCCAAGCGCGCTCTTCGGCGCTGCGGGCGCGGGCGGGCTGCCCGGTCTGGGACTGGCCTACTCCGGTGGGGGCGACCGTACCGGCGGCAGGGGCCGGTTCTTGCACCGGGACCTGCTCGACCGGGGCCGGGGGACGCGCACGCACCTGCCCCGGGTTCACCCCCAGGTGGGCGCGGGCGGCATCGGGAGCCGGGCGCGGGTTGGCTGTCTTGACTGGGATGGGCTCTGCCCACCCCCGCGGTGCGGATGGATCAGACACGGCGCCCCCTATGGACGATGGATGACGGGTGGAACTCATGAGGCCCGGGCACGTTCGCGCCTGCGGGCGGCGGCGTTGTGCGAACGGCATTCATCGCAGCGGCAGCCGCGACGGTAGCAAGCCAGGCTCCCCTCGCCTCTGGCATGACGCGGGGAACGCCCATCCTGGTCCAACTCTTCTCTGCGAGCCAGGCGCAGGCCCGGGAACATCCGGCGACGCTCGCGAGTGGTGGTGCCGCCGCGATAACCGACGTCGTTCATCCGAACGGCATCGAGCAGGCATGCGGCTGCGACAGGGCAGGAGGCGCAGATCGCTGCCAGGGCAGGCGGCACTCGATCAGCCTCCTGCTCTGGGGTCCAGTCCGCTGGAGCAAGCCCGAGCAGCGGCGAGCTGCACGCAGGCGCCTTATCGAGGTTGCGCACAGACGCCACCCTGGTGGCCTCGAGAACCCCGACGTCGGGTGGAGACGAACCGGCCAACTGACTCTCCATTCACTGAGGGAAACGACCGGAAGTCTTTAGTTGAACGCTGCCAACGTCAAGGCGAGAAAGCACGAAAACCTCTCTTTGAGACGCGATACACAACCGCCGGTTATAACAGTCAGAGGCAGCCCAAATAACACGAGGCAGGCCAGAAATATCCTGAATTTATTGCCGAATGTAGTGAATTGGGCACATCGAGCTGCACAGATCTGGGCGAAAGGCGGTCCGTTCAACGGCCAACCATGCGAGGAGACGGAATTCACGTGATGTTCTTCCGGGAGCGACCCCAACCGGCCCGCTAAGCAACCGTGTAGCCACTCGACTCAGGCAAGTGTCTACACAGTGTCCGCTCGAGGGTACGACTGGGCATGGCCCGCCAGCTTTCGGCACGGGTCCGGCGGCGATGTGCACGCGGGGTCGGCACGAGCGCACCGGTGAATTCCGACAAACCCGCGCGGTGCAGGCGCCTCGCCGCGGGCGTGGCCCCACGGCCACGTAGGCTTTTCCCGGACACCGAGGGAAAGAGTTGCCGACGTGACAGATGAGATCACCCCGACACCCTCCCCCCTGGACGAGCAGCCACCCGGGCTGTGTACCGCGGAGCAGATCGCGGCCCGGCTCGCGGCGCTGACCAGCAAGAAGCGTGTGCCCGCCTCGACGATCCGAGCGATGTCGAGCCGCGGACAGATGCCCGCCCCGGTGCAGCAGCGCTGGCGGCGCCGGGCGCTATGGGATGTCGAAGAGATCGAGCGCTGGCTGAGCGAACGGGAAAGCCGCGAAGTCCCACGCGATCTCGTTCGACGCATCCAACGCCGACTGAGCGCACTCGACGAGGCAGCGCACCGCAGCGGCAACGACGCCCGGCTCAAACAGGGTGTTCGGGATGCGCGACGCCGCGGGTTGAGCTTTCAGCAGATCGCCGATGCCATCACCACCAAAGACGGTCACCACCCGACCCGGGAAGCCGTTCGCACCCGTTTTCGGCCTTACTTGTAAGCACCAACTCGCTGCACGCACCCCCCACCCAACGCCGCCGAACCTCACCTTTGCTTCGGTCCCAACCCCACTCCGGGGGTGCCGATGATCGAGCCCCAGCAGCGATTGCCGCTGTGGGCGAGGACTTCTCGCGCGGAACTCCTCGTCTGTCCACAGACCCCGTGTGGGTCGACAATCCGCAGGTAGGGTGCGTGTATAGACACTTTCGTATCCATCCTCCTCGAGGATTTCCTGTGACTTACACCCCTCAACACCGCCGTCCCACCCCTCGATCCCACCGCAGTCAGCAGGTTCTGGGCGCGACCTTGACCTTGCTGGTTGCGGCCGCTCCAGGCGGCGCGCATGCCGAACCCGCACCGCAGGCATGGGCTGCTGCGGCACCGAACGTCGCCGCGGACAACGCAGACCTGGGCGCAGCCCAGCAGAGCGAGCCGGCGGTCGCGAACGAAGCTGACCGCGCCGAGGTTGAGATGCCACCGCAGACTGCTGCTGAGCCCGCCCCCGACAACCCGCCGCCTGTTACGGCCTCCCAGGCTGCGCCCGCGGAGGCTGCGAGCAGCAACCCGGTTGCTGCCGACCCAGTCCTCACTGGGCCTGCACCCGTCCAGGCCGCTGCCCCGGCACCCACCGAAGCCGGTGCATCGATGCCCACCGGCTCCGTCCCTGCCGAGGAGCCCCCGGTCGAGCCCGTCCCCGTGCCCACTGGCCAGGTGAGCGCCCCGCCCCTGCCGTCCGGCCCGAGGCAGCCCCACCCGGTCACAGCCACTGCTGCAGCCGATTCCCCCACCGACGCGCCGGCAGTGAACTCGCCGGCGGAGCATGGGGCGTCCGAACCGGCACCGACCGGCACGCCTGCGTCCCGGCAGCCGTACTCCGCTGCGACCGCCCCGGCCCGCGCGGACCTCGGCTCGGCGGACTCGGCGCACAGTGCTGCGCCGACAATCACTGTGCCTGCTCGTGACGAAGTCACCCTGTTCATCCCACCGCCCTCACCAGGGGAAGCGGGAGAAACGGCCGAAACCAAAGCGGTATCTCACAAGCCGAAGACGCCAGGACCGAACGCCCCCGGCACCCAGGTCGGGGCTACCGGGCCGGTCAGCCCGAAACCAGCAGCCCCGCCCGTTCCCGGGGTCGGCGTTCCGGCGACGAGCCCAGACCTCGGCAGGCCCGCCGCGCCGTCCAGGCTGTGGGCATCGCTGGAGCAAGCTACTCCCGCGGTAACCGCCCCTGCCGAGACCGCTCCGGCGACCCCGATGGACCCGGCAGCGCCGCTAAGCCCGTCCGCTCCGGTCCACACGACCGGGCCGGGCGCACTCTCGAGCCGCCCCAAGCTGCCCGGGGCGCGTTTCCCGAACCTGGGCAAGCCCCGTCAAGGGGCACCCAGACCCGCCGAGACCACCCCGACAGCAGTAAGCACCGCGGCACCCGCACCGGCACCGGCACCGACACCGACACCCGCACCGGCTAGCACCGCCGAGGAGAAGAAGTCGGGGCCGCTCGGCCCCGAGGCCACCGACAGACCCGCGGACACCCCACATGGAACCGGCAAACCCGAGCAGCCCACATCCGGCACCGCCAGCCCGAGCGAGGACAGCCTGGGCGAGCGCATCCTGCGCGATCTGCAACGCATCCTGGGCACGCCGCACGACCGGCCCACCGCGACTGCGACCCCCTCGCGTCCCCAGCGTGCCGCCACGAGCGCGCCTGAGCGCTCCACGACGCCGCCGAAGAAGAAGCCCGCCTCGGGCAAAGCGACGAAGAAGGCCCCTGCCCGTCCCGATTCCCCCTCCGAGCACGACTCCGGGCGCCCCTTCGGGCACGACGCCGGGACTGCTAAGCCGGCGCCGCCGGTTCAGCCCACCCAGCAGGTGTCCGAGGGCCACTCCAACGACCGCCCCTCCACGCCGGTGACACCGCCGCGATCCACGCCCACGACCTCAACGGCGCCCGCAGACCCGCCCGCGCCGCCCAAGGCCACCTCGCACCACCCTTCCCTGCCTTGGCTGCCATCTGCCACCCCGACCTGGGCGCCGACCTCACCGAGCCAGCCGTTCACCGGCTCGCCTTCCGAGGGCGCCGCGCCGCAGACCGTAATCACGCAGCATCCGACCGAATTGCCGAGCGCTTCGGCCTCGACGACCCGGCGCCCACCCGAGATGCCGCAGCGCGGCACAACCCGGGTCGGGTCGCGCAAACTGGCGCTGCCCCTGGTGAGCAACCCCATGACCTCCGAACGGGTGGCCGGTCCGGGACGACCCGCCCCCGGTGGGGTGAGCACCCCCTCGCTACCGCCGCCCTCGGGTTCGCCGGCTTCCACCGTTGCCCTCTACCCGGATGTGCCCTCCCCGCGAGCCGGCTCGACCTGGGCCAGCGGCACCCACCTGCGGGTCGACTCACCCGCCGCTGCCCCCGGACGCCCCAACGATGTCGTCGTGGCCACCGTCCAGGCTCCCTCCTGGGATTCCCTCAGGCAGGCCGAGGTCGTTGATCGCCTCCCCACCGCCCGCGGGCGCGCTGTCATCTCGGCGCCGCTCCTGCCCGAGCACGGTGCCTCGCTGCAGCAGTGCGTCAACGGTGAGTACGACCAGGCGTGGGACTCTTTCGCGGCCCGCATCGCCGCCGCCGGCATCCAGTCACCCGTTGTCGAAATCGGCGCCGGGATGAACGTCGAGGGACGCCCCTTCAGCGCCGACCCCGCCGCCTTCGCCAGTTGCTATCGCCGCGCGGCGGGCGCGGTGAAGAAGGCCCTCCCGCAGGCGCAACTGCAGTGGACGGTAAGCCTGGGTTCGCGGGCGGGGATGCCCCAGGACAGCGTGCTTCGGGCCTGGCCGGGCGCGGACGTCGTCGACGTGGTGGGAGTGCAAGCCCTGGACATCCAGCCGTGGGCGCAGCAGGTCAACGGTGACTTCGGTCTCAATTACTGGGCCGGCTTCGCGGCGCGCAACGGCAAGAGGATCGCTGTGTCGCAGTGGGGCATTCACCCTTCTGTGCCCACCTCCCTGGCCAACGCAGCCTATGTCCAGAACATGCACGACTGGCTGGCCCGCACCGCCGAGAAGGGCGCGTTGGCCTACGACGCCTACACCGCTCCGGCCTACGCCCAGGGCCGCCCGGCCGATGAGGCCTACCGTGCGCTGTTCCACCGGAGCCACTGACAGGTGCGCCGAACACCTCGCCCCGAGGCGGGCAGCGCTGCGCAGCGCCCCGTCGTTGCGGTCGCCTTCGAAATCAACGGCAGCGGCGAAGAACAAGCCTTCATCGGCGGCGAGCGAGTGGTGCCGATGCTCGGGGAGAGCCCCCGTGAGGCGGCGTTGCGGATCATCGCAGGCCGATGCGCCAAGCTGGCGACCCAAGGCGGCGGCGTGGATCCGATTCCGGTGGCCGCGCGCGGTGTCTCCGGTGCCGTGCTGCATCTGCTCGTCCACCCGGACGGGCACGTGGATGTAGTCGGCGAGGATCCGCCGAAGCCGGATGAGTTCGGTGTCTGGCCCGATGCGGAAACCCCGGGCGGGGGGCGCTACGCGCCGGCTCCTGCCTTCACGGTGCCGCAGCAGGTTCCGGTGGGCCCGACCGCGCTGGACCCCTCGGCGCTGACCGAGGGCGCCGAGGCAGTCCCGCCTGCGTCCACCTCTCGGCGCCCAGCTCGCAGACTCCCGAGACCGACCGCCAGCACTGATCCCGCCGTCCCGATCCCCAGCAGCGACTCAGCTGGCGGCGACGGGCTCGCTGGGGGCATCGGCACCGCCCGCACTGGCGGGCCGGTCTTGTTGTCCCGGCTGCGAGCGCGGGTCGGCACCCGCAGCGACCTCGGCCACGGGTTACACACCACGATGACGGTGCTGCTCGTGGTCACCATCGTGGTGATCGCTGCGCTTGCCGTTCTGAGCTCCACCGGAAACAAGGCCAGCCCGCAACACCCGCTGCTCACCGGGGAACAAGCCGCCTTCCCCGAAGCGGCGCCGGTAGGTTTCTCCGGCGCTGCCCGCTGGGCCGCCGGGCCGCTAGATCCGGAGGCCGGCGCTGCGGTGACGGACAAGGACAGCGTCGCCTTCGTCACCACCGATCGCCAGCTCGTGTTGGCCGACGCCGTCGACGGGCGCGCCCGTTGGTCGGCCCGGCTACCCCAGGGGCGCATCTCCGGCGGTCTGCACCGCACCCATATCGAGCGGGCTGACGTGCTGGCGGTGCGGGTCGGTGATCGCCTGTTGTGGTGGTCCTTCAACGACGGCGAGCCGGGCGGGATTGATCTGCCCCCTGGCGCCGGCCTCAGCTATCACGGCCATTCGCCGCTGGTAGGTCTGGACGCCAGCACCGTGGCTGCTGTCACCGCCCAGGGGTTGCAACGCACCGCGGTGCCCGCCGGGGCTTACCCCTTGGCGGTGCGCGCTGATGGTCGGATCACTGCTGCCTCCCCAAAGGGGTGGTGGCACCTGCAGCCGGGGACACCCCCCGGCCTTCCCGGGACGTGGGAACGCACCGAACCGGTGGGGGCCCCGACCAAGGTCAGCGGCTACGGCGGCTCCTCGATCATCACCGTGCACCCACCCGATGACACCGAACGACCCCACCTCGTCGTGCACACCGACCGAGACGGGGAGGTGCTCGTCAGTTTTCGGGCCCCCTATGTGCCCACCGGCCAGGACGCCTGGATTCCCTCCCCCAGCGGCACCTGGGGAATCCTGGGCCGCACCCTGGTCGACATCGAGAACGGGAGGGTGGCTGACCTGGGCCAATGGCGCACGGTACACGTCGGCGACGACCGCGCCGTCGGCATCATCGACGGTGAAGCCGTGGTGGCCGGCCCGGCGATCGAACGCGGAGTCCTGGCGACCGATGCCTTCCCCGAAGCGGTGACCTCAGCCGGGGCCGTCGTGCGGCGCGACAGCGACCAGGGCCAGATGATCCATCTGCTCCCGCCGACCCAGGAGCGCTAGGGGGACGCCGCGTCGTGAGGTCATCGAAGTGTCTACGATGACCTGGACGAGCGACCCAGGCGTACGCCTGCGTCGGACACCGCGGTTGTAGGAGAGGGTTGCAGAAGATCCATGCGCGAGCCCATCGACGCAGAGACGATGCACGAGGCACGCGAGGTCGCTGCGGACCTCATCGAATTACCGCACCCGTTCGAGGCTGCGGCCACCCGTGAGGTGAACGAGGCTGACGAGGTCTCGGCGCTGGCCTCGCGGATCGTGCACGAGAGCCCACGCGGTTTCAACCCCAGCGAACCATCGCGGCCGGTCTGGGTGGTGGAGCATTTCGCCCCTGGCGAGGAAGGCCAGCGGCTCTCCCTGACCGGGTGGTGCTGGTTCGCTACCGAGCCTGCGGCGATGTCAGCAGCCCGGAACTGCGACGACACGACTGTGGTGCACCAGATCCCGGTGCCGCGCTCGGTGCGTAGCAGCGAGGTCGAAGCGCACCTGGCTAACCACTACCGCCAGGCCCCTCGCCCCGTCGAGTAGCGGGCTCAGGCCTGCGCGCTGGTCGACGAGCCACCCAGGCGATAGCGCGCCGGGGAACACCCGTAGCGACGCACAAAAGCTGCGGAGAATCGGAACGGATCTGTGAACCCGACCTCGCGCGCGATGGCGGTTACGGTCTTGTCGGTGTTCTCCAACAGCTCGGCCGCCACGTTGAGCCGCCATTGCGCCAGGTAGGTCAGCGGCGGCTGCCCCACCAGAGCATGGAAGCGGGAGGCGACGCTGACCCGGGTGCAGCCGACCTGCTCGGCAAGCTCGTGAATCGTCCAGGGGTGAGCGACGTCGTCATGCATCAGACTCAGCACCGGACCGATGATCGGATCCCATGCGGCCCGCAGCCAGGCCTGCCCGCGCGCCGGGGATGACTCGCACCACTCCCGCAAGGCCTCCACGAGCACCAGGTCGAGCAGGCGCCGCAACACCGAACGTTGCGCGAGGGTGATCTGGGAGGCCTCGTTGACCAGCATGGGCAGCAGTTGCGGCTCCCATGAGGCGGCCGACAGGTAGATGCAGGACGGCAGATCGGCGCTGAGCGCGGCCCCGTTCTCCGGGAAGGTCGAGTATTGGCCGGCGATGATCCGGGTGGGCCCCTGCAGCGAGCTACCTGTGACGCTCAAGGCTGCGCACTCGGCCATCCTGGTCGGTGGCCGAGGATCGTTGCCGATCGCGTAGGAAGTGCGGTGCAACAGGACCAGGTCACCTTTGGTGAGGGCCACCGGGTTCGAGCCGGGCACGTGACACCAGGCCTGACCCGCGGCGACTACCACGGCGACCAGCCTGGCTCCAGCCCCGCCGGTGAGCGCCCATGGCGCGGTGAACCGGGCGTTCACCACCTCGTGGCGGTCGTTGTGTCCGTCGTTGAGGAGTTGACTCAGGGGGTCCACAGGCTCAACCTAGACCGCGCAGCAGATCGGCGCGCGTTACTGCTCCGTAGCCAAAACCGAGGTTGGCAGGGACGCTCAGTCTGCGCGGGCGCTCCTGATCGGCGGCGCCAGTCAGGCTGATCCACTGAGGAATTGGTGACTTCGTCCTCACAGCAGCAGGGTGCGCATGGCTTCCACGATGTGCGCGACGGCGGGTCGGCGACTGGAGGACTCGCGAGAGAGCGCGAAGATACGACGCGAAGGCGCCTCGCCCTCGATGGGCACCAGGCGCACCGTATCCGGCAGTTCCACCAGGCCCAGACGCGGCATCAGCCCGACACACAGCCCGGCCGAGGTTAGCGCCACCTGAGCAGGCGCTTCATCTACTCGAAAATCAATGCGGGGACGCCCGCGCACCCGCCCCATCCGATTGATGAGCCAAGCGCGGAAGAAGCCTTCGCGGTCGTCTGCCACCCAGATGTCGTCGACCAGGTCGCTCACGCTGATCGATTCCTGATCTGCCAGCCGATGCCCGACCGGCAGCAGCAGGTCGACGGGGTCCTCAAGCAACACGGTGACCTCGAGCCCCGCCGAGAACGAGGGGGTCATGTGCGTCCAGGCGTCCACCACCGCCACGTCGACGTGCCCGGCCACCACTGCGTCGTGGCCACGGTCGGGGAACATCTCGTGCACGCGAACCCGCAGGTTCGGTGCGCTCACTCGGAGCTCACCCAGCACCGGGGCCACCAGGGCTTGGATTGCGCTGGGGAAGGAGGCGACCCGCAGGGTGCCGGTGAGGTCGTCGCGCAGGGCGTCCAGGCGGGCTTGGGCTCGTTCGGTGACGCCGTCGATTTGTCGTGCCGCGTCGACCAGCACCAGCGCCGCGTCGGTCAGCACCACCCCGCGCCCTGCCCGTTCCAGCAGCAGAGCGCCGACCTCGCGTTCGAGCTTGCCGATCTGCTGGCTTACGGCCGAGGCCGTCATGCCCAGTTCGAAGGCGGCGTCGATGACGCTGCCGTGCACGTGGACGGCATAGAGGCACTGCAGGCGCCGGGGATCGAACATGTAGTAAATCTACACGGTAAACGCCATTTTTTTTCATTTGTGCTTACTAATCGCAGCACGCATAATGGAATCAGCGCAGGTCGCGGGGGTAGCAGTTCGAAGGAACGCACCGCCCAACCAGCGCATCGTCCGACCCACAGAGAACGCTGACACCGCCGTCGCACTCGTGGCGCCGCGTCTGCGGCTTCCAGATTTCAACCGAGGGGGTACACCCATGTTCGCTGCCATCATCATCTCCGTTTTCGCCGCCGTGACCATCCTGGCCGCAGTGGGTTTCTCCCTGCGGTCCGAAGCCGGCCAGACCGGCTGGACGCTTCGTAGCGCCGTTGACGACATGCGCTACGCCGGCTCCGTGCTCGGCGCCGGTGAGCACTACCGCCTCGGCGGCATGGCTCGCAACCACATGACGACCCGCTGAGCTGAGCTTTCTCACTGGTTGTCACCCCTCTTCACGTATGAAGGGCGTCCCGCAAGGGGCGCCCTTTGTCGTGTCTGGAGCCGGGTCCAGCGCAGCGAGGCTGTCTCTGCGACGATCAGCCCATGGCCCACCGGATGCCGCCTGATTCCTACTTCGCTGATCCGCCGTTGGCTTTCGCCCATCGCGGCGGCGCGACTTATCCGCCCAACCTGGGCCGGGAAAACACCTTGGCGGCATTCCAGGCCGCGCTCGAACTCGGTATAACCCATCTGGAGACCGACGTGCACGCCACGGCAGACGGTCACCTGGTGGCGCTGCACGATGAGCGGCTGGATCGGGTCAGTGATCGCAGCGGCGCCGTCGCCGATCTGACCCTGCACGAGGTGCGCCAGGCCCGGATCGGCGGGGAACCCATTCCCACCTTGGCCGAAGTCCTGGCCCTGCCCGCCTTCATCAACATCGACATCAAGGCACCCCGGGCGGTCAGACCTCTGGTGGCCCTGCTCCGCGAGATGGATGCGGGTCAGCGGGTGTGCGTCGGGTCCTTCTCCGACCGCTCCCTGTGGCGCTTCCGGGCATTGACCCGGGGTCGGGTTCCCACCGCAGCGGGACGCTTGGGAGTGGTCGCAAACAGGCTGCTGCCCGCGGCGATCACCCGCCTGGTGCATTCTCCGGCCCGCGCCTACCAAGTTCCCCACCGGCTGCCGGTGGGCCCGTTCACCTTCACCGTGGTCACCCCCGCCTTCATCCGTAACGCCCATCGCGACGGGGCGCAGGTCCATGTGTGGACCATCGATGACCCGCAGCAGATGCATGAGTTGCTCGACCTCGGCGTCGACGGCATCGTCTCCGATCGCCCAGATCTTCTTGCCCAGGTTCTCGCCGAACGTGCTGGCGGTCACACCGACCCGCGGGACTGACTGCCGAACAGCCCCCGGCCAGGGCTGCGGTACCGTTGTCGGCATCCATCCAGACCGGCTGAGGGACAGGCCCAGCGACGCCGGGGCAGCCTACCTATCCAGGTAAGGTGCCAACTCCTGCGGCGGGCTCTGCCCACCGGAAGATGGTCGCGCGATGCTGAGGCGTCGCCCGGTGCGTCCAGGGGTTCGGCCAGGCTGTCGGCCCCTGCGAAAGGCGACCGATGAGCGAGCACAAGCCAGCACGCGCGATCTCAGCGCTGACCCGCGGTCTGCGTACCGGAATCAACACCGACCCCGCTCAGGGTGCTGTGGTCCCTCCCATCTACACCTCCAGCACTTATGCCTTCCGCGGCCTGGGAGACAAACGCCCCTACGACTACACGCGCTGCGGCAACCCCACTCGCGACCTCCTCGGGGAAGCGATCAGCACCCTGGAGGGCGGGGCGGGAACGGCGACCGTCACCGCGACAGGCCTTGCGGCCGCTCTCGGCGCCGTGCACACCCTGACCCGCGCCGGGGATTCCGTGGTGATCCCGCACGACTGTTACGGCGGCACCTGGCGACTGTTCGACTCCCTGGCCGAGCGGGGGCACCTGAACGTGGTCACCGTCGACTTCACCGAACCGGGCCAACTCAAGGCGGCCCTGGCCGCGCAGGACACCCCCGCGCTGGTGTGGATCGAGACTCCGAGCAATCCGCTGCTGCGCCTGAGCGACATCGAGGCTGCCACTCGCGCCGCGCACGCGGTGGGGGCCAAGGTCGTAGCCGACAACACCTTCTGTTCTCCGCTGCTGCAGCGGCCGTTGGAGTACGGGGTCGATCTGGTCATCCACTCCACGACGAAGTACCTCAACGGGCACAGCGATGTCGTCGGAGGCGCGATCGTGTCCGCAACGGCGGAACTGGCTGAGGAGGTCGCCTGGTGGGCCAACGTGTTGGGTCTGACCGGAAGCCCCTACGACAGTTCGCAGACGCTGCGCGGCTTACGCACGATCGCGCTGCGGATGGCCGCGCACGAGAAGAACGCGCGAGCGGTGGCGGAGTTGTTCGCCGGGCACCCCGCGGTCGCGCACACCTACTACCCGGGGCTGGCCACACACCCCCAGCATGAGTTGGCTGCCCGGCAGCAGAACGGCTTCGGCGGGATGGTCAGCTGCGACCTGGCCGGCGGCTACCCGGCGGTCGAGGCGTTCGTGACCGGACTCGGTTGCTTCACCCTGGCCGAATCGCTGGGTGGGGTCGAGAGCCTGGTCGCCCACCCCGCGACCATGACGCACGCCTCGATGACCCCGCAGGCTCGACGGGTGGCCGGGATCGGGGAGGGGCTGCTGCGCTTTTCCGTCGGGATCGAACCTGTGGAGGATCTACTCGCTGATCTGCGCGACGCGCTGGAACGCGCGCAGGCCATTCCCGGCTGAGCCGCGCCTGCGTGAACGTCCCGGTCTGTCCCAGCACCAGCCTTGGGAGGAGAAACGGCGTACCGGCGCGGGGCCGACCTCATCCCGGCGGAACACCGCGGGACGCCGGTGACCGCGGCGCCACCCAGCCGTTGGCTGCGGGACGGCAGGGGACAGCGCCAGGGCCGGGTCACCACGTGGTGACCCGGCCCTGGCGTCGTTATCCGAAGCGGTGCTTCTGCTTCGCTCAGCCGATCAGCGGCGTGGCGCTGCGGGCGGCCTCGAAGCGGGCGGCGGCGTCTTCCCAGTTGACGACGTTCCACCAAGCCTTGATGTAGTCCGGCTTGACGTTCTGGTAGTCCAGGTAGAAGGCGTGCTCCCACATGTCGAGCATGACGACCGGGACGAAGCCGGCGGTGATGTTGCCGTGCTGGTCGGTCATCTGCTCGATGAGGAGACGCTGGCCGAGCTGGTCGTAACCGAGCATGGCCCAGCCGGAACCCTGCAGCGTCGAGGCGACCCCGGTGAAGTGGGCCTGGAACTGCTCGAAGCTACCGAAGAACTCATCGATGGCTGCGGCGAGCTCACCGGTGGGCTTGTCGCCCCCGTTCGGTGACAGGTTCTTCCAGAAGATCGAGTGGTTGGTGTGCCCACCCAGGTTGAAGGCCAGGTTGCGCGAGAGCAGCAGTGCCTTGTCGGCAATGGTGCCGTCAGCGCGAGCCTCGGCCATCTTCTCGACCGCGGTGTTGGCACCCTTGACGTAGGTCGCGTGGTGCTTGTCGTGGTGCAGCTCCATGATCTTGCCGCTGATGTGCGGCTCAAGAGCGGAGTAGTCGTAGGGCAGATCCGGAAGCGTGTACTCAGCCATAGTGTTCCTCTCGTCGACGAAAAATCGTCATCGGCAGTTGCTGAGGCCCGAGACGGAGGTCTTGAGTCCACAACTGCTTTCTTAAGCACCTTAGCCAACACCGACCGCACGTATTAATTAGGGTGCTCGCAGAATGAGACTTGCCCCATAACCGCAGCCGCGGACGGGAGTTCGGTAGTGAACCAGGCGATCATCGGCCCACACCCCCAAAACAGCGAGGAACACCATGACTGAGATCCCCCTTACCGAGTTCATGAACCAGCGCACCGCCGACACCGTTCTCGTCGACGTCCGCGAGCAGGACGAGTACGAGGAGGCCCACATTCCTGGCGTCGTGCACATCCCCCTGGGTCAGCTGTCCGCCCGCACGGCTGAGATCCCTCAGCCCAGCGGCGACGACCCGATCTACGTGGTCTGCCGCAGCGGCAAGCGAAGCCTGCAGGGCGCACAGGTGCTATCCCAGGCAGGGCTCCCGGCCGTCTCCGTGATGGAAGGCACCCTGGGCTGGATCGAGGCCGGCGGCGAGGTCCGCACCGGATCGCAGCGCTGATCGACGTGGCCTGGTGGATCGTCCCGATCGGGATGGTCCTCGGCGTGATCGTCGGTGCACTGGGCGGGGGTGGTTCGATCCTGGCCATCCCCGTCCTGGTGTACCTGCTGGGCCAGAGCCCGGCCGCAGCGACAACCGGTTCGCTGGTCATCGTCACGCTCACCTCCATTGCCGGGCTCGCCGCGCATCTGCGTTCTGGCTGCGTCCGGGTCGGCACAGCCCTGGCATTCGGGGGGTTGGGCGTCGTAGGCGCTTTTCTCGGATCGTTGGCTGCAACGCGGGTCGATGGGCAGGTACTTCTCAGCGCGTTCTGTGTGCTGCTGTTCGTCGTGGCCACCCTCATGGTGCGTCGCCGACACCGGGCGACGTGCGCCGAGCGCGCCGGGAAGGCGCCGAGCGCCCTGAGCCGGGCTCGACCACTGAGCGTGTTCGCGGCGGCCACCGGCGTGGGGGCGCTCACCGGCTTCTTCGGCGTCGGCGGCGGATTCGCCATCGTGCCGGCGTTGACGCTGGTGCTCGGCATGTCGATGCCGGTGGCGATCGGCACGTCCCTGCTGGTCATCATCCTCAACAGCGCCACGGCCCTGATCGCCCGCGCCCCCAGCCTGCCTCAGCTCGACTGGCCCCTCATCGGTGTCTTCTCACTCGCGGCGATGACGGGCAGCATCCTGGGCGCCTGGACCTCCAAACGGACGAACCGGCACACCCTGACCTTGGCTTTCGCGATCCTGTTGTACGCGGTCGCGCTCTACACCGGTGCGCAAACCATCCCGGCCTGGTTCTGACCCGCCGCGCGAGCCACGCCGCACGAGCAACCGCGAAGGACCGGCGGGGACCGGCTGCAGTCAACTACTGGACACCGCCTCGACAGTGGTCGCCAACCAGCCGATGCTGAGGGCCATGGACTTCGAGCACCTCCTCTTCGAGCGCGACGGCGCCACTACGACCATCACCCTGAATCGGCCCGCGAAACGCAATGCGCTCTCCTTCGACGTTATGACCGAGGTGCGCGACGCGCTACACGCAGCCGGAGAGTCCGACACGCTGGCGGTCGTGCTGGCCGCCAACGGGCCGGTCTTCTCGGCGGGACACAACTTCGGTGACATGGCCGGCGCCGACCTGCAGGCGGCGCGCGCATTGTTCGCCCGCTGCATCGAGATGATGGACACCATCCAGGCCATCCCGCAGCCGGTCATCGCCAAGGTGCACGCGCTGGCCACCGCCGCCGGTTGCCAGCTCGTCGCCTCCTGCGACCTGGCCATCGCGGCCGCCTCAGCCGGGTTCGCCCTGCCTGGCGGCAAAGGCGGCCTGTTCTGCACCACTCCCCTGGTCGCGGTGGCCCGCAGCATCGGACGCAAACGGGCACTCGAACTGGGGCTCACGGGGGATCCCATCGACGCGGCGACCGCTGCCGAATGGGGCCTGATCAACGCGGCGGTCCCCGACGAAGAGCTCGACGCCGCCGTCGCCGACCTGGTTTCTCGAGTCACCCGCGGCAGCGCCTACGGCAGATCCATGGGCAAGCATGCCTTCTACGCCCAGATCGAGCTGGACCAGCACAGCGCCTACGCCCTGGCGGCCGAATCGATGGCTGCCGGCGCCCTGACCGCGGACGCCCAGGAAGGGTTCGCGGCCTTCCTCGGAAAACGCCACCCGAACTTCACCAGCCGCCCCTGAACCTGCCCCACCCCGGCGCGCGCGTCGGCCGAGCGTTCGTCAGACTCATAGGTATGAGCCCCTGGAGCGCTATCGATATCCCTGATCAAACCGGCCGCGTCTTCGTCGTCACCGGAGCCACCTCGGGCCTCGGGCTGGTAACCGCTCGTGAACTCGCCCGGGCCGGGGGTTACGTCGTCCTGGCCTGTCGCAACATCGAGAAGGGCGAACAGGTACGACAGAGCATCCCCGGTGGCGACGATCACAGCGAGGTGCGCCACCTCGATCTCGCCGATCTGGACTCCGTCCACGCCTTCGCCGACGGCGTCTCGCACTGGCGCATCGAAACCCTCATCAACAACGCCGGACTGATGGCGATACCGCTGCAGCGAACCGCTCAGGGCTTCGAGATGCAGTTCGGGGTCAACGTCCTCGGCCACTTCCTGCTCACTAGCCTGCTCCTGCCGCGCTTGACCGACCGGGTCGTCTGGCTGAGTTCGCTCATGCACCGGCCCGGGCACATCGACCTCGATGACCTGAACTGGGAGCAGCGCCGTTACGACCGCTGGAAGGCCTACTCCCAGAGCAAACTGGCCGACCTGATGCTCGCCTACGAACTGCAGCGCCGGTTGGTCGCCTGCGGTTCCCAGCTACGCAGCATCGCCGCCCATCCGGGCTACTCGGCCACCGAGTTGCAGACCCGTTCACAGACGCCGATGGATGCAGTGTTCGGCCTGCTCAACAAGTTCCCCCGGATCGTGCAGCCCGCCGAGCAGGGCGCGTTGCCATCGCTGTTCGCTGCCACCGTCGCTGACCTACCCGGTGGCTCCTTCATCGGCCCCGACGGCCCGATGGAAACCCGCGGATTCCCCCGCCCGGTCGGTTCCACGGCCGCTTCGCACGATCGGGATGTGGCGGCGTCGTTGTGGTCTCGCTGCGAGGACCTCACCGACTCAGGCTCCTGGCCGCTGTGATCGGCGCTGCAGAGCCAGCCTGAGCCAGGCCGCGCGATCCCCCGACCCGAACCGGCCGCGCTGACCAACAGCGGTTGCCGCGTCGGCGTCTGAACCCTCAGTTGCGGCGGGAGTCGTTCGCCAGAACGTCCAAGCCGGCGATGGCTGCACCAAGAACCAGACCCCAGGCTGTGCGCGGGTGGGTCAGTCCGCGATCGGCCAGATAGGTCGTTCCCGCCTCGACGACGCGGTTCTCGGCGCGGTGTGCCAGCACCATGACCCCGAGAACGGCCCCGATGATCGCCACCCGGGTGGCGGGATGCTCCATCGCGCGGCTCACCTGGGCCATTCGCTCGTCCCGCTCAGTGTCCGGCAGCGGCTCATCCGCACCCAGGTAGAGCGAACCCACCAAGGAACTGCCGAGCACTACGGCGCGCGCAGCCACCCGCTGCCAGCGACGATCCAGCCACTCGGGAATCGCGGTCCAAGCAGCGGTGGTGGCCCCACCGACCAGAGCCAGCGGCAGCTGCGAACGGTTGGAAGTGGGCGTGCAGGTGGGCGCGGGTGCAGTCGTCACATCGGACACGCTAACCCCCCAGGCCACACCCGAACAGACCCCGGTAGGCGCGAACCGATCCCGGGGCGACGGACCTCAACTGCCGGGACGGTGATTCTCGTTGAACCGCGCCGAGGCTCGGGTACCTAGGACCGTCAATCCTTCCAGGAAGCCGCTGGAAAGCCGCTCGCGCGCGTCGTGCCCGCTGACTGTCTCTTCGCCGCCATCGGCGGGGGCGTTGGGGAGCAGCCTGCTCATCAGGGCGAGCGCGGCCCCGGTGGTGGCAGGCGCTAACCCGTGCACCCGCACCCCGATCTTGGTCAATGGCGACAGCAGCACGATGCCTTTGCCACGAAGGACCCCGTCCACCATCTTCGCGGCAGCCCGCTCCGCGTTCATGGACACCAACGGCAGCGACGCGCCGGCAGCGAACCAGGCGTATTCGGCCTGCGCATTGCCCACGAACCGTGCCTGCACGTGCGACCCGGTCCGCATCAAACCCGGCACGATCGTCGTGACGCTGACCCCGGAACCGGCCAGGTCTGCGGACAGCCCGCGGGTGTATCCGACCGCGCCGAACTTGGCTGTCGAATACGGCACCAGATGCGGGACGCTGATCATGCCGCCCACCGAGGTGACCACGCCCAAGCGGCCGCGGCGTCGCTGGCGCATCCCCGGCAGCAGCGCCTGCGTGAAGTTGATCGGGCCCCACAGCATCGTATTGATGGCCTCTTCGTAATGGCTGCGGTTGAAGCACTCCTGCGGCCCGACCTGGATGATCCCGGCCACGTGGATCGCCGCCTCGACCAGCCCGAGCTCACTCTCGACCTGCGTCACGACCTGTCGAAGCGAGGCCTCGTCGCGCACGTCGGCAACGTAGGGCGCGAAGTCGTAACCCCAATCGGCCATCTGTTGGCGGGCCAGGTCCAGGGTGCGCCCGTCGCGGCTCAAACCGGCGACGCGGTAGCCCCGCGCGGCGAGTTCCTTACTGACCAGCAGGCCCAACCCGCGGGAGGCGCCCGCGACCAGGGCGACGGGGCGGTGGGCAGCAGGGGTGTTCCTCATGACGCGCCTATACCCCCATCGGTGCACTCCGAACCAGGCCGCCGGCCCGCAGCACCCCGAACTTGACTCGCCTCGAGCACGGATGAGCAGCCCCCAGAGGGGTATCGAGGAAGCAAACCCACGTGACACAGCAGCTGCCCCAGCGGGCACCGGCGAGAAGGGGAACCATGAAGGCGTTGACCTGGCAAGGAACCGAGAAGGTAGCGATCCAGGACGTTCCTGACCCCATCATCGAAGAACCGACCGACGCGATCGTGCGAGTCACCTCGACCGCGATCTGCGGCTCGGACCTGCACCTGTACCGGGTGTTGAGCCCCTATCTCAAGCGCGGCGACATCCTGGGGCACGAGGCGATGGGGATCGTCGAGGAAGTGGGCTCGCAGGCCTCCTCGCGGCTTTCGGTGGGCGACCGGGTGGTCATCCCGTTCAACATTTCATGTGGTCACTGTTGGATGTGCACGCACAACCTGCAGAGCCAGTGCGAAACAACCGCCGACCATGCTCAGGACAAAGGCGGGGCACTGTTCGGGTACACCAGCCTGTACGGCTCCGTGCCTGGTGCGCAGGCCGAGTATGTGCGAGTCCCGCAGGCGCAGTACGGCCCGATCGTGGTGCCCGCCGAGGGTCATGACGAGCGCTACCTCTACCTGTCCGACATCTTGCCGACGGCGTGGCAGGGGGTGAAGTACGCCGAGGCCAGCCCGGGCCGCACCATCGCTGTGATCGGGCTGGGGCCGGTGGGACAGTTGGCCGCGCGAGCGGCCCTCTTCCTGGGTGCAGAACGGGTGATCGGTGTCGACCTCGTCGATGAGCGGCTCGCCGCCGCGCGCACGTTCGGGGTGGAGACTATCGATGCCCGCCAGGTCCAGGGCGAGGTGAGCGAGGCGATCCGGGAGCTGACCCGGGGGCGCGGCGCCGACGGTGTCGTGGAGGCCGTCGGCATGGAGGCGCACGGCAACCCCGTCGCGGAGCAGGCGATCAGCCTCGCCGGCAAACTTCCCGGCCCGTTGGCGCGCACCGCGATCGAGAAGGCCGGCATCGACCGCATCGAGGCACTACTCACGGCGATCAGGGCCGCTCGCCGCGGCGGGATCGTATCGATCTCGGGCGTCTACGGCGGTATGGCTGACCCGTTGCCGATGATGGACATGTTCGACCGGCAGCTCACGCTGCGCATGGGGCAGGCCAATGTGCGCCGGTGGACCGAGGAACTCGTGCAGATCGTTCGAGGCGAACAGGACGTCTTCGGGTTGGAGACGTTGGCGACGCACCGACCGCCGCTGCTGGAGGCACCTGCCGCATACGAGATGTTCCAGAAGAAGCAGGACGGCTGCCTGAAGGTGGTCCTCAAGCCCTGAGCAGGTCGGGTGCGCACGCCACCGCGCCAATGCTGGCGCTGGCGTTGGTCTCGCGCCCGTTCTGGCGACGGCGGCGACCAGAGCTGAAGCGCGACTGGCCGCTTCGGTGACGCCGAGGGTCGTTGCCGCCAGCGGATCTCACCGTGACAGCCTGAGCACCCCCCGAAAACTGTGCCGTCGGGCGCGGACGTGACTGCTCGTTCTGCGCATCACCCCTTGGGCGGCGAGCGTTCAGGCGAGGGCGTCTCGCCAGTAGTCGAAGGCTGCACTGGCGCGCAGGCTGTCCAGGTAGCCCTGCTCGGTATCGGGGTCGATCCACACGACGTTGCCCGCCGGGGGTGCCACCTCGGTGTGGGGGGCGTAGGAGGTGGCAACCAGCACCAGGGCGACCCCGCCCTCCCACGGCACGGACTCATCGGGACGCTGCGGGTCGGCCAGGGTCAACGGTGCACCCTTGTCCAGGCGCAGAACAGCCGCCAACGCGGCGTCCTCGGGGTCTACCTCACTGAGACCGGCCCGCACGATCGCCTGATCCTGGGCTTGGGCCGCTGCCGTCAACGCGTGACGGATGCGAGCCTGCCGGGCTTGGTCTTGGTCCAGGTGCTCATAGCCCGGAATGAGTTCGGCAAGGATCTCCCCCGGTGTGTCTGCGTGCACCGACCCGCCACCTGGCAACCCGTAGACGTGCGACCACTGCGTGCCGTCCGGTTTGACCGGCAGATACCCGCAGCAACCTGCGTGGTGGTTGACGATGCGCATGCTGCTCCTTGCGAGAACCGGCCAGGATGACCCCTCCATCATCCCCCGCGGCCTCCGGCGGCACCCACCTACCCGGACGAGATCGTGCTCTGTCCGCCGCGGCAGCTAGCGTGGGGGCTCCGCATCAGCCTGAAGGGGCATCGCATGACATCAACACCCGGGCCCGACGAGGCCGATGAGAGCCGAACTGCCTTGTCGACCCAGATCGGTCGCCGCCTGCAGCAGATCCGTGAAGCAGACGGTGCTTCCCTGGCGACCCTGTCCGAACGCAGCGGGGTCGGGCGGGCCACCTTGTCCAAGGTGGAACGGGGAACTCGCAATCCCACCTTGGACACCCTTTCCCGCGCCTCCGAAGCGCTCGGGGTGCCATTGCGCAGCCTCCTGGAGGAGTCCGGCCCCGATCAGCTCACCGACGTGCAAGCCCTCACCCAGGGCGCTGCCGTGGAGCGCCTCGGCTGCTGGGACACCGCCAAGGACCGGGTGGAGGTCTTCCGGCTGCGTATCGCTCCGGGCACGCGGAGGCTGCCCCCCGGCCGCCCTGGCACCCGCGGCTACCTGACGGTCGTGCAGGGCACTATGCGGGCAGGCTCAGCTGCCACTCCCCGTACCGTCGGCCCCGGCCATCAGATCGCCTTCGCCGCAGATCAGCCGCACGTCCTCGAACCGGTCGGCGGCCCCGCAGAATGCGTGCTCATCATGCGTCACGAACTGCCAACCCCAGAGGAGCTCGCAGACAGCTGAGGACGTTCACACCAGCGTGTCCCCCTCGCGGGAGTTGTCGCGTCGGTGCGCCCCGGTCGTGCCCTGGTGCCGCAGGTTGCGGGCAGAGCCGTCAGTCGATCAACTCTCCCGCGTTGGGTTCACCCTCCCAGGCCGCCTGCTGCTCCTGGGCCGGCTGATCCTGGCGGGGGATGATGGCGCGGGTGCAGAACCCGTTCGGCACAATCTCGATCTCCAGGTCGCCGCCGAGGGTTTCCAACCGTTCCCGCACGATCCGCAAGCCGCGGCCCTCGACGTAGCGGGGCTCCTGCCCCTCCCACTCGAACGCGGCGGCCTCGCCTTCGCGCGGCGGCGGGGCCGCGTGCTGGGTGTCTTCGACGGTGACCACGAGTTCGTTGCGCAGCCATGCCAACTGCACGGTTGCGACCGCGCCGGGACCGGCGTGGCGAACCGTGTTCGTCAACGCTTCTTGAACGGTGCGGTAAGCGGCCAACTCCCCCGTCACACCGACCCGGCCCCGTTCACCGACGATGTCCAGCGTCACCGCCAGGCCCTCGTCGCGGGCGGCGTTGATGAGCCTGGGCAGGTCCGTCAGTTGAGGTTGCGGTGACAGGTCGTGTTCAGGCGCGAGCACCTGCGCCCGCGAATCGTGGGCGAGCACTTCCTCCGGGTCGGGGTCGTCCAGAAGCGCGATCAAGGAACGGACGCGCCCCAGCGCTTCCTCACCGCGCTGCGCGATCTCGGCCAGCGCCTCATCGGCCAGCCCCGGCGCACGGCGGGTGTCGACCCGGCCCTTGTGCGCCCGGTCGATGATGTCGTCCAGGTTGCCCGCTATCGCCCCGTGAATCTCACGGGCCATCCGGGCCTGCTGTTCGACGACCGCCCGATCCAAGTGGGCGGCGTCGCGCTCACCGGCAAGGTGACGCCAGTCCTCCCCCAGACCGCGATAGTCCAAGAACATTCCTCGCCATCGCCCCACGGTCCACGCCAACAGGATGACGACCAGGCCGACGCCGCCCAAAGCGGCCCGCCACACCCACAGCCCACCGGTGGCCACGAACAACCAGGGCAGACCGAACCACAGTCGGGAAACGAGCTCGAACACCCCGGCGATCCCGACCACCAGGGCCAGCCACGTGTTGGAGCGGGCGTGCGCGGCGGCTGAACTGAGCAGCACCGGGAACAGCAGCGCACTCGGCAGCAGCGCCGCCGGTAGCGCGCCGGGCAAGCCGGTGACGCTCGGGACCAGGTCGGGGGCAGCCATCAGCAGCAGGCATGCGGCGCTGCCCAACCCGAACGCGAGCCAGGTGTGACGGATGCGCAACAGCAGCATCCCGTGCAGCAAGGCGCAGGCCACATACATCGGGTCCGGCCAGACCGGGTCGTTGACCTGCCGGATGAGCAGCACGCTGAGAACGAGCAGAGGAAGGGACAGGACGAAGCTGACAGCTTCGCCCTGACGGATAGGAATGCGTACCCCGCGCAGCGAGATTCCTCGAGCGGCCACGTTGTCAGGCTAAGGGCTGGTGCGCCGATGACCTCGCCGCCTTGTCGACTACCGCGTTTCGATGGCCGATTGCGGGGGCAACTGGTCCAGGTCCACGGGGGCTGCGGCGGCGCGGGCGTCGGCGGTTTTGACCAGTGCGGCCCCCAGCACGATGCCCACCCCGCCCAGGAGCTGGATAGGGCGCGGTAGTTCACCCAGCAGGACCCAGGCGAAGAGCACCGCGAACAGCACCTCGATGAGTGAGACGAACGAGACCACCGTCGAACCGACGATCCGGGCCCCGAGCAGACCGGTCAGGTAGGCGAACGCTGCCGCCACCACACCCAACTCCAATACCGGGATCAACGGGTTGACCTGGCGACCCAACAGCAACACCGGTTCAGTGGACCAGGTCAGCGGCAGCACTCCGATCAGCCCGAACAGCAGCAGGACCAGCGCGGCCATGGCCAGTCCGACCCCGACAGTCGCCACCGGAGGCAGATTCTCGCGCTGGGAAGCGGCGAGCACGAAGTAGACGGCAAGCATCAGGGCTGCAGCCAACCCCCAGGCCACTCCCACCGGATCGACACGCACCGAACCCGTCACATCCAACACCAGCGCCAGGCCGACCATGCTGGCGACAACTCCCAGCGTGGTCAGCAGTGATGGCGCGCGTCCGGTGCGCAACCACAACCAACCCACGATGAGCACCGGAGCCAGGTACTCCAGCAACAACGCCACCCCGACGCTGAGGTGTTGCACCGCGTTGAAGTAGAAGAGTTGCCCGAAGGCCATCGAGGACACCCCGTAGGCGGCCACGAACGGTAGTTGACGAACGAACTGACGGAACCGTCCCCGCAACTCCAGGATGCTCGGAATAGCGAGCAGCAACGCCCCGCCGGCGACCCGGACCAGAACCACCGCCCCCGGCGACCAACCCGCCTGCAGCAGAGGTTTGCCGAACGGGCCCGAGGTGGCGAAGAACGCCGCGGAGGCCAACACGAAGAGCAGACCGACCAGGGTGGAGCTACCGGCTCGGACTGGGTGTCCGGGAGGGGTGTGAACGTTGCGGCGGTTACTCATTCGAACCTGGAGGCATCTCCGGCGCCGTAGCGCAGGATCTCCGCCTCGTCACCGGAAAGGTCGACCACCGTGGTGGGTTCGGTGCCACACTCCCCGGTGTCAACGATGATGTCGACCGCGTGATCGAGCTCGTCCTTGACCACCCAGCCATCCACCAGCGGGATCTGCGAACCGGGCAGGATGAGCGTCGTCGTCAGCAACGGCTCCCCCAGCTCGGCGAGTAGCGCCTGGCTGAACGCGTCTTCGGGGATGCGCACCCCGACCGTGTGCTTCTTCGGGTGCGACAACCGCCGCGGTACCTCCGGAGTTGCCTTGAGCAGGAACGTGTACGGGCCGGGGGTAGCCGACTTCACGGAGCGGAACACCGCGTTCGAGACGAAGACGACCGACCCGAGCTGAGCGAAGTCCCGGCAGAGCAGGGTGAAGTGGTGCCCCTCCTGCAGGTGCCGGATCTGCTGCATCCGCGTTCTACCCTCGAGATTGCCCACGGTGACGCCCAATGCATATCCCGACGACGTCGGGTAGGCGATCAACGCACCTTCGCGTAGACGCTCGACGATGCGCGTGATGAGCCGCGCCTGCGGGTTCACGGGGTGAACATCGACATACCTAGCCACGAGGGCACCCTAGCCGGGGCGCACCTGCTCGTCACACCGCTAGCGTGAGCGGTTACCGCCGGCTGCGGGGAATGCCGCGGTGCGCACACCGCGATCCCGACCGCTACCGGGCGCTCGGCCGGGGCACGACGGGACGCCGTCATCTGCCGGCCCTCGGGTCCGCAGATCGGCTCGCGGCTCAGTCGACTGCGCGGACTTGGCTACGCCCGTCCTGGGTGGCGACCTCGACGCGAGCGCCGATCGGCTGCTCCGATTCCAGCAGGGCCCAGGTGGCGGGGTCGTCCCGGGTGGCAGCCAGGAAGCGTTCGTCGGTGGCGACGAGCCGCCCCACGACGATGCCGCGCCGGGCCCCGCCACGCTCGTACACCACGGTGTAGCTCTCGATCCGCGCCGGGCCGTGCGGGGCGTGGCTCAGGTCGGGAGCGGCCCAGGCATCGATCTCGCGTTGCAGGTCAGCGCTTCGGCCCGGCTGCCACGGTGCCGCAGCGCTGGAGTAGATACCGACCGAGTACTTGGACAGCACACCGCCGTTCGCCGTCACCATGCCGTAGCTGCCGGGGGCGGCACGCAGGCGGCGAACCATCTCGACCGTCGCGTGCATGGAGTAGTTGTTGCCGGGTCCGCCGAAGAAGGGCAACCCCCCGGTCACCGTGAAAGACCGGTCGGCTGCCGGGAAGAAGACGTCGACGATGTTGGAGACCGCGATGGGGAAACAGCTGTAGAGATCCACGAAGTCCAGCTCGCCCGCCTCGATGCCGGCATCCGCCAGCGCAGCCGAGACTGCCATGACGGCTGCCGGCGAGGAGGACAGATCAGCTCGTTCGAGCACATCGCGCTCTGTAACGTCGGCGTGCCCGTGACAGAAGATGAGACGTTCCTGGGGAATCCCCAACTCCAGGGCCCGCCCCACGCTGGTGAGCAAGACCGCAGCCCCTTGGTTGACCTGGTCCCGCGCGACGAGGAAACGCGGGTAAGGATCGACGATGAGCCGGTTGCGCGCGCTGGGCGTGCTCAGCTGCTCTGGGCTGCGACGCTCGGCGACCGCTGCGAGCGGGTTTGCCGCCGCTACGTGAGTGAAGGGCGCGAAGAGTTCTCCCATGCCGCGCGCGTACTGAGCTCGGGTCTGCCCTAGGCGAGCGCGGCGGGCGTTCTCGAAGAGGGCGTAGGCGGCGGGGGCGAAGTCCAGACCCAATGCGGCCAGGGCCGGTGCGGTCATGTCGTCCAGACCCTGCCCGCGATCCTGCAACTGACCGGGCGAGGTCTCGTTCCAGTTCGGTCGGCCCGCAGCCTCGTGCGGCGCGGCCCGCCAGTGGCGTGCGGAGGAGAGCGCTTCGGCGCCCGCCAAGAGCACCACATCGGCTTTTCCGGCGGCGACCTCGGCCGCAAACTCGTTTGCCAGGTGGGTCGGGGATTGCCCGCCACCGACCTCGTAGATGGCGCGCTGGGGAGCCGCCGCGATGCGGCGCGCGATCGAGCGCGGCAGATTGTCTGAGCGGCCGAGCTCGCTCGGGTGCGCCAACCCCGAATCTTCGAACAGCCGCACTGCCGCGACGACGTCGATTGCCGCCGCCAGGCGTTGAGCCGGGCCCAGCTCCTGCGCTGGGCCGGTGGCGTCGAAGAGCGCGTTACAGGCGGCGGAGCTGGCTAGCTCCGCCGGTGACTGCCCCGTGTAGTAGCTGTCGTCGACGTGTTCGGCTACCTGCCCGACTCCGATGAACACCGGCGTGCGCGGATCCAACCCGTCACCCAGCAGCGAAGTCATCGTCCGCGGTGATTCTCCGGAGGGTCGACGTCGACGATGTTGCCGGCGCAGAGCCGCTCGACGTAGCGCTCCTGCTCGACCGGACTCATCTCCACGCCGATCTCGGCCAGCCCGGCGCCGAACGCTTCGCGCATCGTGGCCGCGGAGTACACCTTGCCTGCGCCCAACTGCTCGATGAGTGCCACGAACCGTTGGGATTTGTCCGGGCCGAGAGAGTCCAGGAACTCCTGGTTCAGGTGGACCTCCACCACGCTCTCGTCCTCGTCGTGGGCTGCTTCCGGGCGGGAGGACTCGCGCTGCGCCTGTGCGTTCGCAGTGCGATCAGCATCGCTTAAGTGCGTCATGAGTCGAAGATACGCACCGGGCGGGCATTACGCGGCCTGAAAGGGGCTGCACTAGGTGGGCGGGCAGCTCCCGAGCCGGGTTAGGGTCGCTGCAGACCTGCTCCCCACCCCGGCACAGGGCATCACGTATGGACGGACCACCGGTGACCACGCATCCTCTGCACACCTCCCGGCCTGGCGACGGCCCGGCCCCGGACGATGTCGTTCTGCTCGACGATTCGGCGCGTCCCTGCGGCAGGGCCGCCCGCCGCGACGTGCACACCGAAGACACCCCGCTGCACCTGGCGTTCTCCTTTCACGCCCTGGATTCCCAGGGCCGGACCTTGCTGACCCGGCGGGCTTTGACCAAGGCGGCCTGGCCGGGTGTGTGGTCCAACGCCTGCTGCGGACACCCGCGACCCGATGAACCGATCGAGGACGCCGTCCGCCGGCGAGTCTTCGAGGAGCTGGGGGCGCAGGTGGAGACCTTGACCTGCGCCCTGCCGCAGTTTCGCTACCGTGCCGTCGATGCCAGCGGCGTGGTGGAGAACGAGGTCTGTCCAGTCTTCGTGGGTAGTCTGCGCGGGTCGGTCGACCCCGATCCCGGCGAGGTCATGGAGTACTCGTGGGCGCCTTGGGCGAGTGTGCGCGCCACGGCCGCTTCGGCTCCAGCGCTCATCAGCCCCTGGTCGGTGCTGCAGTACGCCCAGTTGCCGGCCAGCGTCGAGAATCCGCTTTTCGCCCCGGCCCCGAACCGGGGATGACGTCGTTGGGGGCTGGATCCGGTATCTGCGGCGGTAGGCACCGCGCGTCATTTACTCTCGCGCTCACCCACCCACAACCGCACGATGCCCATGGCAGCAGCGCCGAGACCGCCTGCCGCGATGTCGGTCATGGTGTCTGCGTACGGGATGTGAATCCGGGGGTCCACCCACGTGTGTCCTGCCCATTCCAGCAGTTCCCAGACGTAGCCCAGCGCCAGCCCGAGCGCGATGCTCACTCCCAGCAGGGCCAGTGCGGCCCGCGACGGCTGCGGGTATCCCCGCACCACCCCGGCGGTGCGGGCGATGGTCAGCGCCAGGTGGGCGACCACGCCACCGGCAGCGAAATGCACGGCCAGGTCCAGCCCGGGCACCCGGGCGTACAGGTCGAGAATCGCGAACCAACCCGCAGCCAGCAGCACCGCCCCGCCGGCTGGGTCGGCCGAGGACGGAACGTCCCGCAGCCGCAGCAAGGCCAGGCCGAGCACGACGAGGGCGAACAGCGGTGTGGCCACCCAGCCGAACCGCAGGGGTGCGCAGATCGCGCTGCACAGACCGAGCAGGCGCAGTACGTCGCCGGCTCGGGTCCAGCGATCTGTGGGCCGGTGCCACCAGGGTGTATCCATCGGTCTCATCTTCTCCGATCGATGGGGCGCTGATGCCAGGGGCCGTTCGGTTCCATATCCGGACCAGTCGCGGAGGTCACTCGTGAGCTATACCTACCTGGCGGCGTTGACCGTCTCGATCCTCGGTATGGGCCTCATCGATCATCGGTGGAGGCTGGCGCTATTCCGTGACGCAGGCGCCGCGTTCATCGTTCTGGCCGCCGGAGTAGCGCTTTTCCTGGGCTGGGACCATGTGGGCTTGCGACTAGGTCTGTTCTTTCGCGCGGACGGTCCGTACATGACCGGGTTGCAGCTTGCCCCTGATCTGCCCGTGGAGGAGTCGGTGTTCCTGCTGTTGCTCTCCTACTCGGCGCTGGTGCTGTACACCGGCGCGCTGCGTCTGCTTTCGGGTCGCGTCCGGCACCACGAGCGGGCCGTATGAGCGCCGGGGCGTGGACGTTCTCGCTGGTGAACGTCATCTTTCTAGGGGCGGCCGGTACGGCGTGGGCGGTTGCCGCCCTGACCTGCCGCGGGCGCGGCCAGGCGCCGAGTTGGAAAGCGGCCGCGGCTGCCTTCGCGGTGCTGGCGCTGCTGACTGCGGTCTTCGACAACCTCATGATCAGCGCCGGGCTCTTCGACTACGACACCTCCAAGCGACTGGGGCTTGTGCTGTATCGGGCGCCGATCGAAGATTTCGGATACCCCCTGGCCGCCGTGGTGCTGCTGCCCGCGCTGTGGCATCTGTTGCAGGGGCGAACGCAGCGGCGCGCAGCCACCGGCGAACGCGCCACCGGTTCCCGGCTCTGGCAGGTTGTGCTCGCTTCTCGGCCGCTGAGCTGGGTGAACACGGCCTTCCCGTTCGCGGCTGCCTACCTGTTCACCACCCGAGAGGTCGATGCCCGGCTCCTCGTGGGTACAGCCTTCTTCCTCATCCCCTACAACCTGCTCATGTACGGGGTCAACGACGTTTTCGACTACGAGTCGGACCGTCGCAACCCGCGCAAGGGTGGCGCCGAGGGGGCGCTGCTGGATAAAGGTCTGCACCGGTTGACGCTGGTCTGCGCGATCGTGGTTCCGCTGCCGTTCGTGATCTGGTTGGTGGCGCTGGGCTCGCTGCGCGCGGCCCTGGTGCTGCTGGTGGTGTTGTTCGCCGTCGTGGCGTACTCGGCGCCGCGGTTGCGCTTCAAGGAGCGGCCGGTGCTGGATTCGGCGACGTCCAGCACCCACTTCGTCGGACCGGCCCTCTACGGCTTCGTGCTGGCGGGCGCTCAGTTGGGCCCTGCGCACGCGCTGATCCTGGGGGCGTTCTTCTGTTGGGGGATGGCCAGCCAAGCCTTCGGCGCGGTTCAGGACGTCACCGCAGACAGGGCCGGTGGGTTGGCCTCGGTCGCGACGGTGTTCGGCGCGGCTCGCACCGTCCGGCTGGCGTTGACGCTGTGGACGCTGGCCGCGGTATTACTGCTGTTGACCCCGTGGCCGGGGCCGGTCGCCGCCGTCCTGGTGGTGCCGTATATGGCGCTGGCCTGGCCCTACCGCACCGTCTCCGACGAGCACAGCGAACAGGCCAACGCAGGCTGGCGCCGCTTCCTGGGCGCGAACTACGCCGTCGGCGCGGCCCTGACCCAACTGCTCATCGGGTTGTGGCAACTCAACGCTTGACCCGGCGCCGGGTGTGAGCGGTGGCGAGCACCACTGCCGTTACGTCGGCGCTGCCGCCACGGCTGCCCTGACACCCTGTCCGGCGAATCCGCGAGCGCTCTGCACCTCGGCGCTGACAGCGCCACTGGCTCAGCGTTTCCGGTGCGACGCGGGCCGAGGTAGTCCAGCCGGGCGGCGGCGTCCCGTCCAGCGGGCCAGCCAGCGCTGCCCCGGCCCGGCCCACGCCCACCCCAGGCGCAGGGTCCGAGCGGCCAGGACGAAGCGGTGCCGTGACGCCGCCCAGGAGTGGAACATGCGCCCGCGCACGCCGACCCGCAAGGCCGGGTCGAAGTCGATACGCGCGGTGGGGCCCAGCGCCAGACTCAAGTCGAGGTCGTCGTGCACGCCGGGGTCGCTACGGTGCACCCGCGGCGCAACCTGGCGCCACGCGCTGGTTCGAAGGGCCATGTTCGATCCCCACAGCGGCACATTCGCCCCGGCCGCGCCGGCCGCGCCGAAATACCCGGCCGCGTAGAACGCCCACGCAAGTCGGCCCGCTGCCGCGGGCATGTCGACGAAGCGCCCCGGCCCGGTGAGCCCGACCAGGTCGGGGTGGGTCTCGAACCGGGCCGCGATGCGCTCGATCCAATCCGGCGGAACCCGGGTGTCGGCGTCGCAGCGGGCGATCACCGACGCCTGGCAGGCGTCGTAACCGGCGGCCACCGCGGCCGGGATCCCCCGGCGTGGCTCGAACACCACGCGGGCACCGGCGGCCGCGGCGATGCTGACGGACTCGTCACGGCAGCCGTTGTCGACCACGATGATCTGCTCCGGCACCCGCGTTTGTCGCCCGAGGGCCGCCAAGCACTCGGCGAGTTCGGCGGCGTCGTCCAAGACCGGGATGACAACCGCGACCGTCACCGCTGGCATGACGTGATCATCGACGCCGAAACGCCCTACCGAAGGAACGCCCGTAGGAGGCAACCAGCCCCGGCAACACATTGCGCCCGATGTCCAGCGGTGCGTCGTCCCCGACGTCCTCGCCCTCGACCTCACCGGCCATCCGTTGCAGAAAACGGTGCACCAGCGGTTCCGAGATGCGTTGGGCCAAACCGCCGCCGAGGTCAGCCGGCGAGCCGTACACGTTGATCAGGGTGTCCAGATGCACGAGCGTGCCGCCCGGCGAAGTGGCCGTCAACTGCAGTTCGACGGCCATGTCCGCACGTCCGAAGCCGTGCTTCTCGCCGCCGCTGGCCTGCAGCGCGGCACGGCCGTTCTCGGCGTCACGCAGCGTCATCTCCCCCTCGCCCTCATAGGTGAGGGTGAACGGGCCGACCTTTGTCGTCAGATGCCCGGTGAAGTCGTCACCGTCCACCGAGGTGACTGCGGCACCGGGGAAGCAGCGGCCGATCTTGCGCACGTCCATGAAGGCGGCGAACATCGCCTCCGGCGTGGCCGAGACGGTCTGGGTATGGGACAGCTTCATGAAGTCTCCGGTCCCAACAGCAGCCCGCCGAGCCCACTGTCATCTCTCATGGGTCGCCCGCCGACGAGGTCGATGCGCCCACCTGCCCACGCCGGGTCGCTGGGCCAGGAACCCATCGGATCGAGATCGGCCGGGTCGCTCTCGCGAGGAGCTCGGGTCAACGCTCGGGTGATTGCCTGTTCGAGCCCCATCATGCGGTACCCGGTCGGCATCAGATCGCGGCGGAAATCCGTCTCCGCGCAGACCATGTCGTGGTGCAACGATTCGATGAGCGACTCCACCGTCGATGACGGGACGTCGGTGAACATCCCGGCGAGCATGCCGACCACCCGATCGGGCACCAGCGGCAGCGGCATCTGCGGGCGCTGCAATCCGCTGATCCGGGCGTACAGGCGCAGCAGCTTGGCGTAACTCATGCGCTCCGTACCGCCGATGTCGTAGCTGCGTGTGCGCGGCGCTACCTCGATAGCTCGAAGGAGCGCTTCCAGGGCATCGACCACAGCGATGGGTTGCACGTCGGAGTTCATCCAGGTCGGCACGGTCTGAATCGGCAACCGTTCGCTGATCTGGCGAACGATCTCGAACGAGGTCGACCCGGCGCCGATGATGATCGCGGCTCGCAGCGCCAACGTCGGCACACCGCTGGCGCGCAAGATCATCTCTACCTCCAGGCGCGAGGAGATGTGATCGGAGAGATCCGTCAGGGCTACCGGAGGAACGAGACCGGTGAGGTAGACGATGCGTTGCACCCCGGCAGCTTTGGCTTCCTCGGCCACAATCCGGGCGCTCTGGCGGTCCTTCTGCATGAAGTCGGCCTTGGCCATGCCGTGCACCAGGTAGTACACGGCGTCCATGCCCTGCATCGCTTCCCGAACGTCGCGGGGGTTGAGCACGTCCATCTTCACCGCGTCGACCTGCGGTCCCCACCAGAACGATTGGGCGCGGGTGACGTCGCGGCTGAACGTGGCCCGGACGCGATGGTTGCGTTTGAGGAGCTCCGGTACGAGCCGGGCCCCGATGTATCCCGATGCGCCGGTGACGAGCACGTTCATCGAACACCGACTCTGCACGAGTTGTGGTTCATATCGGCCAGCCTAGGCGGGCTGCTCGTGTCCGGCGAGCGATGCACCGGCCCTTCGGGTTAGCGTGAAGCATGCCAGCAACCGCCCCCCACCGTGGAATTTCCACCGTCGACGGGCAGCGCCTTTCACTGCGCCGGACCCGTTCATGACCCGCGTCGCCGTCATCGGTGCCGGCCTTGCCGGCCTGTCTGCAGCCTGCCACCTGCGGGGCCGCGGCCACGACGTCGTTCTCCTGGAACGCGAAGCGATTCCGGGCGGACGATCCGGTCGGGTCAGCCGCGCCGGGTACACCTTCGACACCGGGCCGACCGTGATGACCATGCCGGATCTGGTTCAGGATGCGCTGCATGCGGCCGGGTCCAGCCTGGAAGAGCTGCTGCCCATGCGACGAATCGACCCCGGCTACCGGGCCCGATTCGCCGACGGCAGCGAGATCATGGTCCGTTTCGGTCACGACGCGATGCGCGAGGAAATCGCCCGCACCTGCGGCAGCTTGGACGCTGCCGCGTTCGATGAGTTCGTCCCTTGGTTGCGCAAGCTCTACCGCACCGAGATGCCGAACTTCATCGACAAGAACTTCGATTCCCCGCTGGACCTGCTTTCGGCGCCGGTGGCCGCCGCCCGTCTGGTCGCCCTCGGCGGCTTCGGTCGACTCGGGCCGCGTATCCGGCGCTGGTTCCGTGATGAGCGACTGCACCGGCTCTTCACCTTTCAGGCGATGTACGCCGGGCTCCCACCCGAATCTGCACTGGTCATCTACGCCGTCATCACCTACATGGACTCCATCGAGGGGGTCTGGTTCCCCGAGGGCGGGATGGGTGCCATCCCGGTGGCCATGGCCACCGCCGCGCAGCGGGCCGGGGTGGACATCCGCTACAACAGCACCGTCGAACGGATCGTTCGCAGCGGCGGGCAGGACAGCCCTGTCACCGGTGTGGTGTTGCAGGGCGGGGAGAGGATCGATGCCGACGCCCTGGTGTGCACCCTGGACCTACCGGTGGCCTACGAGAAACTCCTGCCTGAGCTGGAAGCGCCGCGGGCGGTCCGCAAGGGCACGTATTCGCCGTCGGCCGTCGTCTGGCATGTCGGGGCCAACGGCATGCCCGCAGAGGGCATCCACCACCACAACATCCACTTCGGCAAGGAGTGGAACCCGGCCTTCGACGCGCTGATGAAGCGCGGCACCCTCATGCCCGACCCCTCCAGGCTGGTATGCGTTCCCTCCCTGAGCGAACCGTCGCTTGCAGCCCCAGGGGGCTCGACGCTGTATGTGCTGGAGCCCGTGCCACACCTGGGCGGCAAGGTCGACTGGACCCGCGAGGCGGAGCCGATGCGGGAGCGGCTGCGCACCTTCCTGGCTGCTGAGGGCTACCCCACCGATGTCGTCGCGGAGGAGTACTTCACGCCGTTGGATTGGCGGCGGCTCGGGATGGCGCAAGGCACGCCCTTCGCGCTTGCGCACACCTTCGCCCAGACCGGCCCGTTCCGGCCCTCTAATGTCGAGCGGCGCGTCCCCGGGTTGTTCTTCGCCGGGTCCAGCACGATCCCCGGCGTGGGTGTGCCCATGGTCTTGGTGAGCGGGAAGCTGGCTGCTGACCGCGTGGATTCCTATCGGGCACGTTCGGCTGCTGGGGGTCGCTGATGGCTGGTTTACCCTCCCCTGAACCTTCTTCACCCCCGCGTGAACTACTCGCCGCGGGTTACCGGCAGGCCCGGGAAATCACCTGGAAGTATGGGACGACCTATTTCTGGGGCACGGCGTTGCTCTCCCCGCAGCAACGCTGCCACGTCTATGCGGTGTACGCGCTGTGCCGACTGGCCGACGACATCGTCGATGCCCCCGGCGCGACCGTGGGCGACACCAGCGCCACCAGAGCGGGACTGACCCAGTTCGCGGCCCAGGTCGATCGCGCCGTCGAGGGCGGCCCCACGCAAGATGCGTTGCTGGCCGCCATCGGGCACACCATCCGGCACACCAACATCGAGAAGGAATGCCTGACCCGCTTCTTCGATGCCATGGCACTGGATCTGTCCCAGCACACCTACCGGACGTGGGAAGACCTCCTTGCCTACATGGAGGGCTCGGCGGCCGTGGTCGGGGAGATGATGCTGCCCGTGCTGCGCCCGATGGCTCCTGGGGCCAGAGAACCGGCCCGCGCCCTCGGCTTCGCGTTCCAGTTGACGAATTTCCTTCGGGATGTGGGCGAGGATCTCGAACGCGGCCGCGTGTACATCCCGCAGGAGGATCTCGAGCGGTTCGACGCAGACCCTGCCCGGCGTGAGGTCACGGCGCAGTGGCGCGAGTTGATGGCCTTCGAGATCGCCCGCAACCGCAGGCTCTACGCGCAAGCAGACACGGGGATCCCACTGCTGCCCACTCGATCAGCCCAGTGCGTTGCGACTGCGCGCGCGTTGTATTCGCAGATTCTGGATCGCATCGAAGCCAGCGACTACGACGTCTTCTCGCAACGGGTTCGGGTACCGACCTGGCGCAAGGCGCTGACCGCGGCCTCAGCCTGAGGCTGGCCGCTGCCCTCCGATTCAGCGACGGGCCGGGCCGACGATCACTGCGTTCCGGGCCGCGAGGTCCCGGCTCGCTGCGGGCAGATACATCGGTGCGCCTGCGGGACGTTCTTCATCACGGCCTCGACATGCTGGCCGCAACCGACCCAGGTCGTCTTGCTACAGGTCGGGCACCGCACCGCACGGCACATGTTCGTCTCCTGAACGTTCGAGCAAGGGTCCGGACACCCCCGGGGCCATCATCGAGCCAGCAGCAGACCGACACCCAACCCGCCCCACACCGCGAATACGCACGCCACGACGTTGCAGCCGATGTTGAGCACGGCCGCGCCGCGGTGTCGGCCAGCGAGTTCCCAGGTCTGGGCGGCCAAGGTCGAGTAGGTGGTGAAGGAGCCGCAGAAACCCACTCCCCAGATCAAGGTCCCCGTGGTCGCGAACACATGCGCGACGACGCCGAGCAGGAAGGAACCCACCACATTCACCAGGAGCGTGCCCCACGGCAGCTCAGAGCTGGTGTGAGCCGTTACGGCCCGGTCCACGACGAACCTGGCCGGAGCGCCAAGCGCTGCCCCTGCCGCCACGAGCAGCACCGACACGGACGCAATCACGCTGAATCTCCGTTCCGCAACACCAAGCGGACAAGCCCGGAACCGAAAGCGAACGCGGCAACGGTAGCGATCGGGGTCAGCACCAGATAGCTCAGCGCTACCGACACGTATCCCCCCGCCAACAACTGCTGTGCCTCCAGCGCAAACGCCGACACGGTGGTGAATCCGCCCAGGAAACCAGCTCCGATGAAGGGGCGCCACAGGCGATGCGACTGACGGGCGGCCAGGATCCCCAGCAGCACACCCATGGCTGCCGCCCCGAGCACATTGACCATCATCGTGCTCAGCGGGAAGCCGACCGCAAGACCGGGGCGGCTCACCGCCAACCGGAATCGACATACCGCTCCGCACGCCCCACCGAGCGCGATAACCGCTAACAAAACGCACTCATCCCAAGCGCCGGACCGTGATTTCACCCCCGCAGCCTATCCAGGGGCTTTCGGCCGGCGGCAGAGGGAGTACCTACGCCCGCCGACCCTGCAGAGGACACGCCTCTGCGCCTCGAACCCCTTGTCGACCAGCCCAGCCGGCGGACTCTTGCCCCGCCCGAGCGCGGGTGGTCCTGAAAAACGGGGGCAGACGAATACATCAGTCTAGCCAGCACCACGCTACCTCTGTACACTTCTTGTTAACCTTATGTTCACCCAAACGGCGGGGACCCGCATGACGCTCCATACCGAAGACCTCTTTGACCGCATCACCGACGAACTCGCGTACCGCTACGAGGGCACCTTCTCGCGCTCCGAGGTGACCTCTCAGGTCATGCGCTCACGGGCCGAGCTGGAACCGACATCACGGCACCCGGAGTTCCTCCCGGTCCTTGTCGAAAAGCATGCCCGCGATCAGCTGCTCGCTTCGGCCAGTGCTCAGGGACGGCTGGCGAAGGCGACCCCGGAGATCCTCTTCGTGTGCGTGCACAACGAAGGCCGCTCTCAGATGGCCGCTGCCCTGGCGGAGCACCTGAGCGAGGGCCGAGTGCATGTGCGCTCCGCCGGCGCACACCCCACCGGCATCATCAATCCCCTCGTTGTCGAGGCCCTGCGTGAGCGGGGTATCGAACTCGAGCACGCCTATCCCACGGCTTTGAGCGGCGACATCCTCCAGGCATCTGACGTCGTGGTGCGCATGGGCACCACGCTGGACGCCTCCCCGGGCTACCGCAGCCTCGACTGGGACGTGGCCGACCCGCAGCACCAGCCCCTCGATGTGGTTCGTGCCATCCGCGACGACCTGGAGGAGCGAGTGATCGAGCTGCTGCAGGACCTCGACATCCCGGTGCGCGCCACGGCACTCACACCGACGGCACCCCAGGTGGCCGCCCGGCCGGTGCGAGACATGGTGAGCCGCTTCCAGTTGCCCTGGCTCAAGGTCGGATAGCGCTGGACCACTTCGAGAAAGCGGGTGATTCGCAGCAGATGCGAATCCCCGCTTTCTTGCTTGACCGGTTCTGACCGATCATGGAGGACCCCGCCCCTGGAGAAGCAGATGACGTCCCAAGTGTCACCCGCAGACCGCGCCCGACAGATGAGCGTGAGCGCCGCCGAGGTTTTCTGCATCTTCGGAACACTTCTCGGCACCGGCGTGCTCGGCACCCGTGTGCAGGAGTCCTCCGGCGGGGCGCTGGCAGCCGATGCCACCCATATCGCCCCAGCCGGGCCCGCCTTCTCAATCTGGTCGGTGATCTATCTCGGCCTGTTCGCCTACACCGTGTGGCAGTGGCTGCCCTCCCAGGCGAGCCAGCAACGCCATCGTGCGATCGGCTGGCTCGTCGCGGCTTCGATGGTGCTCAACGCTTCGTGGCTACTGGTGACCCAGGTCGGTTGGATAGCAATCAGCGTCGTCGTCATCCTGCTGCTCTTGGCCAGCCTGATCGCATTGATGATGAGACTGCGCGCAATCAGCCCGACCAGCGCCGCCGACCGTGTCGTAACCGATCTGACGTTCGGTCTCTACCTGGGCTGGGTATGCGTCGCCGTCTGCGCCAACATCGCCGCCGCCCTGGCAGCCGGCGGGGTACAGGTCGCGCCACCGTTGGCTGATTGGCTGGCCGTGGCCGTCGTCGCGGTCGCCAGCGCGGTCGGGATCGCACTGGGCCACTGGAGTCGAGGGCGGGTCGCCATCGCCGCCGCGATGGCGTGGGGGCTGGCCTGGATCACGGTGGGACGGATCACGGACGAACCTCAGTCGATGCCGACCGCCATCGCCGCAGGCGTGGGGGCCGTGGCGATCCTGGCCACCACGGCCGCCCGACGTCTGAGCAGCGACGTACGCACCTGAGCTCAGCGCGGTGAGAGCCGAAGCGCCACGCTGGACCCGGCCGGGGTCATCGCCGTCGCCGCGATCTCACCGCGTGCACTCACCCCGGCGGCCGAGGTGATCACCCAGCCGCGCGGCAGACGGGTCGCGTTCGTCAGATCCACCAGTCGGCCCCGTTGCCAGCTCTTGGCCCGACCCCCGGCGGAGCCGACGACCAGCCCCGCGTCGTTGACATCGGTCGGGACCAAGCGGCCCGCTCCCCGCAGCGGCTGCGGCGCACGGGTCGCCGAGAGCCACGCCGGTTGACACGCATCCTTACCCAAGCAGCTGCCGAGGGTGCCGATGATCAACCGACCGTTGGGAGAGATCCCGTGAGCGCTCGCTGCGGCGGCGCCCCGGCGCGCCGTCCGCAGGTAGCGCACACCGTCCGCGGTGACCTGAACCGGCAACGGGAACAAGGTCCGGTCGGCGTAGTACGGGTTGTGCAAGGTGCCGACCGCGACGCCACTTTCAGAGATCCCGGCCATCTCGCAGTTACCGGGCTTGGGCATCAGCAGCACGGTGGAAGTGCCGTCGGCCTCCCAGCGCACCGGCGTTCCGGTCTTGACCGAGGAAGTGCAGCCGACCACCTGGCCACGGCTGTTGATGGCGGCGGCATTCAACCCGTAGTTCCAACCCTCGGCGATGGGCTTCAATTGCGGTCGGCCCGCACGGTTCCACACCGTGATCGCTTCGGCCGGCCCGCCGAAGTAACCGGCGATGAGCCCGTTGGGGGCTACCGCGTTCACCTTCGGTTGGCCGGTGCTCTGCGCCGGTGGCATCGCCAGCCACCGGTTGCGCCGCCCGTCGCCGACGAATGCCGCACCGCGCACCGGATCTGAACCGCTACCGGCATTGCCGACGACCCGCCCGTCGTCGCTGATCCCGACGGCGGCGCTGCCCCGAGCATCGCTGGGGGTGCCGTCAGGAAGGAAGCGCGGCGCCGCCACGCGATAGGTGTACGTCAGGGCGCGAGCGGCCGGTTTGGGCCGAAGCGCGGTGGACTCAGCCAAGGCGGGCGTGGCGGCCGAGCACAGCAGGGCACCGGTAACCAGTGAAGCGGCGATGGATGTGGTGGCGAATCGGGTGGACATGAGAACCTCTCCCCCAGCGCAGAAGGGCAGGCCGAGCGGCCGCCCCGCTCATCGTAAATCTGGTTGTGCCACAACGGTTTCCTACACATCACTGAGTTCTGGCCCCTCGTCGCGGAGGCGAGGTCGGCACGTTTCACGCAGATGACCAGCAGCCGTCAGACGCCGTTCACAACCTGTCGAAGGAGTGTGCATGCCGTTGCGCGACAAACAAGGGGTGACCCTCGACGCACCACCGCAGCGCTCCGGCTCCACCGCCATCCCTGCCCCGAGGCCGCCGAGTTCACGACCACAGGCCTGGAGACGCCGACAACTGTGCTCGGCAATAGCGATCGCCGCGCTGGCAGTGGTGCTAGCCCAGGCAACCACCGATGCGCTGCCGGACCAGCCCGTGTTCTGGCTATTCACCCCGCTACGCCTCGTGGTACTGCTCGGCCTTGCCGCGCTCTTGTGCGCAGACAGGATTCGACCCGTCGTTCTTCCGCCGCGCCCGAGCGCGCTCGGCATCGCAGTCTTGGCCCTGGTCGCTTCCGGGGCCATCGCCGCACTGCGCACCGGGCACGGCTGGGCCTCGTGGCGGGCGCTGCTGACAGCGATAGCCGTCGCCTACCTGGCAACCGGCATTCGACGTATCGCCCCCGCCAGCTGGCTCGCGATCACCCACCTCGCACTGTTCGCTGTGGCCATCGCTGCGACGTCGGCTCTTGCCCAGGTAGCCAACGGCGTTCCCACCGGTTTCTGCCGCGGAGCCCTCGACGGCTCGGCCGATACCTGCCTGGCCGGATCACTCATCAGGGCCACCGGCCCGTTCGCCAACCCCAACCTGTTGGCACCCTTCCTGGTGCTGCTGGTCCCCATTGCCGGCAGCGCCGTCGGCCGGGCCGACGATCTTCACACCCGAACCGTGCTGGCGCTGCCGTTGGTGGCCGCCGCCGCTGCCGTCCTGGTGACCTGGTCGCGCGGCGGGATGTGCGCCGCCATCGCGGCAGCACTGACCTTCGTCGTCGTGGCCCGCCCCTCCCGCCTTCGGCTCTACCTCGGCGGCGGCGCCGTAGTGGCGGCGCTACTGGGGGTGACGGCTCTGCTCAGCCTCGGGTTCTCGGCTGGGGTGCGTACGAGTGTGTGGCGAGCCGCGATGACGCTGGCCGGCGCGCACCCCTGGGGCAGCGGCATGGGGCGTTCCGGCGCGCTGATCGACCACATGGTTCCCGGCGATGAGCGTTTCCGTCACGCCCACAACCTGTGGCTGACCTGGCTCGTCGAAACCGGCTGGCTCGGGCTGAGCGCGACGGTGGCGATCAGCGTCATCCTGATCGCGCGCCTGGTGCGCGCAGCCAAAAGTGGACATGCCTCAGTCCCCGCGCTGGCTGCCGCGCTCACCGGCTTCTTCGTCGCCAGCCTGGTCGATCACCCGGCAAACGCGGAACGGCTTGCCCTCACCCTGGCCGTCGTTGTGGGCCTGGCTGCGGCAGAGAAGCCTGCGGTAGCGACGGCAGCCGCCTCCGCCACCAGCCACAGTCGCCGTTGACGCGTGAAGGCGAGCTTGCGGCCCCGCCAACCGGATGGTTGTGCAGGTCCAGCAAGCTCAACCTTCGCAGGGGCTGGGCAGGTCTGGCCGATACTCAGCGCCGAGGCTGGTGATCGGGCGCCTCGCCCTCGCGTTCCAGTACAGCCTCTTCGTGGAAGACCTCGGCCGTCACGTCCTGGTTCTCGGTGATCGACCCGCGGTGCACCTGTACCCGCTCCGCGGCGACCGTCTCCAGAGTGACGACCGGGCGCTCGGCGTACAGAATGATCTCGATGTCGCCCTCCGGGGAATGGGTGAGATCTGCAGCGCTGGAAACCTCGTCGTGCAGGCGCTCGCCCGTCACCGCCGGCAGTCCCGCCTCCGACGCCGGGGGTGCATCAGCGGTGAGGTCCTCTTCGATGATCTCGAGCTCTTCGCGACGTACCGTGACCACGACCGTGCGCTCTTCGGTGACGACGCGCTTCCGGAACGTCACGCGCCCGGTGGGGATGCGCTCGGTGCGGATGCGCAGCTCTTCTTCGTGGAGCACGATCGAGCCACCCTCGCCGTCGGTCCGGGACCGATCGAATGTGCTCTGCTCATGCGTACGCAGGCCCTCGGAACGTGTTCCGCGGGTGTGGTCGGCATCCTGAGGGTGGTCGAAACCGTCCTGGATCGTCATGCCTATGGCTCCTTCGGGCAGCAAGTGTCTGAGCACAGGCTGACACGGGCTCGCCCATCGTGCGACTCGGGACCGTCAGTCGTGGCGTCCCGACACCTCCCTCGGACCGCGGCGATGCACACATGTGGTGACGAGACAGGTGAGAACCTCCCGGCAGGCAGTTCGCGGCACGGATGCGGGAAGCGCGATGTGAGCCGAGTCATGACATTCGATGCGCACTGCCGGATGCCGGCGCCCGCAGGTGTCGACGGCGCCGAACTACCGGGTGCACAAAGCGAGCTGGCCGGGTAAAAGGAGATATCGACTACTCGGACAAGGAGCTCTCATGGACGACGCACGCGCAACGCTCATCGAGATCATGAAGGACACCCGGATCGCCATGCTGACCCATCAAGATCGGCAGGGGCGTCTGGTTTCGCACCCGATGGCCACCCAAGACGTGGACTTCGACGGAACGGCGTACTTCATCACCGAACGCGACTCCGACAAGGTCGCCGACCTGCAGGCAAATCCGGCCGTCAACGTCGCTTACAGCGGTAAGGGCTCCTGGGTATCCCTGTCCGGTACCGCCCGGATCGTCGACGATGTGGCCAAGCTCACCGAACTGTGGAGCAGCTTCACCGGCGCGTGGATGGACGGTGGGCCGGAAAACCCGAACAACATCCTCATCGTCGTGGAGGCGGACACCGCCGAGTATTGGGACTCCCCGGGCAACAGCAAGGTCACCCAGGTGGCAAACCTCGTCAAATCGCGCGTCTCGGGCGAGCGCGTCGAAGGCGAGAACGAGGTCGTCGACCTCTGAGCAGTTCACCTGACAGCCGATAAGGGCTGAACCCGAGCCGCCCGCGCGGATCGTTCCCGCGC